>URQS01000034.1 GCA_900550035.1 uncultured Prevotella sp. | reverse complement strand
AAAGAATTGCTTGATTTCTCTCAGAAAAGCCTATGAAGATGCAGGAAACGATTTCAAAGCTGCCGAGACTCTCGAACAGCAAAACGAAATATATCCTAATCCAGAAGAGTATAACCTTATCGGCGTTTATTACCATAATTCCGGCAATAGAGATAAGGCTATAGATTTCTTTGAACGAGCACTTGACCATAATCCTAATGACTATTGGGCAAACTTCAATCTTGGCAATACTCTTTTCTACAGGGACTTGAAAAGAGCAAGACAATATTTGAACAAGGCTTATGAACTCAACCCTTTTGAACCTTGCATTAATATTTTGCTGGGAAGGCTTGATAAACGTGAAGGTAAGGAGTCTGAGGCTAAAGAAAAATTCCAAATCGCATATGACAAATATGAACAAAAATGGAAGGCAAATCTTTTTTATAATTCTGACTATGGTTGGTTCGCTTCCGTTGCAGAGGAATTAGGAAAGAAAGACAAAGCTTATGAGATAAGAAGTGCAAAGCCGAAAATTGAGCAAACAACCTATTACGACGAGGAAAATTTAACTCAAACAAGAACAAAATCTTTAACAATATTATAAACTAATAAGTCTGTGAAATTATGGCATGGCTAGTTCCTGAAAATATGTTGGATGACCAGCAGCGTGATTTTGTCGAAAATGTCGACATCAATCAGAAAAATGTTTGGATTAAGGGATTTCCTGGTTCAGGCAAGTCTGTTTTATTAGCATATACAATGAAGCACATTAAGAGAAAAGACCCCAACGCAAAGGTTGCTGTTGTTGTCTTTACTCATTCCTTGATTGCGATGTTTAAGGCTGCATTTGTGGAAATGGGTGTTCCTGCCAATATTATGACGTACTATGAATTTATGGATAGCTCATCTAACTATGACTACATACTTAGCGATGAGGTACAGGATATGACTGGTAGGGTTTTGGCTACAATGAATAGTAGAGCAAAACATGTAATTGTTGCCGGAGACGAAAACCAATCTATTTTTGAGATTGATCCTAAATACAGAGAGGCTACTGTTTCTCCTTCACAAATCACTTCGCTTTTGAACTGTTATGATTTCGAACTTGGTATCATCCATCGTCTTTCAAGTTCTATCATCGCTGCCGTTGAAAAATTCATGCCTAATATGAATATTTTCACCGCACGTCGCGATATGACAAAGCGTACTACACAAATACGTTTGTGCTCTGCAAACTCAGCTGAGCAAGAAGCCAAGTACATTATGACGGAAGCACAAAAAGCTGTTAATATCGGTGAAACTGCAGCTATTCTTATCCCCTCTCATCAAAAGGTTTTGGAATTCTTTCAAATGGCTCTTACAGCATTAGATAAGAGTCAATGGTCTGTACAGTTGAATAGATGGGGAAAAGTTGATTACAACGAACTCAACTCTTACCTTAGAACTAATGGCATAAAACTCCAATATGTGGGTAACGGATATGGTTCTTTTACAGAAGGCGGAGGTAAGATTTGTGTTATGACCTACCATAGCTCAAAGGGATTGGATTTTGATAATGTGTTTCTTCCTGGTTTAAGTCAGTCTTTATACATCAATAGTAGTGAAAGACTAAGTCGTACTCTATTTATGGTTGCTATGACAAGAAGCCGAAATAACCTCTATCTTACATATAGCGGTTCACGTTCTGCATATCTCAACAATTTTGCTGGAGACTGCAGCAGTATTAACATTAGTGATGTTTTGAGTGGACAAACAACATCTAGTGGCGGAAATATCTTTGGTATTTAATTATGAAAAATTATCTTGCATTAATACGAAGAGCCGATTTCATCGACTTCTTCAAATTCGGTTTTTTCTATTTGAACTCAGAAAAGGTAGTTGAATTTAATTGTCCTATTTCTGAACTTCCAAAGAGAGACGATATTTATGACGCTCTCTTTGCAAGAATAAATTCGTTTGAGAGTTCATTTGCATACATGATTATCAATTTTACAAAGGCTAATGATGCTGGTGATCCTTCTTTTGTTATTATTACAGAAGTAAAGCATATTTTCCCATTAGACAGTGAAGCTAAAAAGGAATATGAATCATCATTTGATGAACACGTGAAAATTGATGATCCTATATGGCCTGATGCTATCAGTCTTATCAAGAAAAGGCAGCTATACCAAAGCTCAATGCAGGGTGTTAGAAATATTTTCAATATCTTCAAGTTAGAAGGTCTAGAAAAATGTAAGGGACTTATATCTGAAGATACGGTAGAAGAAATGCTTTCTAACGTATATGACGATATTCGTCCTTCTGGAGATGTTTCCCTTTGGGTATATCTTATGAGATATGAAAGAACTCTTTCTATCCCAAAGAGTCACTTGGATACTTTATGGATATCGTGCATATAATCGTCAACTTTATGTCAAAGAAAGAAGTGGAAGATTATATAGTCGAATCTACTGACATATACAAAACCCTTACTACATATGAAGGTAAAGGATTAAAATCTAATGATATTCTTCGTCTTTTGAAACAGAATGAAATGGCATCTGGCTTCCTTACAAAGATTGCTTCATTTGTTCCTGAAGTAGATTTTATTCTTGTCGGTGTAAATTACCTCAAAATGAGAGACCTCTATAAGGATGAATTTACATATAATGAGGAGTTTATTTCGGCTTGTAAAGCATCTTTTGGAGAAAGTTTCACTATTGCTTCATACATGATTGGTATTGCACTTGGCCACAATAAGACATATGCATGTCTTTATGAATTATTACCTCTTGATATATATAAATCAAAGGAGGAAATGGCAGCTATTCTTCGTCAAAAGCAAGAAGAGCGTGAAAGAGCAAAGCGTGAAATGGAACGCATAGAGCGTGAACGTGAAAGAGAGCGTGAACGTGAAAGAGAGCGTAGAAAGAAAAGTAAAAAGAAGGGCAAAAAAGATACAGAGTACAACCATTTTGGTCAACCTGGCTACAGTCAGGGTAGAGGAGGTTATTCTACTTGGGGACGACAGTCAGAAGAATTGTTTTCACCATATCAAGGAGATGATCAAGGTTATATCCCTTCATCGATGGGTAGAGGATACAAGAATGAAAAACCAAAACAAGAGCCCCAAACAAATAAAGGTGTTTCACATGTTGATAGTAACAATGAAACAGAAAATCTCTTTGGTATAGAAGAAATTCAGAGCATGGAATATCAAACAAGAAATCTCATTTCATTCCCTCTGAAATTGCAAAAGTACACAAAGTCCGGCAAACCCTCTACGGCAAAGAATTCAACCGCCATTGTCAATAATAAAGAAGAATATGAGAACTTCAAGAATACCCACTCGGGAGAAACGTGGAAACTCAAAAAGTAATTAAATATGGAATATACATTTCAACAAAAAATCGCTGTAATGCGAATTCTTCTAGACATCATTCATGCCGATGGTATAATTGATGCCCGTGAAACTTTCTTTTTCAATAAGCTAAAAGAGAAATTTGAGCTTCAAGATGAGGACCACGAATTAGTTAAATCAAAGAACTCCCTCATCGCACTCTCTCAAATTAAACTTTTAAGTGATGAGCAGAAAGCTGATTTTGCAGGCCTTATGAGCGATATGATTATCGTAGACGAAGACATAAATGTAAATGAGGTTACCATATATAATATTGTTTCTGAATTCTGTGGAATTAATATTTCCTTTGAAGAAACAACAGGTAAGGAACATATATCCGTCTGTACAAGGTCTTAGTAATTACATACTAGCATGAGGGTGTGTCATTTTGGTACACCCTCTATACTTAAATATCTGTAGGCTTTATCGTTATAGCCTAATCTAAATATAAGCAGTATACAATAATTAAACGAAAGATATACTAAATATGCCCCAACTCGAACTACAACAATATCTCTTTCGTGAGTACCCACAATAGAATGCTCGCTGTGAATGGAAGGAATTTAAGAATTTGAAGAACTCGTTCTGTGGGGATGACCTTCAGAAGAAAGAGTTTAGTGCAAGTAAAGAATATTATTTAGCATTCGACTTGGAGAGTAATAATCCCGAAATCTCATTTGAAGGTAAGGCTGGCGAAATTCTTCAACTTAAGAAGTCTGCAAATCCATATAAAAAGGAACCATACTTCACAACACTGGAGCAATTACTTGAGGCAGTAAACAATAAAGAGTCTACAGACTCGTTTTAAGGAACATATATATTAATCGGTTTTTATTTGCAAAGGAAAATCCTTATTTTATTAAGTGGTTGATTATCAGTAGTTTTTTATTTGCAAAGAAAATTCCATGCAATAATAAAGATATGAATTGGAAAGATAAAGCTTTAGATATTTTAAAGGAAAGTTTAACACCCATTCCTCATGAATTGAGTGAACTGGATTGGAAGAGCAATCTATCTGTGAAAACGGATAGACTTGCCCAACACATCTGTGCTTTTAGCAACCATCAAGGTGGCGGTATGTTTGCATATGGAGTAAATGATGATGCCACATTTACTGTACTTACGAAAGAAGAAATTGAGAAGATTGTTAAACATATGGGAAACATCGCCCACAACAATCCCTCGCAAGCAGTTGATATAGACCATGCTGTTCTTGAATACAATGGTCATCCAGTTCTCTTTGTTTATGTACCAGAACAAAGAGAAAAGCCGATATTTCTTCGAGGAAAAGATTATCATGAGTCATATTGTAGAGCAAATGGACAAACTCGTAAAATGTCTGAACTACAAGTACGAAATATGATAGCCACCTCACAAGGGTTAAGTTTTGAGGAAAGAATAGCCAAAAGAGATTTAACGAAAAACGAAGTTTTGCAACTTTTGAATTTCAGAAAGTTCTTTGAACTATTGGACAAAGATACCCCCAAGTCTGTAGATAGTATCATGCATAGAATGGCTGAGTATGGGTTCTGTATTGGAGAAGAGGACAATTGGAGCATAACCAATCTTGGTGCTATTTTATTTGCCAATAACTTAAATGATTTTGAAGGTCTCAGCAACCGAAAAGTCATTGTACGCAAGTATGTGGGTACCAACAATCGCAACACCCTACTAGAACAGTTCGGACAATATGGATATGCTGTCGGATTTGAGGGGTTAATAGACTTCATCATGAAAAATGTCTCAATAGAAAGCATTGAAGTCAAGCGTAAAGATGTTGCAGAATACCCACAAATTGCAATACGTGAGTTCACAGCTAATGCCTTGGTACATCAAGATTTCGGGATCTCTGGAATAAATCTAACTATTGAGATTTTCTCAAATCGTGTTGTCATAACCAATCCTGGTGCACCACTTAACGATGTCAATCGGCTGATAGACTTGCCGCCAAACTCTCGCAATGAGAAATTAGCAGAACTAATGTTTTTGTTGGGTTTTTGTGAACGACGTGGCAGTGGTATAGATAGAGCGGTTGCCGCCATAGAAGCCATGCACCTTCCTGCTGCTAGAATAGCAAAGGAGGAAATGTGTACAAGAGTTACACTGTTCCCTCACAAGGAACTAAATGATATGACAAAAGAAGAAAAGATAGAGGCTTGCTATCAGCATGCTTGCCTTGTAAACGAGGATGGCATGAGTATGAACAATCAATCTGTCAGAGAACGTTTTAATCTCAAAAAGACGCAATCATCTGTCGCTTCAAGAATCATTGCTGATACACAAGAGGCAGGTCTCATCAAGGCAGCTAATACAGATATTGTATCTAAGAAATTCATGACGTATGTACCATACTATGCCTAAAGCAGGGCATGGTACATATATATACTAATCCTTAATTCAGTAAAGGCATGATAGATAGATTTGATTTTAAGTTTGAATCACGATACATCGGATTATGGTACCAGCCAAATAACCCAAGCAAACAATATTATGGTACTTTATTCCTTGACAAGCAAAACATCTTTATAGAATTATGCTTTCAAGGGGAAGGTATTGCCCATTCAGAGCAATTGGATTACTTATATGGTTCTGCATATTCTTATGATAAACAAAAAGACAAAGAATACTCAGAGAGCATTGCTTTACAAGGCTTAATAGGTATAAAGTCAAGTCATTTTTGTAATAATTTAAAGCATTATATATATGACGTCAAAAAGTTGTTTATTTTTAACAACACTCTTTCATTTGAAAACGTAAGAGCTATAGGGTTTGGCTCACCCCTACTCGATCAATGGGCAGCTAATATAATGGAATCTGGATTCAAAGAAATTGAGAATGAAATCAATGATCCGAACTTGAACCTCATTTATTTTTATCCGCCAAGACCTTATACCTTGCTAAAATCAGAAGAAATAAATATTGATATTTATTTCTGTTTTAGCCGTACTTTAGAAAATATTAATCAAGGAATTACACAGCATGCATTTTTGCGATTGCTTCCTCGAAAACATCCATCTTTTGAAGAAAGTTTAGAGATGATGCACAAATGTTGTTTTTTACTATACCTATTAACAAATAGAACATTTATGCCAGAAAATATCACTTGTTATAATCAAGGAAAATTCCTTTACAAAGTAAATGAAAAGTATGCTTATCGGTATATTGATATTCCGCAAGCATCTTCTCCTCAGACCAAATTGATGGACTTTACACACGAAGAAATATTAGCAATTTTTAGTGCATGGAACGAATTATACAACAAGTATAGTGATGCTATAAATGCTTTTTACGAAACATCATTAAACTGGTACTCTCCACCTGCTTCACAAATAAGAAACTACATTTCTTTTATAGACTCTATAACTAAAGAGTATAAAGGAGAGAATGGCAATGTTAACCCAAAAAGTAAGCGGGCAAAAAGAGTTCAAGAAATCTTACAAAAGGCAGATAGTGTATTTGACAAAAGAGATAAGACGGACTTACAGAATTGGCTTCTTCATACTACAGGAAAGGAACTTGATTCTCGTTTTTGCAAATTGTTAGACAACCTTAAGGGGTTACTACCCGATGAACTTAACAAGGATTTTGCAACAAAAGCAGTAAAAACCAGAAACAACATTACTCACCCGAATTCCAATGATGAGAATTCTTTTGATAAAAGCCAATACGAAGAAGTTGCTTATAAATTAACAAAAATCATTCGTGCTTTTATGCTGAAAGAAATTGGTGTCAAAGAAGACATCATTAAAGATATCATAAAATTCTAGCAAGAAAGAAGGATTATCCTTCTTTCTTGTTATTTAGAAAACTTGATTTAATCTTCTTGGAACATTTACTATTTCTTGTAAATCTTTAAATTTCAACAAATATACAAAAATATTCTTGTAAAATTCACATTTTCCTTGTAAAACTCAACATTTTAACTAAAGTACAAGAACACAAAGAAAGCAAGACTACAAAACTACTAGAGCCACTTTCGATATCCACAATACCCTAATAATATTACAAGGAATACAGACATTCCTATCATAAGCCAAGTACATTTCCACAATTCTGCAGAATGTATAAGTTGATAATTTGCCAAAAATACTATACCCCAATAAGTAATACTACAAAGAAATACGCTCAACAAACAATAAGCGACAGGAATCGACCGATTTTATTCGGTTTGCTTTTTGACGGTGCCCACTATTGTAATAATTGGTCGCTTTCGCTATGAATTCTGTTGAATTACGACGAATTTAAAACTATTACGACGAATTTTCGACAGAAGTATGTGATTTTCGTCGAATTTCGACTGTTTTTCACAGAAGAAACTAATTCCGTCCATCGGTTTTTATCAGTTTTAGCGGACAGCAATAAAATGTTAAACATTTTTTATGGTAGCCTTCACTTTTCTGTATAAACAACCTTCTATTTCATATATTCGTATATGAAGATTGGGAAAGAGTTTAATATGGCAACACTTCTATTAGGTTTGACATAGAGCAGTATTTGCTTTTCGAATATTGATAACTGATTGATTACTGACTTCTCTAAAGGCATCGTATTTACTCCTGCTATAAGCAAGTTAGCTTTACTGACATTCATCTGTTTAAGATATTGCCAATTGTCTTTCACCTTCATATATTTTTCTTTGGTCGGCGTTTCGCCATCCTTGAACAATATGTGGTCGAGATTGTTGTATGCCGAAAAATCACGAGCCAGACGTTTGAAGTCCTTAGACTCTTCTCTGCTTACTACATAGTTTGCATAATCAGTGTCGGGAAGTTCTTTGGTATAGCGGATGGACTCAATCATCGGGTAGTTGATGTAGAGTTTTCCGTTCTCGGTTTCGTCTGCAAACAACGTCAGCATCTCTTCTACTCTTCGATTGATCTCTTCAAGCGAAAGGTGTGAGTTTTGGAAGTCATAGTCGAAAAATAGGAATATTTCCGAAATGTCTGAACTTCTGATGCCGTTCAAGGTGGAGTCGCCTCTTGCTGCCAAACGTTCTCGCATGACGGAAACAACATCTCCACCATCTTCATATTCCTTCAGCTCATTGTAAAGATCGTATATGTTGTTCCCGAAAGAACAAATGATATTGTCATTCACCTTCGGGAAATAGAGTCTTTCCAATGTTCTATACAGGCGCGGCTCACGCTCATCGCCTTCAAATATAAATAGAATCATAAGCCAAAAGTTCCGCCTCGATACAGTTTCTCCAAATTATGAGCAAAACGAAGTTCCTTGTCCGTCAAGTCACAAATAGCCTTTATTTCGTTGTTTCTAAGAATAAAGAAGCAGTCTGGACGAAGCAAGTCATTAGAAAGAAGGAAGGTGTCGTGGGTGGTTACGAACACCTGGTTGTTGCCTTCAAACAATCGCTTGCAAATTTTATAGGAAAGTTCGTGATGGTAGAATGCATCAAACTCGTCGATGAAGACGAACGAAGCGTTGTCCATCTCTTTCAGCCAATAATACTGCAACTCCAGATTCCTTGTGCCGGTGGATGCAACCCAT
Source organism: uncultured Prevotella sp. (assembly GCA_900550035.1). Taxonomy (GTDB): domain Bacteria; phylum Bacteroidota; class Bacteroidia; order Bacteroidales; family Bacteroidaceae; genus Prevotella. The sequence continues at coordinate 25,747 of URQS01000034.1, read as the reverse complement.
TGGAACGGAATTCTCACACCGTTCATCATGCAGAAGAGAATGTTATCGCCCTGTGTGTTAGGTGCAAACTCATACTCTTGACCGCTTACTTCTTTCAAATAAGCAGAAAAGTCGTCAGCAAGGTTGTTTTTTACGATATACTCTTCCACGTTGCTGCCACCTTCTTTCAATCCAATGAATTCGCGATAATCGAGACTTCTGAAGAACAGCATATTCTCTACGAAATCACGGAGTTGCAGCAAGGCATGGTCTTTGGAAAGTGGTACAGAACCTAACAGATAGTTTACTATAGAAATATTGTTGGCACTGTCTTTAAGATTCTTGATGGCAACGGCTGTCAAGCCAAAATCTTCGGAAATTGCAAGTTCTTTTTTGTCTTTAACAAGAACTTCTTTGTTGTCAATAGTCAGCTTTTCGCTAATAATATCGCCTTTAAGTTCCGATGCCACTTTACTGTAATTGTATACAACCACATGCCCGTCGAAAGCAAAGGTGTAATCGAATTCAACGGGCTCGTTGTGGCATGATGCACAAGCATAGTTAAGATAGTAATCAGGCTTCTTCCACTTGTGAGAAAGATGGTTTGCGATATCGAATATTGCCAATCCGAAATTCGATTTACCAGCTCCATTCGGTCCGTAGATGATGCCATTCTTTATAATGCCATTACGTACAGCATCATTATTGAACGTATAATTGCTTGGATGAGACAAGTCCCACTCGATACGATTCTTAAACCCTCTATAGTTCTTAACTGCGAATTTCGTTAACATGACAATATTTATTAGTTAATTATCTTGTCAACAAAGATACATAAAAATGTGTTGTCCGTAAAAAAACTACGGCGCGAATTGCGTTCTTATACTGATATTTAACATTTATAATCGCTTTTTATCGTTTTTGCGTCTAAAAACTACGGATTAAGCATGAACTTGTATAGATGCAAAAAACGTAGCGGAGGGTCTCCGCTACGTTTATATTTATGGATAATGTCAAATTGTTCGCCATTGCAGATGCTACGGTGTCGACATCTTGACGGCTCACCATCTCAACTTTCTGAAGTCCTGAAGCAGGGCTTTAGAAATTAGTCTTCTAATGCACCGATAATCTCGCTTACAGAAGAGCAGCCGTGATTGTCGAGCCAGTTGTTGATGCCGTCGCGCACCTTGATGGTTACGGCGGAGTCGAGGAAATTGGCGGTGCCAATCTCGATGGCTGTTGCGCCAGCCATGAGGAACTCGATGGCATCCTCTGCGGTGCAGATGCCACCAAGACCTACTACTGGTATCTTCACTGCCTTAGCCACCTGCCATACCATGCGCACGGCAACCGGCTTGACTGCCGGACCGCTCAGTCCGCCGGTGTTGATGCTGAGCATCGGGCGGCGGCGCTCGATGTCGATTGCCATGCCCATGAGTGTATTAATGAGCGACACGCTGTCAGCACCCTCTGCTTCTACTGCTTTTGCTATCTCTGTCACGTCTGTCACGTTCGGCGAGAGCTTCACGATGATGGGTTTGTTGTAGCGTTCGCGTACGGCACGCACCACGCTGGCTGCGCCCGTTGTGGTTACGCCGAAAGCCATGCCGCCCTGCTTCACGTTAGGGCAGGAGATGTTCAGCTCGATTGCCGGGATGTTCTCCAGTTCGTTGATGCGTGCAGCGCACTCGGCGTAGTCGTCTGGCGACGAACCGCTCACGTTGACGATCATGTTTGTGTCGATGTCCTTTATCTGCGGATAGATGTTGCGGCAGAAATAGTCGACACCCTTGTTCTGGAGGCCCACGCAGTTGAGCATGCCCTGCGACGTCTCAGCCATGCGTGGATAGTCGTTGCCCTCGCGTGGGTTGAGTGTGGTGCCCTTAACGATGATGCCACCAATCTCTTCGAGCGGCACGAAGTCGGCGAACTCCAGACCGTATCCGAATGTTCCCGATGCGGTCATTACGGGGTTTTTCAGTTTCAGACCGCCAATCTTTACACTTAAATCTGCCATGTCAGTTTCTTTATATTCATTACCGGACCTTCCTTACATACACACTTGTTGCCTTCCATAGTCTTCTCTACGCAGCAAAGACATGCTCCGACACCGCACGCCATCTTGTTCTCGAGCGATACCTCGCACTCGATGTCGTTCTTGAAGGCGTAGCGAGCCACAGCCATCATCATCGGCTTCGGTCCGCAGGTAGAGATGCGGTCGAAGTGCTCCTGAGCCAGTACGGAGTGGTTGGTTACGAAGCCTTTTTCGCCTTCGGATCCGTCTTCGGTGGTGATGAGTACGCGTCCTACCTGCTCGAAGAGTTCGCGCTCCAGCACGTCCTTAGCCGAGCGTGCGCCGAGCAGGAACGTAGGTTCGCCGCCCATCGCCTTGATGCGCTTGCCGAAGTAGAGCAGCGGAGCCACGCCCACGCCGCCACCTACGAGCAGTACCTTCTGTGTACTGTCTGTAGGCATTGTGAACGAATTGCCGAGTGGCAGCACGCAGTTGAGGCGGTCGCCTTTCTGCAGCTTCTGCAGCTGGCGTGTGCCGTCGCCTACGGCAGCTATGAGGAGCCAGAGCTCGTTGCGGTCGTAATCCACGTTGTTGATAGAGATGGGGCGGCGTAGGAATGTAGACGGCGAATTGTCTACGCGCACCTCTACGAACTGACCCGGAAGCATCTCGGGCAGCGGTTTGTCGTCGGTGAGCTTGATGAGCACGTGCTTGTCGCTCAGAGCTTCAACGCTGTTGACCGTAAGGTCGAGTATGTACTTTTTCATTTATTTTTGTTTGTCTTGTTGCTTTGTGACAGTATATATTTAGAGGTGTCGCTTAATCTAACGTGCAAAGGTAATAAAAAAGTAAAAGAGTAAAAAAGTAAAAGGGTAAAAAAGTAAAAGAACGTTTGTATGTGTCAATTCTGTCACTCTCGGTCTGTCATATTTGTCATGTGGTATAATCCTACGCGCTTTGGCACGCTTTTGGCTATATCCTTAACGAAAGTGGACGGCAGATGAGCCGTCGCAACAACCAATAGTAATTATAAAAACTTAAAGCATAAGAATTATGAACATTAAACCATTAGCAGACAGAGTACTCGTACTCCCTGCACAGGCAGAAGAAAAAGTCGGTGGAATCATCATTCCTGATACAGCAAAAGAGAAACCGCAGCACGGTACAATCGTTGCAGCAGGTAACGGCACAAAAGACGAGGAGATGGTTCTGAAAGAAGGTGACGAAGTGCTCTACGGCAAGTATTCTGGTACAGAGCTTGAGGTTGAAGGCACAAAGTATCTCATCATGCGTCAGAGTGATGTGCTCGCTGTTGTTCAGAAATAAAAATTAATAACTAATAATTAATAATTAAAGAAATGGCTAAAGATATTAAATACAATATGGATGCACGCGACCTGTTGAAGAACGGTGTCGACAAGTTGGCTAACGCAGTAAAGGTAACACTCGGTCCGAAAGGTCGTAACGTAGTTATCGAGAAGAAGTTCGGTGCTCCGCAGATTACAAAGGACGGTGTGACCGTAGCTAAGGAAGTGGAGCTTGAAGACAAGTTCGAGAACACTGGCGCACAGCTCGTTAAGAGCGTAGCAAGCAAGACCGGCGACGACGCAGGCGACGGTACAACAACCGCTACAATCCTCACTCAGGCTATCGTAACCGAGGGCTTGAAGAACGTAACCGCAGGTGCTAACCCGATGGACCTGAAACGTGGTATCGACAAGGCTGTAGCTGCTGTCGTAGCACACATCAAGGCAAACGCAGAGATCGTTGGCGACAACTACGACAAGATTGAGCAGGTAGCAACCGTTTCTGCTAACAACGACCCGGAGATTGGCAAGCTTCTGGCTGACGCAATGCGCAAGGTGTCTAAGGACGGCGTAATCACCATCGAGGAGAGCAAGAGTCGCGACACAAACATCGGCGTAACAGAAGGTATGCAGTTCGACCGTGGCTATCTGAGTGCTTACTTCGTAACCGATTCAGAGAAGATGGAGTGCGTTATGGACAACCCGTACATCCTTATCTACGATAAGAAGATCAGCAGCGTTAAGGACTTGCTGCCTATCCTGCAGCCGGCTGCAGAGAGCGGACGCCCGATGCTCATCATCGCTGAGGATGTAGACTCAGAGGCACTCACCACACTCGTTGTGAACCGTCTGCGTGCAGGCTTGAAGATCTGCGCTGTGAAGGCTCCTGGCTTCGGCGACCGTCGTAAGGCAATGCTCGAGGATATCGCTACTCTGACTGGTGGCGTTGTAATCAGCGAGGAGAAGGGCTTGAGCCTCGACAAGGCTACACTCGACCTCTGCGGTTCATGCGAGAAGGCTACCGTTTCTAAGGACAACACCACTATCGTAGGCGGCTGCGGACAGAAGAACCTCATCGCTGACCGTGTTGCTCAGATCAAGAGCGAGATTGCAAACACAAAGAGTGCTTATGACAAGGAGAAGTTGCAGGAGCGTCTTGCAAAGCTCGCCGGTGGCGTAGCCGTTCTCTACGTAGGTGCTAACAGCGAGGTAGAGATGAAGGAGAAGAAGGACCGCGTGACGACGCTCTCTGCGCTACACGTGCAGCTATGGAAGAAGGCGTTGTTGTAGGTGGCGGTACTACATACATCCGTGCTCAGAAGACTCTTGAGGACCTTAAGGGCGACAATGCCGACGAACAGACTGGTATCAACATCGTACGTCGTGCTATTGAGGAGCCGCTTCGTCAGATTGTTAAGAACGCAGGTGGCGAAGGTGCAGTTGTTGTTCAGAAGGTTCGCGAGGGCGAAGGCGACTTCGGCTACAACGCACGCAAGGATGTTTACGAGGATTTGCGTGAGGCTGGAGTTATCGACCCGGCTAAGGTAGAGCGTGTAGCTCTTGAGAATGCTGCCTCTATCGCAGGTATGTTCCTCACCACTGAGTGCCTCATTTGCGACAAGCCTGAGGAAAAGGCTCCCGCAATGCCTATGGGCCAGGGTGGCATGGGCGGCATGATGTAATTCGCAAAGAACGACATTATATCCAAAATATATAACCAAACAAAAAAGGTTGCAGACCATTATGGTTTGCAACCTTTTTTTTGTGATAGGAGTTTGTGGCGTCCTATGTTTGTTTGATGTTTATTTCTTTACCTTACCGGCTACAAATTCACCGTTAGTAATCTTGTCGAGAGCCAGCGAGTAGAACACCATGTCGTAGCCACCCTTCTGATGGGTCTCCTCATAGAAGAAGGCGATGTTGCCGTCGTTCATCTGTTCCATAGTAGAGTAGGCTGAATCGGTGTTGCTCAGACGGAAAGTCTTCCATCCCTTAGTCAGCAGTTCGGGCGAAGCATAGTCGGCTGTCGAAGCCAGCTCCTTATAGTATATGCCCACATAGTTGCGCTTGGCATCCATCGGAACCGAGTAGAGCAGCACGTTGGTCTTCTTGCCGTCGGCCTTGCGTACAGCGTTCACGATGAGCACTTCGCCGTTGCACATAGCCGACTTGTACATCGGGTCGAGATTGGCAGCAGTCTGCCATTGTCCTTCGGCACGCTTTGCGTTGCTATACTTGAATATGTTGAATATACGACCGGCACCACGCTGCGAGCGGCTGCACAGCAGAACGTCGCCATTGGGCAACTCTTCAATCTTGGCCTCGTCGCCGAATTTGGCAGGACGTGCATCGGCGCCACCCAGCGGAGTCCAGTTGTGTCCGAAGTCGTCAGAGTAGAGCACTACGTTGCCTACGTTTGTACACAGAGCCGAGTATATGCGGTTGTACTTGCCAGCCTTTATCTTGGCGCTCTGGCAGATGCGGCCCGATGAGAAGAACAGCTTGTGAACGGCACCATTCATGAGCTTGTATATCTGGTCGGTGATTTCCTCGCCCTTCCAGTTGAATCCATCCTTGCTGTAGTAGCGTCCCACGCGGTTGGGATTCTTCAGAGTCGACTGCCAGTACCACACGTTGCCCGAAGCGCACATCATAAGCATTTCGCCTGTCTTGCGGTCGGTCACCACAGCGGCATCGCCGTGAGCCACATCGAACGGGATGTTGTCGCCGCCGCCCTTGACTACGGTCTGCTCCTTGCTCCAGGTGCGTCCGTTGTCGGTACTGCGTTTAGCCACTACGTCAATCACGCCTCCGCCTACATCGGTGCGGCACGGACGGAAGTCGGTGAATGCGAAGATGCTGCCGTCCTTGGCTTTAGTCAATGCAGGAATGCGGTAGCAGGTAGACACTGTGTCGCTCTTGAACAGTACGGTTTGAGCAGAAGCGTCGGTTGCGAACAATGCTGCCGCAACGATGGCAGACATCACACAAAGTTTTCTTTTCATAGTTCTGAGGTATTGTTTTTGATTTAGATTTATTTTGAGAGTAGTTGCTTTGTTTCTGCTATGTCAGCGTGTTTTATGTTAGCGTGTTTAATTTGTTGGCAAAATTAATTAAATTATTTTATATAACATATATAATTAAGTAAATTTTATAGTTAAATATGATTTGTATATGATTAATAGGCAAGCGTTATATATAAGTTAAAAACTATATTAGGGTGGTATTTTACGTAATAATTTTGTAACTTTACACACGTTTTTCTCTATACGAACGTAGCAATCTGCACCCTCCCAATGACGAAAAATAAAAATACTATATATAATGTTATTCAAATGGAATTACAAGCCACCTACGAAAGAGGAGAAACAGGCGGCTGACGAACTGGGGGCGAAGCTGAATATCAGCCCGATACTCGCCCAATTGCTCATGCTAAGGGGCATCACAACAGAGTCAGCGGCCAAGCGATTCTTCCATCCGCAGCTGGCCGACCTTATCAATCCGTTCCTCATGAAGGATATGGACCTGGCCGTCGACCGTCTTAACGACGCAATGGGGCGCAAGGAGCGCATCCTGGTGTACGGCGATTACGACGTGGACGGATGCACGGCGGTAGCGCTGGTGTATAAGTTTATACAGCAGTTCTACTCCAACATCGAGTATTATATCCCCGATCGCTACGATGAGGGATATGGTGTGAGCAAGAAGGGCATCGACTATGCCAAGGAGACGGGCGTAAAGCTCATCATCATCCTCGACTGTGGCATCAAGGCTATAGACGAAATAGCCTACGCCAAGAGTCTCGGCATCGACTTCATCATCTGCGACCATCACATGCCCGACGACGAATTGCCGCCTGCTGTAGCCATCCTCAACCCTAAGCGTCCTGACGATACCTATCCATTCAAACATCTTTGCGGATGTGGGGTTGGATTCAAGTTTATGCAGGCATTCGCAAAGAACAACGGCATTCCCTTCGCCCGACTCATACCGTTGCTCGACCTATGTGCGGTGAGCATTGCTGCCGACATCGTTCCGGTGACTGAAGAGAACAGAATTCTGGCTTTCCACGGTCTGAAGACGCTCAATCAGAACCCCAGTATCGGTTTGAAGGCCATAATCGACATCTGCGGTCTTGGCGGACGCGAGATTTCGATGAGCGATATCGTGTTCAAGATAGGTCCGCGCATCAATGCCTCGGGACGTATGGAAAGTGGTCGCGAGAGCGTGGACTTGCTCGTGGAGAAGGACTTTTCGCACGCTCTTGAAAAGGCTAAGCACATCGACTGCTACAACGACAAGCGTAAGGATATTGACAAGCAGATGACTGAGGATGCCAACCACATTGTGTCGAGACTCGAAAGCCAGCGTCATCAGTCGTCTATTGTGCTCTACGATGAGCACTGGAAGAAGGGTGTGATAGGCATTGTGGCTTCGCGACTGACCGAAATATATTTCCGTCCGACGGTAGTGCTCACCCGCGATGGCGACTTTGCTACGGGGTCGGCACGCAGCGTTACGGGTTTTGACATCTACTCTGCTATAAAGAGTTGCCGCGACCTGCTCGTCAACTTCGGCGGACATACCTATGCTGCCGGACTGACGCTGCGTTGGAACGACATTCAAGAGTTCCGTCGCCGTTTCCAGAAGTATGTCGACGAGCATATACAGCCCGAACAGACTGAGGCTATGCTCAATATTGATGCAGAGATCGACTTCCGCGACATCACTAAGAAACTACACAATGATCTGAAGCGTTTTGCACCATTCGGCCCTTGCAATACCAAGCCGCTCTTCAGCACTGTAGGCGTTTACGACTATGGTACGAGCAAGGTGGTGGGACGCGAGCAGGAGCACATCAAGCTCGAACTGGTCGACTCCAAATCGAGCAATGTTGTCAATGGCATAGCCTTCGGGCAGAGTGCCTCGGCACGTTACATCAAGTCAAAACGCAGCTTCGACATAGCATATACTATTGAGGACAATGTGTTCAAGCGCAATATGGTGCAGCTGCAGATTGAGGATATCAGGCCGACGGAGGAGGAGTAAAAAGAAAACGACCCCCGCAAAGCCCCCCCCCCGGCCCCTCCCCCGCAGGGAGGGGAGTGATATGCTTTGATTGCTGTGATTTGGTTGCTGTGCTTTGATTGCGATAAAGATTTTGTTGTGTTTTTTTGTTGATTGATGGAAACAGATATAAAAGACCCTATAATGCCAACATCAGGCAATTCGTCAGATGAACACGAGAAGTCGATGTGTGAATCCGATGCTTACGATGTGAGCGTAACCGAACATACCACTCCCCTCCCTGTGGGGGAGGGGTCGGGGGTGGGGCTTTGTGGGGTTTGTGGCCTTTGTGGGGCAGAGTCTTTGCTTTCCATCCTTCACAAATACTGGGGCTATCCTGCTTTTCGTGGCATTCAGGGCGACATCATCAACAGCATAATGCAGCGTAAGGACACACTTGGACTTATGCCTACCGGTGGAGGCAAGTCGCTGACGTTTCAGGTTCCGGCACTTGCCATGGAAGGAACGTGTATAGTAGTGACTCCGCTCATAGCCTTGATGAAAGACCAGGTGCAGAACCTACGCCGTCGTGGTATCATTGCAGCAGCCATATATTCGGGAATGAGTCGCCGTGAGATATTGGGCGTACTTGACAACTGCATACTTGGTGGCACCAAACTGCTGTATGTGTCGCCCGAACGTATTGGCACCGAACTGTTCAAGGCAAAGCTTGAGCACATGAAGGTTAGCTTTATCACCGTTGATGAGGCTCACTGCATATCGCAATGGGGCTACGACTTCCGCCCTTCCTATCTGCACATCGCCGACATACGCCAGTTTAAGCCCGATGTTCCTGTGCTTGCTCTAACTGCCACTGCCACCCCGCAGGTGATAGACGACATACAGGACAGGCTCGGATTCAGCGAAAAGAACGTGTTCCGCATGAGCTTCGAGCGCAAGAACCTGACGTATGTGGTGCGCAACACAGGCAACAAGGACGAGGAATTGATACACATACTCAAGTCGACACGTGGCAGCGCCATAGTATATGTGCGCAGTCGCCGACGCACCAAGGAGATAAGCGAACTGATAGAACAGAACGACATCAGCGCCACATTCTATCATGCCGGACTGGAACATGCCGTTAAGGACCTGCGCCAACAGCAGTGGCACGATGACGAGAAGCGTGTGATGGTGGCTACCAACGCATTCGGAATGGGCATCGACAAACCAGACGTGCGACTTGTAGTGCACATAGACTGTCCAAATTCTATTGAGGCGTATTTTCAAGAGGCCGGCCGTGCCGGCCGTGATGGAGAACGTGCCTACGCCGTGTTGCTATATAACGACAGCGACCGTTTGCGTCTTGACCGGCGAGTGCTTGAGGAATTTCCCGACCGCCAGACCATCTGCAACGTCTACGACCATCTTGCCTATTTCCTGCAAGTGGCAGCCGACGATGGGGCAGGACACACTTTTGCACTCGATCTCGACCGCTTCTGCCGCACGTTCAAGCATTTCCCAACTATAGCCAATTCGGCTCTTCGTATACTGGCACGTGCCGGATACATCGAATATGAGACCGAGCCCGACTCGCGTACACGTATGAAGTTCATACTCGAACGCGACCAGCTCTATCAGCTATACTCTACAAGCCCCAACGAGGAGGCTGTCATCACAGCCGCATTGCGCGAGTATAGCGGACTCTTCATCGACTATCGCTATATCGAGGAGAGTCGGCTGGCGCAGCTCACCGGACTCACACAGCAGCAGGTGTATCTTATACTAAAGAGTCTGAGTATGCGACATATACTGCACTTCATACCGCAACGCTCCGTGCCGCTCGTCACCTACGTCAGAGACCGTGTGCTGGCTGAAGACATCGTCATTCCGCGTGAGGTGTACGAGGACCGTCGCGAGCAGTTTGAGGCACGCATACACTCTATGATTGAATATGCATCGAACGACAGCGTTTGCCGCAGCCGTCAGTTGCTTGGCTACTTTGGCGAGACCGACAGCCATGATTGCGAGCGATGCGACGTATGTCTTAGTCATAAGGGCAAGAGTTCGGAAGCACCGGAACAAAAGGCACGCCAGCTAATCATGTCGCTCCTTGCCGACCGTAAGCGCCATCATGTCACCGAACTGCAGCAGATAGACTGTCCACGTGAGGTGCTGCCTGTGGCACTTGCCAGCCTTGTGCGTGAGGAACTGGTGGCTACTGAACTTAATGAGATATACCTAAAATAAGTACGTGTACATACATATACACAAGAGTTTCAATACCTACTTTATGTGCACAAACCATATATTAGTGCGCATATTTGATAAAAAGTATTTTAAAATAAATTAAAACGCATACTGTTCTTTGCATTGCTCGTTATTTTTTGTTTACTTTTGTACATACTATATGAGAGAGAATGGTGTGCACCATACTAACATATAATCAGCGCGGCTTTAAGGGTCGCCACAGACGATTTTAAGAAAACCAAAAAGAAAAGAAAACATATATGTTCGAAAATTTAAGCGACAGACTGGAACGCAGTTTTAAGATACTCAAAGGTGAGGGAAAAATCACCGAAATCAACGTTGCAGAAACACTTAAAGACGTAAGACGTGCATTGCTTGATGCCGACGTTAACTACAAGGTAGCAAAGACATTTACCGATACTGTCAAGAAGAAGGCCATGGGTATGAATGTGCTCACAGCCGTGAAGCCGAGCCAGCTTATGGTTAAGATTGTGCACGACGAATTGGCCGACCTTATGGGTGGCGAAGCAGCTGAATTGCACTTGACCGGTCGTCCTGCTATCATCCTCATGAGCGGTTTGCAGGGTTCGGGTAAGACAACATTCTCGGGCAAGCTTGCCAATATGCTCAAGACCAAGCAGCACAAGAAGCCGTTGCTCGTAGCCTGCGACGTTTATCGTCCGGCTGCTATCGACCAGCTCAAAGTGGTAGGCGAGCAGGTAGGTGTACCCGTATATTCAGAGCCCGACAACAAGGACGTAATAGCCATTGCCAACAACGCTCTGCGTGAGGCAAAGGCAAAGAGCTACGATGTAGTGATTGTCGATACAGCGGGTCGTTTGGCTGTCGACGAGGAGATGATGAACGAGATTTCAAATCTCAAGAACGCCATCAACCCCGACGAGACACTTTTTGTAGTCGACTCAATGACTGGTCAGGACGCTGTAAATACAGCCAAGGAGTTCAACGACCGTCTCGACTTCGACGGCGTAGTGCTCACTAAGCTCGACGGTGACACACGTGGTGGTGCCGCTCTTTCTATCCGCACTGTTGTGACAAAGCCAATCAAGTTTGTCGGAACAGGCGAGAAGATGGAAGCTATCGACGTATTCCACCCGTCGCGTATGGCCGACCGTATCCTCGGCATGGGCGACATCGTGAGTCTTGTAGAGCGCGCTCAGGAGCAGTTTGACGAGGAAGAGGCACGTCGCCTTCAAAAGAAGATTCAGAAGAACAAGTTTGACTTCAACGACTTCCTCGGACAGATTGAGCAGATAAAGAAGATGGGCAACCTCAAGGACCTCGCATCTATGATACCTGGCGTTGGCAAGGCCATCAAAGATGTCGACATCGACGACAACGCATTCAAGGGCATCGAGGCCATCATCAAGAGTATGACTCCGAAGGAACGCTCTAATCCTGAAATCCTCAACCAGAGCCGCCGCATGCGTATAGCAAAGGGTAGCGGAACCAACATCCAGGAGGTGAACCGACTCATCAAGCAGTTTGACCAGACACGCAAGATGATGAAGCTCGTCACCGGAACCAATATGGCAAAGATGGCTGGAATGATGGGTAAGATGAAGGGAATGCCCGGAATGCCTAAGTTTTAAAACATAACAATATGCAACTGATAGACGGAAAAGCAACTGCCGAAGCCATAAAGGCTGAAATAGCAGAAGAAGTGAAGGCCATAATGGCTAAGGGAGGCAAGCAGCCACATCTGGCTGCCGTGCTCGTAGGCCACGACGGAGGTTCGGAGACATACGTCAAGAACAAGGTTCTGGCTTGTGAGAAGTGTGGCTTCAAGTCGACACTCATTCGCTATGAGGACGATGTCACCGAGGAAGAGCTGCTGGCTTGTGTCGACAAACTCAACTGCGATGCCGACGTAGACGGATTTATCGTGCAGTTGCCGCTGCCGCGCCACATTGACGAGCAGAAGATAATAGAAGCTATCGACTATCGCAAGGACGTTGACGGATTTCATCCAGTCAACGTGGGTCGCATGGCCATCGGACTGCCGTGCTTCATCTCTGCCACACCGCTTGGTATCGTGACGCTGCTCAAGCGCTACGGCATCGAGACAGCAGGCAAGAAGTGCGTAGTGCTCGGTCGCAGCAACATCGTGGGCAAGCCTATGGCGCAGCTTATGATGCAGAAGCAGTATGGCGACTGCACCGTCACTGTGTGCCACTCGCACACCAAGGACATCAAGCACGAATGTCTTGAGGCAGACATCATCATTGCTGCAATAGGTCGCCCCGACTTTGTGACAGCCGATATGGTGAAGCCTGGAGCGGTAATCATCGATGTAGGCACAACACGTGTGCCCGATGCTACACGCAAGAACGGCTACCGTCTTAATGGTGACGTGAAATTCGATGAGGTTGCACCCAAGTGTTCATACATCACACCTGTACCTGGTGGCGTGGGTCCGATGACGATTTGCTCGCTCATGAAGAACACGCTTCAGGCGGCAGTTGGTAAGTAGTTGTGATGTTGTCCACCATCTCAACATCACACCATCTCAACCTTAATATAACAATGACAGCAGAGGATTATTACAAGCTCGGTAATGAGCACAGACGCAAGGGCGACTGGAAGCATGCTCTCGACTGCTATCTTGAAGCGATAGCCCTCGACCCCGATTCGCCAGCCGTCGAAGCCAAACAGATGCTTGACGACATACTTGCTTATCGTTGCAAAGACATGTATAACCCTTAATCAAATAAACTACACACCCTAAAACAAAACGAAAAACTATGGGAAAAATTAAAGGTGTCATCGTGGTCAATACCGACCGGTGCAAGGGCTGCTCCCTTTGCGTGGTGGCTTGCCCAAAAAATGTGATTGCCCTGTCAGCGAAAGCCGTCAATGTGCATGGCTATCGCTATGCTGAGGCAGTGCTTCCGGACGAATGTATCGGATGCGCGTCGTGCGGTATTGTATGTCCTGACGGATGTATAACAGTTTACAGAAAAAAAATGGAGGACTAATCGCTATGGCAGAACAGGAAGTTAAACTTATGAAAGGCAACGAGGCTCTTGCCCACGCTGCTATTCGTTGTGGCGCCGATGGCTATTTCGGCTATCCAATTACGCCACAGACAGAAGTCATTGAAACACTTGCCGAGCTCAAGCCGTGGGAAACAACCGGTATGGTTGTAGTACAGGCAGAGAGTGAGGTGGCATCCATCAACATGGTTTATGGTGGTGGTGGTGCCGGTAAGAAGGTAATGACCTCGTCGTCAAGTCCTGGTGTGTCGCTCATGCAGGAAGGCATTTCCTACATGGCAGGCGCTGAAGTTCCCGGACTTATAGTAAATGTACAGCGTGGAGGTCCTGGACTGGGTACCATCCAGCCGTCGCAGAGTGACTATTTCCAGGCCACACGTGGTGGCGGCAATGGTGACTATTACATCATTGTGCTTGCACCTAACTCGGTGCAGGAAATGGCAGACTTCGTCGATCTTGGCTTCACGCTTGCCTTTAAATATCGTATACCTGCTATGATTCTTAGCGACGGTGTAATCGGACAGATGATGGAGAAGGTGGTGCTGCCGCCTATCAAGCCCCGTCGCACCGAAGAGGAGATTCTGCGCGAGTGTCCATGGGCATCAACAGGACGCTCAAAGGGTCGCAAGCCCAACGTAATCACTTCGCTCGAGTTGAAGTCGGAGGTTATGGAGCAGCGCAATCTGCACCTGCAGGAGAAGTATCGCAAGATACGTGAGAACGAGGTTCGCTACGAAACCAAGTTCATGGACGATGCCGAATATATGATTGTGGCATTCGGTAGCGCAGCGCGCATAGCCGAGAAGGCCATTGAGATGGCACGTGCCGAAGGCATCAAGGTAGGACTGTTCCGTCCTATCACGCTGTGGCCGTTCCCGACCAACGAGATTGCAGCTGCAGCAGCTAAGGTGAAAGGTATACTTGTAGCCGAAATCAATGCCGGACAGATGGTTGACGATGTACGTCTGGCGGTTAATGGCAAGGTACCTGTAGAGCATTACGGACGACTCGGTGGCATCGTGCCCGAGCCAGAGGAAATGGTAAAAGTATTAAAGGAGAAATTGGTATGAACGATATAGTATCACCCGAGAACCTGGTATACAAGAAGCCAGACCTTCTCAACGAAAACCATATGCACTATTGCGCCGGTTGCTCACACGGCATGGTACACAAACTCGTAGCCGAAGTAATTGAGGAAATGGGCATGCAGGACAAGGCGGTAGGCGTAAGCCCCGTAGGTTGTGCTGTGTTTGCATACAATTATATCGACATCGACTGGCAGGAAGCTGCACACGGACGTGCTCCAGCCTGCGCCACAGCTATCAAGCGCCTGTGGCCCGACCGTCTCGTGTTCACCTATCAGGGCGACGGCGACATGGCTTGTATAGGTACGGCAGAGAGTATTCACGCACTCAACCGTGGCGAACACATTGCCATGATATTCATCAACAACGCTATATATGGTATGACCGGCGGTCAGATGGCTCCTACAACCCTCATCGGTCAGAAAACATCTACATGTCCTTATGGTCGTGATCCGCGTCTGCACGGATGGCCACTCAATCTCTCTGAGATAGCAGCCCAGCTGCCCGGCACATGCTACGTATCGCGTCAGAGCGTTGAGAATGTAGCCTCTATACGCAAGGCCAAGGCTGCCATCAAGAAGGCATTCACCGCTTCGATGCAGGGCAGCGGATCGTCGCTCGTCGAGATTGTTGCTACTTGCAACAGCGGATGGAAGCTCACACCGGTCCAGGCCAACAAGTGGATGGAGGAGAATATGTTTAAACAGTATCCCAAGGGCGACTTAAAAGACACGACAAACCTATGAAAGCAGAAATAATCATATCAGGTTTCGGAGGACAGGGCGTGCTCTCAATGGGCAAGATACTGGCCTACTCCGGACTTATGGAGGATAAGGAAGTGACATGGATGCCGGCTTACGGCCCCGAACAGCGTGGCGGAACCGCCAATGTCACAGTCATCGTCAGCGACGAGCGCATCTCATCGCCAATTCTCAGCCATTACGATGTGGCTATTGTGCTCAACCAGCCTTCGCTCGACAAGTTCGAGCCTAAGGTAAAGCCGGGCGGCATACTTATCTACGATGGTTTCGGCATTATCAATCCGCCGACACGTAAGGATATCAATGTATACCGCATTGACGCTATGGACAAGGCTGCAGAGTTGAAGAACTCGAAGGTGTTCAACATGATTGTTTTGGGCGGACTGCTCAAGGTTTGCCCGATTGTCAGCACCGACGGATTGAACAAGGCACTGTTCAAGACTCTGCCCGAGCGCCATCATGGCCTCATTCCTCTCAACATGCAGGCTGTAGAGGAAGGCATGAAGATAATGACAAAGATGTAGCCATATAGGCTGCAACAATACATCCAATAGAATTTCTATTGAACTTAATTTTTTATAACTCTCTAATTAATTATTGTTGGGGCGGGGTGCAGTGATGCAGTCCGCCTCTTTTTTGTTGATATAGGTACGAAAAATACCCTAAAAATCGATAAATAGTAAATTTATATAGATTTTTTTTAGCATTTCTTTTGTTATTTATGATGTTTTTGTATATTTGCATCCGGTAACTATTGTAAATGACTTTTTGACAAATATTGCTAAAACGATAGTTTTACGTGCTTAAAATTGAATTTTTGAAACATAATCACTTAATATGGATGATCGCATGAAGACAAACACTTTGGGCGTATCCTGCAGTAGGATTCTTGAATCTGTAGGTATGCGCAATCTTGTTTTGGGCTGTGCCCTCGCCTCCTTATTCCAGATAGGAGGAGTGACAGTGCAAGCTCAGAATGTTAAAGGTACGCCTCAATCTGCCACCACTGCAAAGGGGCAGATGTATCGAGGTGTAGTAGTAGACGATGAGGACCAGCCGCTCCTTGGTGTTAGCGTTAAGGACAAGCATGGCAAGACCTTGACCTTGACCGACCAGACCGGTGAATTCCGCGTCATGTTGCCTGCTGGCGAAACCACACTTACGTTCTCGTATGTGGGAATGAAGCAGCAGAAGATGCGTATGTCTACCGGCAAGAAGAATGTAATACGTCTTCAGGCTGATGCCAATGCTATCGGCGAGACCGTGGTTACGGGTATCTACTCGCGCAAGAAGGAGAGCTTCACCGGTTCGGCTGCATCCTATCGCAAAGAAGAACTTAAGGCCATCGGCAACCAGAACGTGCTGCAGAGCCTTTCGGCACTCGATCCTTCGTTCGTCATCCTGGAGAACAATCTCGCAGGTTCCGACCCTAATGCTAAGTTGAACATCAACATCAACGGTACTACAAGTATTAATGGCCTTTCAGACAAGTACGGCAACGATCCCGACCAGCCGCTCTTCATTCTTGATGGTTTCGAGACCACACTCCAGCGCATCTCCGATATGAGTATGGACCGTATCGAGAGCATCACCATTCTTAAGGATGCTGCGTCTACAGCCATCTACGGTTCGAAGGCAGCCAACGGTGTTGTAGTAGTAGAGACCAAGAAGCCAGAGGCTGGTAAGCTGCGTTTCACTTACAACGGCAGCTATAATGTGAGCTGGGCAGACCTGAGCGACTACAATCTTATGAATGCCAGCGAGAAGTTGCAGTTTGAGAAACTTTCTGGCTATTACGGTCGTCTTGACGAGAACGGCGAGATACTTGACGACCTCAACCGTGCTACATATTATAATAGGTACAAGAATGTGGTGGCAGGACTCGATTCCTATTGGATGAGTGAGCCGCTGCGCACCGGATTTTCTCACGACCATAGCTTCAATGCCGAAGGCGGCGATTCAGCCTTCCGTTATGGTCTGACCATGCGCTATCGTGACAATGGTGGTGTGATGAAGAACTCTGACCGCCAGAACATCGATGGTTCGGTAGACCTTTCTTACCGCATCGATAAATTCAACTTCAGCAACCAGACTAATATTTACTATACTAAGACCGACAACAACGTCGTGTCGTTCAGTCAGTTTGCACAGGCCAACCCTTATTATTCTAAGCGTGATGCCGACGGCGAAGTATATAAGGTGCTCGAAAGTTACGAGACCATCAACGGTACACAGTATGTATACAATCCGTTGTGGAACTATCAGCAGAAGAGCTTCAACCGTGGCGACGAACTCCAGTTCAACAATAACTTCAATGTCGAGTATCGTCCGATACCAGCCTTGCGTCTTAATGCACGTTTAGGATTTACCACATCGCGTGGCAAGTCAGAAGTGTTCCGCTCGCCTTACGACACCTCGTTTGCTGCCACTGAGGAGGTGAACCGTGGCAACTATACACGTTCCGACAACAACAACACAAGTTGGGACGGCAGTTTTATAGCAAGCTATGGCGGTATGACCGGACGTCACACCTACAACCTCGTGGCTGGTTCG
Source organism: uncultured Prevotella sp. (assembly GCA_900550035.1). Taxonomy (GTDB): domain Bacteria; phylum Bacteroidota; class Bacteroidia; order Bacteroidales; family Bacteroidaceae; genus Prevotella. The sequence goes on along the minus strand of URQS01000034.1, from coordinate 7,774 downwards.
CAGCTGTCGGAGCGCAACGCTACAAGTGCATCCAACACAACACGTGGCTACATCAGCGACAAGTTCTGGAATCCTAACTTCTCTAATGGCTATGCTGAGAACAGCCGTCCGTCATCATCAATTACCAAGACCCGTTCAGCCAGCTTCTATTTCAACGGCAACTATGCTTACGACATGCGCTATCTGCTCGACTTCAATGTACGTACAGACGGTGCTTCGGTGTATGGCATCAACAATCCGTTCTCTACCACTTACTCTGTAGGTGTGGCATGGAATATCCATAATGAGCACTTCTTCAAGCGCAACAAGTATGTGAGCAACCTCAAGGTGCGTTATACATTCGGTAATCCAGGTAACCAGAATGTCGACGCCAAGCTTGCCAACAACGTTTATAATTACTACACCAGTTATCCCAACCCGTTTGGTCTTGCAGCCATGGTTTCGAAGTGGGGCAACAACGACCTGAAGTGGAAGCGCACGCAGACACACAACTTCGGTTTGAACGCACTTATGTTCAACAATCGCCTGTCGCTCACGCTCGACTACAACATACGCAAGTCAGACCCTGAACTCATCTCGGTAGAACAGCCTACGTCTACAGGTGTTTCGTCTATACCTATGAACATCGGTGCTACCGACAACCGTAGCTTCACCATAACCGTTGGTCTTGATGTCATCAAGCGCAAGGATTTCATATGGCGTTTGACAGCCAATATGCTGCACACCACAACCAAGTACTACAACATCGGCAACACACTTGAGAAGCTCAATGCTGACGGCCGTGCCTCGCAGTCGCTCATACGCTACTACGACGGAGCCAGCACCACAGCATTATGGGCAGTACGCTCACTTGGTATCGACCCGATGAGCGGTAATGAGATATTCCTCTACAAGGATGGTTCGTATTCGTACAAGTGGGATTCCAATCAGGAAGTCAAGGTTGGCGATACAACACCTGACGCACAGGGTAACTTCGGCACAACAATACGTTGGAAGGGATTCTCATTGGGCATGAACTTCCAGTATCGTGTAGGCGGACAGACAACACTCAGCACACTACTGTCGAAGGTAGAGAACATCAGCGACGAAGCTATAAAGTACAATCAGGACCGCCGTGCTTTGCACGACCGTTGGCAGAAGCCGGGCGACCGTGCCAAGTTCAAGCGCATCAACGACACCTCGACTACCAACATGTCAACCCGCTTCATCGCTACCGAGAACACGCTACAGTGTACCAGCATCTCGCTTGGCTATGAAGACACCACATCGCAGTGGCTCAAGATTGTAGGTCTGTCATCGTTCTACTGCCGCTTGTACACCAACAACATATTCCGTCTCTCCACCATCAAGGAAGAGCGCGGTCTTGACTATCCGTTCTCAAGAAGCGTTTCGGCTTCCATCGGACTTCGTTTCTAATCTCTAATTCAGACAACTATGAAAATTTTTAAGATAGTAAAACTCGGTCTTTTGTCGCTTGCCATCTGCGCTACGACAACATCGTGCAACGACTGGTTGCAAGTAGACACCGAAGACTCAATCATGGAAGGCTTGCTGTTTGAAAACGACGAGGGCTACATGTCGGCACTCAACGGCGTCTATTCGAAGATGAATGAGCTATACGGCTCTACACTCTCCATGGGAATGCTTGATGTCATGGCACAATATTATAATGTTGAGGCCAACTCCAACCATTCATTCTACAATTCGGCCGCATTCAAGTACGACCAGGCAGGTTTCAAGAGCACATCCAATTCGGTATGGACATCGCTCTATCTGTACATAGCCAACCTCAACACGTTGCTCAGCCACTGCGACGACTCAAATTCCAAGCTTTCCAAGCTCTACCGTCCGTATGTCAAGGGCGAGGCGTTGGCACTGCGTGCATTCTTCCATTTCGACCTGTTGCGACTCTACGGTCCGATATATTCGTCAGAGACAGAGAACACCATTGTGATGCCTTATCAGGAGACAACGTCGAAGGAGATACAGCCGCTGCTTTCTGCCAAGGACGTGGCAGCTAAGATAATGCGCGACCTCAACGAAGCTGAGGAATTGCTCAAGGAAGACCGTATACGCAAGGACGGTGTTATGAACGGCGACTCTGACGACCCTAACGACAAGACAGCATTCCGCTATCGCAACTTCCGTCTCAACTACTACGCCGTAAAGGCACTTAAGGCTCGCCTCTATCTGTGGCTTGGCGACAAGGAGAATGCCTACAACGAGGCCACCTCTATCATCAAGCTCAATAAGGATGAGGGCGTATTCCCATGGACAAAGAAGAACGCTGTGACCAGTACAAGCAATCCCGACCTTGTATTCTCGTCAGAAGTGATATTCTCGCTCTACAATCAGAGCCGCAAGACTCTATACGACGGAATGTTCAGTTCGAAGGGCGAGGTCAACAACATGCTAGTATTCAAGGGCTCGTCTATGGAAGACGGCAACCTCTTCTCGAAGCTCACTTACTTCTACGACGACTTCGGCGACCTTCGCCGCAACAACCAGTGGTCGGTAGAGACCATTAAGGTGAAGAGCGACAAGGAAGGCGAGGAAGACAAGAAGGAAGACATACTGTGCTTCAACAAGTATAAGGATGTGCAGGCTTCGTCATTCCGCTATATGATACCGCTCATACGTCTCAGCGAGGTTTACCTCATTGCTGCCGAATGTGCCAAGACCAATGAGGAAGCATTGGGATACATCAATGATATCCGTACGGCACGCAACTGTGTCAAGCTCGAACTCAAGGACGGTCAGGGCGACGACGCTGTCCAGGACTATATCTATCGCGAGTTTATGCGTGAGGAGATAGGTGAGGGTCAGATGTTCTTCTTCTACAAGCGCAAGGCTATGAAGCAGATGATGTCGGGCACAGAGTTCGGACAGAAAGGTTCTTACTGGAATCCTGATGAGAAGCCGCTTGAGGGTCAGTACAAGATGGATGTTAACAAATACGTATGGCCATTGCCTGAGGTTGAGGCCAACAAACGCTTAGTTTCTAAATAAGGAGGACAAACAATGAAGAAGAAGATATATTCAATACTGATGCTTGCCATGGCTCTTTTCTCTCTCACCGGTTGCGAAAAGGAGCTGATGGACTACGAGGGCATGGACTGTCTGTATTTTGACGTGCGTCGAGGACCGTCGTGGTTTAAACCCTACGAATGTGCACACTGGAACTACTCCGAGGTGACATTCGGCAATATCCTTTCCAATGATACCACCATTGCCGTCAAGATTTCGGCAACAGGATCTGCCAAGGATTTCGACCGTGCCTTCCAGGTGATAGTAACCAAGGACAGTACCGACCTTCAGGAGGGTGTAGAGTACGAGCCGCTGAAGCCTGAGTATACCATCAAGGCTGGCGAGACAAGCACATTCGTTGACGTCACGTTCCATCGCACCGAGCGTTTGAGCAACGATACGCTCAAGTTCCAGCTCCAGATTATCCCTAACGAATATTTCCACACTATGTTCGAGAATTATCTGGACTATCCCGGACCTTACGATGCTTCACTGCCTAAGGTAGAGTTCAACTACAATCCCAACGCTCGCTTCCACAACATGTTTGTCGACGACGTGCTCATCCAGCCAGATGGATGGATGGGCTCCGACGCCGGCGGCGGACTGTTCGGCAAGTTCTCCGACGTGAAATTCAGGTTCATGATGCAGGTCTCCGGCACCACCATCTTCGACTATACTCGCGAGAAAATGTCATCGGCACGTGCCACAGCCATCGGTCAGCAGGTAGCTGAGGAACTGGTGCGTCGCGCCCGTGCCAAGGACCCCGTAATTGATAAGGACGGCACTATGATGTGGGTGATGGCTGTGCAGAGCGGCAAGTATGGCAAGGATGCATGGACAGCGTTCACCAAACCAGAAGATTATCTAAAGAAACATGAAAATGACAAATAATATGAAAAAGACATATTGCTTACTATATATGCTTGGTTTGCTGGCATTCACGTCGTGTGTCGACGACGAGGGCTGCAACACCATGCGCGATATCAACGAGGCCAAGATAGAGGGCATTGAAGACAGCTACTACAAGGTGGCTGACGTAGAGAACCTTGAGATACCTGTCAAGGTGACCGGTACACTCTCGGGCGACGACCAGAACAGCTTCGACTATATGTGGTATCTGTGTGCTAAGGACATTGGTGGTACGCAGCACTCTCACACGGTTATAAGCAACGAGAAAGACCTGTCTTATCCTCTCACGGATATCCGTCCTGGCACTTATAGCATCTACTTCCGTGCCACCGACAAGGCCACCAAGCTCATCTACGAGAAGAACTGCCTGCTTAAGGTAATCAGCCCTTACGTACGTGGATTCTATCTGTATGGCGATAAGGAGGATGGCACTGTAGGCATCGACTTTGTCAGCATGCTTGAGGAGCGCGACACCACCGTCATAGCCGATATGTTTGAAAACACCCGTGGCATCAAGCATGCCAAGAATCTATTCTTTACGGGATGTACAGGAATGGGAGCTGACAAAGCTGATTTAGAGTATCTGTATGCTGTAACAGACGATAACTCTTATCCGCTCACTCATTCTTCATCAGAGTCGAAGATTGGGTTTGCCGATGTCAACTTCAACGAAATGGCATGGCCCACCATCAGCACTATAAAGAAGCCGCTGAAGGTGCTCGACATGTGGCCACACGCCTATGGCTCTGGCAACACTATGCGCTCGCGCACTTCGCGCTATGTCCTGACCGACCAAGCCATGTTCTTCGGTCCGCTCTATCAGGGCGAGAGCTATGGCAACCCTGCCAACTGCTATGTGCAGGGCGATGACAAACTTGTAGATATTGCGCCTTACGGATTCTATCCCGACAATTCGGGCTACACAAGTGCAGTATACTTCTTCGACCGCACCAACCACAAGTTTGTAAAACTTGCCTCCACCTACAGCGCCAATACCAATTTGGCATCAATCACCGATACTAAGGAGGGTGCCTTCTGGCTTGACCAGACCGAGTATACCCCCGTGCGCGACCTCGTATACGGCGAGAATGGTAAGGGCAACAATGGTGCCTCGTATGCCTTGATGAACGATGCCGACGGCAAGTACTATGTGTACATATTCCGTGCCGCCAGCGCCTACCAGTTCGTCAAGATGACATCCAAGAACATCGACCTCAGCGTAGCCACCGACTTCACCAAGGCAAGCCACTATGCCTTCTACTCTAATCAGTACGTGATACTCTACTCGGTAGGTAAAGACCTTTGGGCTTACAACTACAACTCGAACAAGGCACAGAAGCTTAAGACTTTCGATGGCGAGATTACCTACATGGCGTTCGATGTCCACTCCGACGACAATCCCGACGACATTATTGTAGCCACATGGTCGGATGCAGAGAAGGGCATCGTATACAAATACGAGATGGAGGACAGCCCCAACGAACTTAAGATTAACGAGAAGGACTATGCCACAAAGAACTATCCTTGGAAGACCAACCTGAAGGTGGTGAAGGTGGAATATCGCAACTGCTCTGACTAAACCATAAAACAAAGAATAGAAAAACAGAATATGAAAACAGCAAAACTAATGGCAAGCCTGCTCATCGGGCTTTGCACATTGCCTGCCGCAGCACAGACCGACTTCCGCCACATATCGTTCGACGAAGCCCTGCAGGCAGCCAAGAAGGAGAAGAAACACGTATTCATCGACTTCTACACCGACTGGTGCGGACCATGCAAGCGAATGTCGCGCGAGGTGTTCCCACAGAAGAGTGTGGGCGACTTTATGAATGCACGTTTCGTGTGCTTGAAACTCAACGCCGAGAAGGAAGGCGTTGAGCTGGCAAAGAAATATGGAGTAAAGGCTTATCCTACATATTATGTGATAGACGCCCAGGGCAAGCAGCTCATGACGGCAAGCGGCTCGATGCCTCCCGACGATTTCATAGCCAAGATAGAGTCTGGCCTCAATCCCGACCATTCGCCTGAGCGCATGAAGCAGCTGTATGCCGAGGGCAAGCGCACCCCAGACCTCATCAACAACTATGCGCTCTACCTCATGGAGCAGCGTAAGGAGGCAGAGGGCTTCAAGGTGATTGACGACTACTTCAACAGCCTCTCCGACAAGAAGCGACTCAGCGCCGACAACGCCTTCCTCTTCACACGCTACACTCTCAATCTTGACAACGACCGTGCACGCTTCATGGTGGCAAATCACGATCGCTTCGACAAGAAGGTGCAGGAGGCTATATACACACGCATACAGAATCTGTATCACAGCGCCCTCACTACCTACTTCTCGGGCTATCAGATGCGCGAGAAGAAGTACGTGGAGGCCGACTATCAGAAGCTTAAGAGCGAGATGCTCGCCATGCATCTCGACCAGAAGTATGAGTATGCGCCGATGTTCCGCCTCATTGAGAGTCGTGTAGCTGATGACGACAACACCTTCCTCAACAACTGCGACCGCGAGTATGACAATCTGAACCCTCGCGACCGCACGTTGCTCATACTTAATCTCACACGCCTCATTGAGCCTAAAGACCAGGCTATGAAGCAGAAACTCTCTACCTTCATCCGCTCGCGCCTTGCCAAGATGGACGGCAATACCATCTCGCTTGCCGGACGACTGCTCGACAGTATTGAGCAGGAGTAGGGGATTTTTAGTTGAGAATTGAGAGTTGAGAGTTAAGAGTTATGATATGTTTGTTGTTTATGCTTTAACAGAAAACTAAAGCTTTAAAGGAAATCATAATTCTCAACTCTCAACTCTCAATTCTCAACTCTCAATTCTCAACTCTCAATTTTCAACCTGGTTGATACAATATTTGTATTTTTTACCGCTCAAAACTGCTTGCTGAATCCACAACGAAATCTTTTGCTCAAAATTCGCGAGTTTTGAGCGTTTGTAGTTATTTTGTTTATAATCAGTGGATTATGCGGTTCTTTGTCGAAGCCAAAGAAATTTCATCACGTAAAATACCTCCCTTTCTTTTAAAATGTAGTCCTTTTGCACTCCAACTGTACTCCATTTGCATTGCAACTGTACTCCTTTTACACTCCAACTGTACTCCATTTGCAATACAAAGAAGCCTTAAATGGAGAATAGGGTGGTGTAGGATGCAGCAAAAAACATAAAAAACGACCTCTCAAATCTCTATAATCGATTTTTATTTTGTAACACTTTTTTACTGCTTGTACTATATTTGTCACCAGTATCATTTTGTTTAAAGTCACGAATTTTCATGAATTATTTATGAATATTCGTTCCTGAGAAATTCGTGAATGATTCGTGGCATTCATGACTCCTCTTTCTTTTTGTAATACTCCATATCGAAATAATTATGTGTAATATTTGGAGATAATCAAAGAAATGTATACCTATTAATGCCAAAAAGGATGATTGGACTAAAGCCTTGAAAGAAGAGCAGATGCTTTGGATGCAAGGATGGACACCAGATTCAGGAAAATCGGTGCTCAAGACTTATCAGTTTAATGGCATTCCTTTTATTATCCTTATAGATAAGGAAGGTAAGATTTATCGCAAGCATTTGCGTGGTGAGCAGATAAAGAAGGCTATTGACGATTGTCTTATGGGAAAAAAGTTTGATGAAAAGTAGATAAAATGTATATAAAATGTATATAAAATGTATATAAAATGTATATTCTTTGGATATAACTGAAGAAATGTCTATCTTTGGACTCCTTAAAATAGCTATGCTGAATCTTGAGGAATTTCAAATTTAAGTAAGTGATCTAAATTATTTATATATATCAGTACTAATATGGTTCATTTTCC
>URQS01000033.1 GCA_900550035.1 uncultured Prevotella sp. | reverse complement strand
TACCTGGCAGAAAGCCGTTGATGCCATGAACACCGCCTTGCAGAACGCAGGCTCAGAGTGGCGTTACGAACTTAAAGGAGCATTGCCTACCTTGAGGAAGCAGTAAGCCGTTGCGGGCGGAAATGTTCCGCCCGCAACGATCATTAAACGAAGTATAATTCCAATTATTGCTGTCCGATAAAACTTTTGCAAACAAAATAAATTAGGGCTGACACTTCAATCTTAGGTATCAGCCCTTTTTGTGTACGCTTTGTTTTTGTAAAAAAATATAACCATGAGCAAGATAGTCATTTAAAATACGCCTACTCTCCCGAGGTTATAAATTTTTCCTCCCGAGGAAACAAAAAATCCTGCCAAGTAGTGCCCGAACGGCTTTCTTGGCAGGATTGTTATAATGTATTATTTTATGCTGATTTCATCAACGAAGAGGAATGCTGGCTTACCCTTTCCTGAATGCCAGTCGGGTATGTTGTGTTCCGAAGTGGCATAAACCTTGATATAGCGAGCCTTGGTTTGCGAGAATTTCAGCTCGTATGTATTGATGTTGTCGGCTGAATTCTTTTCCATTGCAGGCAGAGAGTGCTTGGCTACAGAGGTGAAGTTTACGCCGTCGTTAGATACGCTCACCTCAATGTTGCGTGCATCGAATATCCATGAGCCCTTGTCTACACAAGTGTTGAGGCTAACGCTCGATACGTTGGTAGGCTTCTTAAGGTCAATGACAGCCTCAAGGTCGTTGCCGCAGAATCCCAACCATCTGCCAGTGCCGAAGCCTTTGTCGCCAATCAAACCGTCGGTCAGAGTGGCGCCACCATTGTAGGTGTAGTTCTTGTGAGTAGGCTGAAGCAACTGTACGGCGCATGCAGTAGCCTTGTTGAATACTACGTCCTGGCTGCTTACGTTGCTGCTCTTGCCGTTGCGGAATGCGGCAGCGCGTATTTTGGCTGACTTCTGCAAGTGGATGGCTCCAGTGTAGAGTGGGCTGCTGGCAGTAGGCTGGCTTCCGTCGAGTGTATAACGAATCTCTGCGTCGCCAACAGTAGTCATGTGAACAACAATTTCGCGCCACTTAGTGTCGGTATCGATGTGTATGTTCACGTTGTAGAGATGCTTGGCGTAGTTGTAGCCAAGTCGGTCGTACATACGGGTCAGACCAACAAGACGGTTGCTGAAGTCGGTGTAGTCCTTCAGTTGTGGCTGGCTCCACTGCACCTCGCTCAATGCTGCAATACGTGGCAGACCCATATACTGCATCTGTTTGAATGTAGGCATATACTCAGTCCATATATTTGCCTGTACACCAATGATGTGGCGAGCCTCGTCGGCAGTAAGTTCCTTAGGCATCGGCTCGTATGAATATACGCGTTCAAGCGGCAGATAGCCACCGATAGCATCAGGCTCGTTTGCCTTATCGAGCGACTGATAGTAGTCGAAGTATAGATAAGTGTTAGGAGTCATTATGACATCATGGTTCTGCTTGGCAGCGGCAATGCCGCCACTCTCGCCACGCCATGACATCACAGTGGCACCCTCGGCAAGTCCGCCTTCAAGAATCTCGTCCCAGCCGATGATGTTTCTGCCCATCGACTTAAGGAATTTGGTGGCGTGTGTGATAACGTAGCTCTGCAGACGTTCCTCGGCAGAGTGACCGTCTTTTGCCTCCAGATGCAATGCCTTGATACGTGCCTGGCACTTAGGACAGTCCTTCCATCTTACCTTCGGGCACTCGTCGCCACCAACATGAATGTATTTTGACGGGAACAGACCAACAACCTCTTTCAGAACGTCGTCGATAAACTTCATTGTCTTGTCGTTGCCGGCGCACAGAACGTCGTCAGAAATACCCCATATCTCCCATACCTTGTACGGACCACCGGTGCATCCGAGTTCGGGATAAGCGGCAAGAGCCGCCTGCATGTGTCCGGGCAGGTCGATTTCGGGAACGATAGTGATGTAGCGGTCGGCTGCATACTTCACGATTTCGCGTATCTCCTTCTGTGTATAATATCCGCTGTAAGGCTTGCCGTCGTACTTGCCCGAGTTGTGACCGATGACAGTCTGGGCGCGCTTAGAGCCAATGGCAGTAAGCAGCGGATACTTCTTAATCTCGATGCGCCATCCCTGGTCGTCGGTAAGATGCCAGTGGAAGCGGTTGATATTGTGCAGCGCGAGCATGTCGATAAACTGGCGTATAGAGTCAGTAGTAACGAAATGGCGCGATACGTCGAGATGGGTTCCGCGATAGGCAAAGCGTGGAGCGTCAGCTATTTGAACGGCAGGAATATTCACTTGTGTAGCCTTGCCGCTGCAAAGTGGCAATGACTTGCGCAGAGTCTGGATGCCGTAGAATACGCCGGCAGCCGATGCGCCGGCAATACTGATCTGCTTGGCGTTGGCGTTGAGCTTGTAGCCTTCGGCATTGCTGATGGTCTTGTCGATAGAAAGGATAATGGCTGGGTTGCCCTTTACCAACTTGCCTATAGCAGGGCGGATGCCTGTAGCCTGCTGGATGTATGTGGCAAGCATAGTGGCGTTGCGCTTCATGTCCTGGCTGTTGGTCTGTAGGCAAATGACGGTGTTGGCATTGAGCACGAACGGTGCGCTTGCGTCAGCAATAACCTGTTGTGGTTGTGGAATAATGTTGAAGTCCGCAGTTTGTCCCATTGCGGTTGAGGGCAGGAGGAATGCCATTGCGGCAATGGCTCCTGTCAATAATTTTTGATTCATTGTTTGTTTAGTGAAATGTAGGTTGTATTATTATAATGGCTTATTAAAGTGGGGTGTTCTTTCCAGTACAAAAATAAACAAAAAAAGTGAGACTATAACATTAACGTCATTTCTTTTTCTGTGTATTCGGCAGGAAGCCTGCTATTACGCCCAATAGAGGTAGCAGGGAACTCACACGGAATATGAATTCGATGCTGGTTTTGTCGGCAAGCCATCCGAAGAAAGCCGAACCAAGTCCGCCCAGACCAAACATCAGTCCAAAGAATATGCCGGCTATCATTCCTATCTTGTCGGGCATGAGGTCGGTAGCGTAAACTACAATCGACGAGAAGGCAGAGGCTATAATCAGTCCGGACAGGAATGTGAATATAATGGTCCATGCGAGGTTGGCAAACGGCATGGCAAGGGCGAAGGGGGCGGCTCCGAGTATGGAGAACCAGATGACGTATTTGCGTCCGAACTTGTCGCCCAGCATTCCGCCTGCAACCGTACCAATGGCAAAGGCTGCAAGAAACACAAACAGACAAATCTGCGATGCCTGCACCGACACGCCGAACTTGTCGATTAGGAAGAATGTGAAGTAGCTCGTAATGCACGATGTGTAGAAGTATTTTGAGAATACAAGCATTACGAGAATGAACAATGCCCAGTATTTGGCACGCTTCGAAATATCGTTGTTCAATGTCGGATTGCGTTGCTTGTGAACGGCAATGTACGCTAAGCGTGCCTTGTACCATGCGCCAAGTCGCACCATGATGAGTGCTGCAAGCAGTGCAGCCAGTGCAAACCACGATATTGAGTGCTGACCAAAGGGCAAGACGATGATGGCTGCAAGCAACGGTCCGAGAGCCGAACCACCGTTGCCTCCAACCTGGAATATGGATTGTGCCAGACTCTTTCTGCCTCCTGATGCCATCTGAGTGACTCGCGATGCGGTGGGATGGAATATCGACGAACCCAGTCCGACGATGCTTACCGCCAGCAGTATGAGCACATAATTCTCGGCAAAGGCGAGCAATAGCAGTCCGGTCAGCGTGAAGCACATACCAATAGACAATGCGTAAGGACGCGGATGACGGTCGGCATAGAGGCCCGTGAATGGTTGCAGAATCGACGAAGTCATCTGGAAAATAAGCGTGATGATGCCTATCTGTGCAAACGAGAAGCCGAACTTGTCCTTGATGATAGGGTAGATGGACGGTATGATTGACTGAATCATATCGTTGAGAAAATGCGAAATTCCGCAAATAACGAGTATGGAATACACCGTACCTTCGGTCATTGTGGGGTTGCCCTTAATCTTGTTGCCTATTGATTTTATATTCATAATAATGTGTATATAATTTTACGCTTGTGCAAAATTATAAAAAAATAGTCGTCTATAATATTGTAATTTGATAAAAAACTTGTGCAGGCTTCTCTGTCTGAGATTTTAATGTTAACTTTGTATTTGGCTTATTGTGTTATGAAGCCAAAAATGCATAGTTAACATTAACGACAAATGATAGACCACGCTACAGTAGAAAGAATAAAGGATGCAGCCAACATTGTTGAGGTAGTTTCGGAGTTTGTCACACTGCGACGCAGTGGAGCGAACTATAAGGGACTGTGTCCTTTCCACGATGAGAAGACCCCATCGTTCTATGTTTCGCCTGCACGTGGCATGTGTCATTGTTTCAGTTGTGGTAAAGGAGGCAATCCGATAGGTTTTCTGATGGAGCACGAGCAGATGACTTATCCCGAAGCTCTGCGCTGGCTTGCCAACAAATATCATATCGAAATACGTGAACGCGAACTCACCGACTACGAAAAGCGTGAGCAGAGCGAGCGCGAGAGTATGTTCATTGTCAATGAGTGGGCGATGAAATACTTCCAGGACAAGATGCAGAACGACCCCGACGGCATTGCCATCGGTATGCAGTATTTCCGCAGCCGTGGGTTTCGCGATGACATAATACTGAAGTTCCAGCTTGGTTACGACCTTGCTGACCGTCGTGCTTTTGCCGTTGCTGCTCTTGGTAAGGGCTACAAGGAGGAGTTCATACTGAAGACAGGCATCTGCTACAAGAACGACCGTGGCGAACTGATCGACCGTTATGCCGGTCGTGTCATATTCCCGTGGATTGGTATCAGTGGCAAGGTGGTGGGATTCGGAGGCCGATTGCTCGACTCGCGCACAAAGGGTGTCAATCAGAAGTATGTCAACTCGCCCGACTCGGAGATTTACCACAAGGACCGTGAGTTGTACGGTTTGTATCAGGCTAAGAAGGCAATAGCCAAGGAAGACCGCGTATTCATGGTAGAGGGTTACACCGATGTCATCTCAATGCATCAGTGTGGCATTGAGAATGTGGTGGCAAACTCGGGCACGGCACTCTCTATTCATCAGATACACATACTCCATCGCTTCACATCAAACATCACTCTGCTGTACGACGGCGATGCAGCGGGCATCCATGCAGCTATGCGTGGAACCGACATGCTGCTATCGGAGGGTATGAACCTTAAAGTGTTGCTCTTGCCGGATGGCGACGATCCCGATTCGTTCTCGCGCAAGCATACGGCAGCCGACTTCCGTAAGTATATCGAGGAGCATCAGACCGACTTCATACAGTTTAAGACCGACTTGCTGCTACGCAACGAGCGTGACCCGCTGAAGCGTTCGGAGGCAATCAACTCCATAATACGCAGCATATCGTTTGTCATCAATCCCATCTTGCGCGACACCTACATACACGACTGCTCGGTGCGCATGGGCCTTAACGAGGCTACGCTTATCAACACTCTCAACGGTTTCATACGCAACAACCGTGAGGAGCGTACGTCTGAGGAGGCGCGTGTCGCACAGCAACAGCAGCGCATACAGACTCCGCAGCCCACAGTAATCCAGACAACACCATTGCAGCAGGCGTCGAAGGTGGAGCGTATGCTTGTGGAAATGGTCATACGTCATGGCGACACTATAATATATGATAATGTAGAGACTGAGGACGGTGGAGTGATGAGTCTTAATATAGCGCAGTATATCGACTACAATCTGAGTGTTGACGGACTGAAACTCGCCAATCCATTGTTTGCAAAGATACTTCAGGAGGCGGTGGCGCATAGTGGCGATGAGAACTTTAATGCCGAACAGTTCTTCATCCATCATGAGGATATCGACGTATCGCGCATTGCCACCGATCTTTGTGTTGACAAATATCGTATGCTCGACGAGCAGAAAAGTGCTGCCAATGCTGAGCCGAAGAATAAGGACGAGCTGAAAGCCGAGGAGGAAAACCGCATCGAGAACCTTCGTCAGCAGACCGAACATCTGCTCAACGATTTCCGAATGGACTATCTTGAGCAGCATCTGCGACAGCTGCAAGCGCAGATTTCGCAAGCATCTGGCGACCACGATCGACTCATGCAGCTTATGGAAGAATATAAGACAGCCCACGAGTTGAGGTCGAAACTCGCCCGACTGTTGGGCAACAACATCATAGCGTAAACGCAATATACCGCAGGTCGGAGTAATCCTGCGGTAATAAATATAAATAATCAAAAACAACACACATTATGTATTACATCGAAAAGACTCTTGAAATTTCGGCGTGTCATCGCCTTAAGCTCTCATACGAGAGTAAGTGTCAGAACCTGCATGGTCACAACTGGATTATCACCGTTTATTGCAAGTCGCGCGAACTGAACAGCGACGGAATGGTGGTAGACTTCACCCACATCAAGCAACTTGTGCAAGAACGTCTCGACCATGCCAATCTCAACGAGGTATTGCCCTTCAATCCCACAGCCGAAAACATAGCGCGATGGGTGACCGAGCAGATACCGCAGTGCTATCGCTGCATGGTGCAGGAGAGCGAGGGCAACAAAGCCATCTACGATGCTGAAGATTAAGAATTCTGATAACACGAATAATTCAACCATTTAATCATTGCATGCACACTGGCATGCTGTTACAGATGAAAAGAGTCAACGATATTTTCTATTCATTGCAAGGCGAAGGGCGCAACACAGGACGTGCCGCCATATTCATACGTTTTGCGGGATGCAACCTGAAGTGTCCGTTCTGTGACACTGACTTCTCGCAATATGAGGAGATGAGCGATGAGGATATTCTCAATCGGATAAAGTCTTATCCCTCGCGCTTCGTAGTTCTGACCGGTGGTGAGCCTTCGCTTCAAGTCGACAAGCAGTTGGTCGATCTTCTTCATAGCCACGGCTACGAACTGGCAATGGAGACTAACGGCACACACCCGATAGTAGACGGCATCGACTGGATAACATGTTCGCCCAAAGGCAACACCGTCATCAAGCGATGCAACGAACTCAAGTGTATCTTTGAAGAGGATACTCAGAAACCGGACGACCACGGCATCAGTGCCGACTACAAATATCTGCAACCCTGCGACGTGCAGGATACCGAACGCAACGTTCAAATCGTGAAGCGCTGTTTCGACTATATCCTGCAGCATCCCGAATGGCGAATGTCGCTGCAGACGCACAAACTTGTAGGGTTCAAGTAATTTAGTTGAGGAGTGGAGAGCCAAAATAGGAGTTAGAGGAAGTTAGGGCTTTGCCCGTAGTAAACAGAAGTTAGCGGACATATGTATAAATTGCGGACAATAAAGCATTTGTCCGTTAACTACCATCCATCGTCAATGGATTAACTTCTTCTTAAATTCCGATAACTCCTGTTTTGACACATCGTCTCCCAAAAGGAGGAACTGAAGTATGATATACGTTCATTGGATATTCATAGTTCTGTACGTAGCGGTGATAGTCGGCATCATGCTGACAGTATTGATGGACAACCGCCAGCCAGCCAAGACCATAGCATGGGTCCTGGTGTTGCTGTTTGTGCCCGTTGTTGGTATTGTGCTGTACATCTTCTTCGGTCAGAACACGCGCAAGATGAAACTTATATCAGGACGCTCGCTTGACCAGTTGTCCAAGCGTTCGATGCTCGAATTTGTAGAGCAGCGCAATCTGCGAATGCCCGAATACTTCTCCTCACTCGTCCGACTGTTTACCAATCAGAGTCTGGCGCTCCCGTTCAAGGACAATGCTGTAGAGTTCTACACCGACGGTTATCAGTTCTTTCCTGCTCTGTTGCAGGCAATAAAGGGTGCTACCAATCATATTCATCTCGACACATACATCATAGCCGACGACCCATTGGGTCGTCTTGTCAGCGATGCTCTCATTGCCAAGGCACGCGAAGGGGTAGAAGTGCGCCTGATATACGACGACGTAGGATGCTGGCGTGTGCCCGAACGCTTCTTCAATCGTATGCGTCAGGCTGGCGTTAAGGTGAGCTCGTTTATGCCCGTACGATTCCCTGCATTCACCAGCAAGGTCAACTATCGCAACCATCGCAAGGTGTGTGTCATCGACGGAACGCAAGGATTTATTGGTGGCATGAACATAGCATTGCGTTATGTGAAGGGACTGCATGGCGGTAGTTTGCCTTGGCGCGACACCCATATGCGTCTGCGTGGCAGTGTAGTATATGCCTTACAGCGTGCATTCCTTGTCGACTGGTATTTCGTCGACCGCACTCTTATCAACGATCGTCGCTACTATCCTCCTATGCCATGGCATATAGACAATGACTCATTGGCACAGGTAGTTACCAGTAGTCCCATTGGTCAATGGCCCGATATAATGCAGGGATATGTGCGCATATTGCTTGAAGCCAAGCGATATGTATATATGGAGACCCCGTATTTCCTTCCTACCGAACCCGTTCTGTTTGCCATGCGCACGGCAGCATTGGCAGGTGTCGACGTGCGTCTGATGATACCGCGTCGCAGTGATGCGTGGCTCATACAGCTGGCAAGCATGTCGTATGTCACCGAAACGTTGGAAGCAGGTGTTAAGGTGAGGCTGTATGAGAAGGAATTCAATCATAGCAAACTGCTTGTTGCCGACGACCGGATATCTACATGTGGTTCTACCAACATCGACTTCCGCAGTTTTGAAAACAACTTCGAGGCAAATGTCTTCTTCTACGACCGCCAGACGGCTCTACGCATAAAGGATATATATATGCGTGATGAGGCTTGCAGTATCAACTTCAGTGAAGCCAGTGAGTTACACCACCGTCCGTACATACATCGGTTTGTAGAATCATTGTTGCGCTTGCTTTCGCCATTGTTGTAATGAATTGTTTTTTTTGTATGGTTTTAAACAATCGACAGAATTTATTAGGCTGATTCAAAAAAAATATATACATTTGCACACAATTAACGACTAACTTACTATTACAATCATGGGTGAAAAAAAATTCGCTATTTCAAAACGTTTATTTAGTAAAAGCAATATGAAGGATTTTATGTTCATTGTGTTCGGAATCCTTTTGTATGCTATCGGATATACAGCTTTTATTCTTCCAGAAAGAGTTGTGATGGGTGGTGTAGCAGGTTTGTCAGCCTTGATATACTATGCCACTAATATACCTGCTGGTATTTCAATCTTTGTGCTCAACATAACGTTGCTTGTCATAGCGTTCAGCGCTCTGACCAAACAGTTTGTGGTGCGTACAATAGTTGGCGTACTTTTACTTTCGTTATTTATTGGTTCGTTGCAGCCCTTGTTCCAGGCTTTCCCGATCATTACCGCAGGCGAAGATAAGTTTATGCACGTCTTGATAGGTGGTATGTTGTGTGGTGCCGGATTGGGTGTTGTATTCTCTCACAACGGTTCGACTGGTGGTACAGATATTTTGACAGTATTGCTCACTAAGCATTTTAATTTGAGCTTTGGTCGTGCAATGCAGTTCATCGATTGTACCATCATCGGTTCGTCATACTTGCTTTTCCACAGTATGGAGACAATCGTTTACGGTATTGTGTTCACTCTGGTTGCAAGTTATGTGTGCGACTTCGTAGTCAATGGCTCGCGTCAGACCGTTCAGTTCCTTATCATATCAAAGAAATATAAGGAAATAGCCGACACCATCAACCGACGTGTGAATCGTGGCGTTACAGTTATTGAAGGTAAGGGATGGTATAGCAAGGAAAACGTGGAGATGCTTGTTGTATTGTCGCGTAAGTATGAATCGCAAGACATCTTCGCCGTAATCAAGGCGGTCGACCCACAAGCCGTTGTTTCGCAGACATTCTGCCACGGTGTGTTTGGTGAAGGATTCGACAAAATTAAATAAGAGTAAAAAAGTAAAAGAGTAAAAAAGTAAAAAGCTTAGGCAGACTTTTTTACTCTTTTACTTTTTTACTCTTCTACTCTTTTACTCTTTTACTTTTAATATGAATCGCAGGATACTTAACATAGCCATCCCTTCAATAGTTTCAAATATCACTGTTCCGTTGCTCGGACTCGTCGACATGGCAATATCCGGACATATGGGCGATGCTGTATATATTGGTGCGGTGGCAGTTGGCAGCATGATATTCAATGTTATATATTGGCTGTTCGGCTTCTTGCGTATGGGTACAAGTGGTATGACGTCGCAGTCGTTGGGCCGTCGCGATCTTGACGGAGTGGCAATGTTACTGACTCGCTCGATGGGAGTGGCATTGTTGATAGGCTTGACTATAGTGGTGTTTCAATATCCCATAGGACGTCTGGCGCTTATGCTTACGGGTGCAACTGCCGACATAAGCAGCGAAGCGTGGATATATTTCCGTATATGTGTATGGGGCGCACCAGCCATGTTGTGTCTGTATGGACTAACGGGTTGGTACATAGGCATGCAGAATACACGTCTGCCTATGTTTATTTCGATATTGCAAAATGTGGTGAACATCGTTGCCAGCTTTACTTTTGTGTATGTAATGGGCATGAAGGTGGATGGTGTAGCGCTTGGAACGCTCGTGGCTCAGTATGCCGGACTCGTCGTCTCGCTATCGTTGTGGACCTACACCTACGGCAATCGTTTGTTTGGCAGAATACGTTGGCGTGATGTTTTTGAGCATAGTGAGCTGTCGCGCTTCTTCACTGTCAATCGCGACATCTTTCTTCGTACACTCTTCTTGGTAGCCGTCAACTTCTATTTCCTTTCGGCTGGAGCCTCGCAAGGAGCCGTAGTGCTGGCTGTGAACACGTTGTTGATGCAGCTCTTCACGCTGTTCTCGTATGTGATGGATGGATTTGCCTATGCAGGAGAGGCCTTGTGCGGCAGACTTTATGGTGCTGGCAATAATGAAGGATTTGTCCGTATGGTGCGCCGATTGTTTATGTGGGGATTAGGCTTGTCTGTAGCTTACACACTTGTGTACGCTCTTGGTGGTCGTCCGTTCCTCATGTTGCTCACCGATAATACAAGTGTCATTGATGCTTCGGCTGTGTATGTGCCGTGGGCTGTGTTCATTCCGTTGTGCGGTATGGCTGCCTTCATTTGGGACGGAGTATTTATTGGAATCACCGCAACGCGCGGAATGCTCATTTCGTCTGCCATAGCAGCGGTGCTTTTCTTTGTTGTCTATCTGGTTTTGCGCCAGATGCTTCACAACCATGCGCTGTGGATAGCCTTCCTTACTTATCTGGCTATGCGTGGAGTGGTGCAGACGGTTTTGTATAACAAATGGGCTCGTAGTGTTGGCACTGCAAAATAGAAAATTAAACGATATTGAAAAATAAAAAGCAGAAACATCATTGTTTGCTTCATTATAAAGTATAATAATGATGTTTCTGCTTTCTTTATGCTATATTATTCTTTTCTTATTTTTTACTTAATAGCCCGCTCAAACTGACCGCTTGCAGCAAAGCTCAGTCCTTCGATTTTTACTGTGCCTTTGCGTGTGCAGTATTTGAAATTCACGTTTTTCTTTCCGCTGAACGACTTCCATATAAGAGTCATATTCACGGTTTTGCCCTTAGTGTCAGGCAGTTGGTCGAGCCGGAATGCTACGATACCGTCGCCCCAATAGCCCCCCTTCACGCCTTGAGCGTTATGGCAGAAAGTAAGTTCGTAAGGTTCTGCAGGATTAGCTGCTACAAGGTTTACGATGTGTGGCGTATTGCTGGCAGCCCACTGAGTACGGAAGTGAATTGTCAGATAGCCGTCTTCCGACACTGTCCATTCGCGTAAAATCTCGACGGGGTCTTGTCCGTTGCTTATCAGTTCGGCTCCCATTTCGCCGCCATTTACCATTGGCTTAGTCAGTATGCTGTCCACCCAGTTTACATAAACGTTATAGCTGCGCTTGTTGTCAGGCTGTGTAAGCAGTCGGAAGTTGATGAATGCGCGTACTTCCTTATTGCCGTATGGAGCCTGCTTGATGTTGGTAGCTGTTATCTTGGTGGAGTCGTCAAGCTGCATGAAGAATGAGGAGCCATCGGCAGTAGGCTTCAATGTTACAAGAGCATTGGGGCGGTTGAGCGGAAACACAGGAAAATCTTCATTGGCATTATCACACGATTGCATTGTCATGCCCATTATGCTGATTGCCATAATGAACAGGGCTGCATGAGATGCCTTAAGGATGTTGTTGATATAGCAATTTATTCTTTTCATATTGATAATAGATTTCTTTCTCTTACAAATACAAAGATACAACAATAAATCAATGCAATGCAAGTTTTATTTGCTTTTTTTGAAACATTATATTATGGTAAAGTTGTTTTTCTGACGATTTTTCCCTATTTTTGTATTATAATGCGCGTGAGTACGCATTGGTGCCATATGGCATATACAAAACATTAACTCATCAAAAAGAAAAAGTATGAAGAAGTCAATTGTCCTTTCTATACTTATGGTGCTGCTTATGCCGCTGGCAGTCGCAGCCGATACTTACACCTCGCTTTGGAAACAATACGATAATGCGCTTCAGAAAGACCATCCGCAGACCGCTCTTAATGTACTGTCGCAGATAGTTGGCAAGGCAACACGCGAACGAGCGTATGGTCATCTGCTCAAGGCGCAGCTTGCAACAGCCCAACAACAGTGTGCCATATCCGTCGACTCGTTGCAACCCGCAATCGACCGTCTGCGCCGTTGTGAGCAGAATGCCGAGCAGAGTGGTGACAAGGTGCTTGCTGCGATATATCAGTCGGTGCTCGGAACCATTTACACCGACAACTGGATGGGCATTGACGAGACCGGAAAACTCGGCAAACAATACTTCAAGAAGTCGATGAGCAATCCAGAAGCGTTGGCTGACGCCTATTCTACCGGATATGCACCCTTCGTGACAGACGGCACCGACTCGCGCTATTTCTATCATGACATGCTGCACGTGCTGGGCATTCGTGCCAACGACTATCGCACCATGCACGACTATTACGCCTCGCACGGCAAGCGCGAGGGAGCCTGCCTTACAGCTATCGAACTCGTTAAGCGTGCCCGTCGTCAAAGCGATGTAGGCCATGTCAAGAAGTCGAAGTACATCATGTCGCTCGATTCGCTCGTGCGCGAGTATTCCGACCTTATGCCATGTGCCGAAGTTGCCATTGAGCGCTACGCCTATATGGCGAATGCCGAGGACGTGACCGCCGAGGAGAAGATGAACTACATCAACTATGCCCTCATGAAGTGGGGTGCATGGCCACGTATGAATATACTGCGCAACGCTCAGCGTCGCCTTACGTTGCCATCGTTTCACGCAAGTATAGGTGGCGAACTGGCTCTGCCTGGAGTGCCTCGCAAGGTAAAGGTAATGGCTCTAAACAACATCGGCGAACTGCGTATCACCGTCTCGCGACTCGACATTGACGGCACCACAACGCTCGACCCGTCGAGCGACAAGGACTATGCACGCCTGCGCCGACACATTGTTCAGAACGAACAACCCATCACCGACGTGCGCCGATACGTAGGTCTGCCGGCATACAAGACCGTAAGCGACACGCTCGAAATAAAGGGATTGCGACCGGGAATGTATCTCGTTGAGATGTCGACTGACAATGTCAGCGTGCCAGTCGACCGCCAGTTGCTGCGCGTATGCGACATCTATCCCGTCGTAGAAGCGCTGCCTGGCAACAAGTATCGAATGGCTGTGCTCAACGCTACAAGCGGTGTGGCTGTGCCGGGTGCCAAGATTGACGTCGTGACCGATGTGGACAAGCACGGCAAGGACATCATACGTACATACACCTGCGACAGCAACGGCGAGGCATACATAACATACACCAAGAGCGAACCGCGCTCTTATCGCATATACACCGACACCGAACGTGCTTTCCCCTTCACCCCAATGTCGGGACATTTCCACTATTACGGCAACAAGGCTGACGTAGTGCGCACGTCGTTGTTCACCGATCGCAGCATCTACCGACCTGGACAGACTCTGCACGTGGCTGCCATGGCATATACATATAATAATAAGGTGTATAAGGGAGAGCCTAAGGCTGGTCAGTCGATGACCATAACCCTGCGCGATGCCAACCATAAGGAGGTGGCTACGAAGCAGGTTGAGACCGACGAATACGGTATGGCAAGCGCCGACTTCGTATTGCCGCAAGGCGGAATGACGGGCACTTACACCCTGCGTTCCGACTTTGGCAACAACTCATACACATCGGTTAGGGTGGAGGAATACAAGCGCCCGACCTTCCGTGTAGACATAGCGAAGTCTACAGACAAGTATGCCGCAGGCGACACCGTGCGCCTTAAGGGTATGGCTCGCAGCTTTGCCGGAGTGCCCGTACAGAATGCCCGTGTGGCATTGCGCGTGGTTCGCCGTCCTGCAATGTTCTGGCGAGGCATGGGAGGCGAAATGCGTCAGGAGACAGTATTGAACGATACTGTGCAGACCACGCCTGCTGGTGAATTCGAAGTGAAAGTGCCTATCGTTATCCCCGACACTTACGACGAGCATCCCCGACGCTATTATATGTTTGACGTGGCTGCCGATGTTACCGATGTGGCAGGCGAGACACGCTATGGTGAGGCTTCGTTGCCATACAGCGATCATCCCACAATACTCACATGCGACATTCCTGAGAAGTCGTTGCGCGACAGTCTGCGCACCATCACCTTCGCCTATCGCAACAATGCGGGCGAACCCATTGATGGCAATGTGACCTATTATATCGACCACCGTCGATATACTTGCAAGGCAAACACCCCAAGCAAGATAGATGCCGAGGCTCTGACATCAGCCCGCCATAGCCTTATGGCGATATGCGGAACCGACACTCTGCGCACAGCATTCACAACATTCACCCTGCGTGACAGCAAGGCTCCCGTAGAGACACACGACTGGTTCTATCAGTCGGCTGAACGATTTAAGGACAACGTAACGCCCGTGTTCATACAGGTGGGTTCGAGCGACTCAATCCAGCACGTTGTATATACGCTCATTTCGGGCGACAAGGTGATAGAAGACGGACGTGCCGACCTGAAGAACGAGGTTCGCACACGTGCATTGATGTACAAAGAGGAGTGGGGCGACGGCATCACGCTGTCGGTAGCGTGGGTTAAGAACGGCACGGCTTATAAGCATACGGCACGAATAGAGCGTCCGTTGCCCGACACCCGACTCAATTTGAAGTGGACAACATTCCGCGACCGACTCACTCCGGGACAGCGCGAGACGTGGACTCTCAACATAACTCATCCCGACGGAACACCAGCCAAGGCTCAGCTCATGGCTACAATGTACGACAAATCGCTTGATGAGATACGCCGTCACAACGTGCGTTTCTCGCTGCCGGCATTCGTCAGTGTGCCTTGGTTGACATGGAATGGCGTGAACAATCGCGGACTCTTTGCCTACAGCGAGATGCCTATGCGCATCCTTAATGAGAGAAGTCTCAACCTGAGCTGCCTCACCGATTTCAGGCTTTATTGTTATGGAGAGGTGCTCTGTGCAAGTGTTGGAGGTACGCGATTTAACAGTCGCAAGATGATGGCATACGACAAGTCGGAAAGCCGAGTACTTGTAGGAAGCGTAGAGAGTGCTAAGGCTGCCGAGACAGTTGACTCTGAGGCAATGAAGGTGGAGACAGAGGAGCGTACATCGACAGCTACCGAGCAGATACGCGAGAATCTCAATGAGACAGCCTTCTTCTATCCGGCACTCGTGAGCGATGCTAAGGGCAATGTGTCAATCAACTTCACGCTGCCCGAGAGTGTCACTACATGGCAGTTCTATGGCTTGGCGCATGACTTGAACATGAACAACGGTGTCATTTCTGCAACATCAGTGGCTAAGAAGACCATTATGGTGCAGCCTAATATGCCGCGCTTTGTGCGCTCTACTGATAGCGGAGTGCTCTCGGCACGTGTTTCGAACACATCCGACAAGCAGGTGGCTGGCACCGCCCGACTCGTATTGCTCAATCCCGAAACGAGCAAGGAGGTGTATCGCAAGGAGCGTAAATACACTGTAATGGCAGGCGAGACAACGGCAGTCGACTTCGATTTCGACATGTCGAAGATTCAGAACGACGGACTGCTTGTATGCCGCATCACCGCACATGGCCACGGCTACAGCGACGGTGAGCAGCATTATCTGCCCGTTTTGCCTGACAAGGAACTCGTCACCAATACATACGCCTTCACACAGAATGCCCCTGGCACACTCGATATTGATGTGGCTAAGATGTTTGCAGTAAGCGATAAGAACTCACGACTCACCGTTGAGTACACCAATTCGCCCTCGTGGCTCATGGTTCAGGCTCTGCCTACTATGTCGAATGCCGATGGCGACAACGCCATGTCGCTTGCCACGGCTTATTATGCCAATGCGTTGGGCCGCCACATCATGCTCTCCAACCCGGCTATAAAGCAGACCGTAGCACTCTGGCAGAAGGAAACGGGTGAGGCGAAGGACGGCTCTTCAATGCAGAGCGCATTGCAGAAGAACAGCGAACTGAAGCATATTGTGCTCGACGAAACGCCTTGGCTTAACGAAGCCAACCGTGAATCGGAGCAGAAGCGTATGCTTGCCGCATTCTTCGACGAGTCGCAGATAGGCTATCGACTTGCCAACAATCTCTCGCTGTTGTCTCGTCTGCAGCTGCCCAACGGTTCGTTTGCATGGTGGAAGGGAATGGAGGGTTCGCCCTATATGACTATGGCTGTGGTGCAGACGCTTGTTCGTTTGAATGCAATGATTGGCGAACAGGCCAATACAAACGGTATGATTGCTGCCGCTTTCAGCTATATGGACAAGCAGATAGCACGCGAGGTGAAGGATATGAAGAAGCTTGAGAGTGAGGGCAAGCAGAAGAATCTGCACCCGAGCGAACTGGCTGTGCAGTATCTGTACGCTTCTACACTCGCCAAGCGACAGATGAATGCCTCGGCAAAGCAGAACTTCGACTGGCTCATTAGTCGACTGGCACGTCAGAATACGGAGTTCACGATATACGGAAAAGCCGTTTCTGCCGTTGTGCTTGCCAAGAACAATCATCGCAAGGAGGCTGCCAATCTGCTTGAGAGCATACGCCAGTATACTGTATATACCGACGAAATGGGGCACTACTTCGATTCGCCGAAGGCTCAGTATTCATGGTTCGACTATCGCATTCCGTCGCAGGTGGCTGCCATTGAGGCTCTGAAGGCTCTGCAGCCCGATGATGTCAATACCATTGGCGAGATGCAACGATGGTTGCTCCAGACCAAGCGTACGCAGGCATGGGACACTCCGCTCAATTCTGTAAATGCCGTTTATGCCTTCCTTAACGGTAACGGCACTGCGCTTGTTGACGGCAATGCGCAGCCTGCAACGATAAAGATTGACGGTCAGAAGTTGCAGATGCCTAAGTCAACGGCAGGTCTCGGCTATGTCAAGGCTGCAAAGACGGGCGACCGCTTCAAGCAGTTGACTGTCGAGAAAGCATCTGAGGGAACTTCTTGGGGTGCTGTATATGCGCAGTTTATGCAGCAGTCGGACGATGTGGCTGATGCCGCTATGGGTATGACGGTGGTTCGCGAGGTGTTGAAGGACGGCAATCGACTCGGTGGCGACAATGTTCAGCTGAATGTGGGCGACCGCATTACGGTGCGTCTGACTGTAACGGCTGCACGCGACTACGACTTTGTTCAGCTCAGCGACCGTCGTGCGGCATGTCTCGAACCGGCTCAGCAGTTGTCGGGTTATGGCTTCGGCTACTACTGTCAGCCTAAGGACAACGTAACAAACTTCTTCTTCGACCGCATGTCGAAGGGCAAGCACGTCATCGAAACAACCTATTATGTCGACCGTAAGGGCGAATACCGTACTGGTACATGTGCCGTTCAGTGTGCATACGCACCTGAGTTTATGGCGCGAACCAAGGCTGTCAAGATAGCTGTGAAATAAGGGAAAATAGAAAAATAAAGATATATGAAAAAGTTTTTTATATGCGCTTCGCTCTTCGCGTTTGTATCGTTGGGGGTGAGTGCACAGAAGATAGAGGCGATAAACAAGATTGTCGACTGCGGTCAGACTACATATCAGTCGCCTGCTACGGCTGAGTTTGAAGTGAAGAACAAATCGAACCGTGCTGTGCGCATTGTTGATGTGCGCACCAGTTGCGGATGCACCGACGTGGATTACCCAAAGGGAGATATTGCGCCTGATTCCAAGTTCATAGTGCGTGTCACGTACGATGCTCAGACAATGGGCCGTTACGACAAGTTTGTCGACGTGTATGTATCCGACCAGCAGCGTCCTATCATGCTTCGTATGCGAGGCAACGTGGTTAGGGAGATTGTGGACTTTGCGGGCAAGTACGACTACGACTTTGCCGGAATACGCACCGATTGCGACGACATTGAGTTTGACGACGTTAATCGTGGTGAGCGTCCGCAGAAGAAGATACACCTGCTCAACACCACAAGTTCGGCTGTAGAACCTGTTGTTAT
The DNA here is from genome assembly GCA_900550035.1 of uncultured Prevotella sp. GTDB lineage: Bacteria > Bacteroidota > Bacteroidia > Bacteroidales > Bacteroidaceae > Prevotella. The sequence goes on along the minus strand of URQS01000033.1, from coordinate 17,579 downwards.
GCACCTGCCCGACTATCTCACAGCCGAGGTTTCGCCTTCGAAGATTATGCCTGGCCACAGCGGAGTGCTGACCGTTACGCTCAATTCGAAGCGTCTTAAGGATATGGGACTTACGCAGACGAGTGTCTATTTGGGAGCATTCCCAGGCGATCGTGTAAGTCGTGAGAAGGAGTTGGGCGTTTCAGCTGTGCTTCTGCCTAAGTTCGACAACCTGACTGCATCACAACTTGCCAACGCTCCGAGACTGTATCTGTCTACGTCCGAGCTTAACCTTGGAGCTTTTAACGGCAAGAAGAAGCTGAAGGGTGAGATAATCATACGCAACGACGGCAAGACGGTGCTCAATATCAAGAACCTCCAGATGTTCACTGTGGGCTTGCAGGTTTCGCTGAACAAGCAGAAATTGCAGCCGGGTGAGTCGGCAAAGATGAAGATTACAGCAGAACAACGACTGATTAAGTCGGCTCGCTCGCAGCCACGTGTGCTGATGATAACAAACGACCCGGGTCGTCCGAAGGTAACAATTAAGGTTATTGCTAAGTAATAAGAAAAGCAAAGCCAAAGGCCCACAAAGCCCATCACATCCCCCACAAAGCCCCACCCCCAGCCCCTCCCCCGTAGGGAGGGGAGTAATATGCTCTATAGCTTATGTGATTTAAAACATTATAAAAACCATTGAGTTTACAAGTCATACCATTCCCCTCCCTACGGGGGAGGGGAATGGGGTGGGGCTTTTGGACTTTAGAGCTTACAACTCATATCATTCCCCTCCCTGCGGGGGAGGGGTTAGGGGTGGGGCTTTCTGGGGTCTTGGGCTTTCTGTGGGTTGGGCTTTGTGCTTTTTTTATAAATATTATATGAAAATAGAAATAGACGAGGGTAGTGGTTTCTGCTTTGGCGTTACCACTGCCATAAAGAAGGCGGAGGAGGAACTCGCTGGGGGCAATACGCTGTATTGTCTTGGCGATATTGTGCACAACGGCATGGAGGTGGAGCGCCTGCATGCCAACGGATTGATAACTATCAATCATGAGGAGATGCGTCGACTGCACGATGTCAAGGTGCTGTTGCGTGCGCATGGCGAACCGCCTGAGACCTATGAGTTGGCAAAACAGAACAACATAGAGATAATAGACGCTACATGTCCGGTGGTGCTTGCACTGCAACGCCGCATCAAACGCCAGTATGACACAAATCCCGAGGCACAGATAGTTATCTTCGGCAAGCGCGGACATGCTGAGGTGTTGGGACTGGTAGGACAGACTTCGAGCCATGCCATTGTCGTAGAGAAGGTGGAAGACGTGAAGAGTCTTGATTTCTCGCGCGATATCTATCTGTATTCGCAGACCACTAAGTCGCTCGATGGTTTCCATCGTGTTATAGAGTATATACAGGAGCACATGAGCGAAGGAGCAAAGTTCCAGAGCTTCGACACCATCTGCCGACAGGTTGCCAACCGTATGCCCAACATCGCTACGTTTGCCACGCGTCACGACCTTGTATTGTTTGTGTCAGGACGAAAGAGCAGCAACGGCAAGGTACTGTTTAAGGAGTGCCACAGCGTCAATCCTAACAGCTATCAGATTGAAAGTGCTGAAGAGATAGATATGGCGTGGTTTACCGACAATGTGCATACCGTGGGTATCTGTGGAGCCACAAGCACTCCCAAATGGCTTATGGAGCAGTGTAAGGAGCGTATCGAGCAAGGCTGATACAAAGACATGATACAGCTGTAGCTGCAGCCGAAACATACATAAACAGAAAAAACTCAATATCCAAAACATTATGGATATTGAGCTTTTTAAGTATTCTATAGTAAGATAAAATCTTAGAACTTTGCCATCTTAATGGCATCAATGGCGCATTCGTCACCCTTGTTGCCATACTTGCCACCGCAACGGTCGAGAGCCTGCTGCTTGTCGTTTGTAGTAAGCAGACCATATATAATAGGTATCTCGCTTGTGGTGTTGAGTCGTGCTATGCCTGCTGTAACGCCCTGGCAGATATAGTCGAAGTGAGGAGTCTCGCCACGAATCACGCTGCCAAGAATAATCACTGCGTCGTATCCGCCGTGCAATACCATCTGATGAGCACCGTAGATAAGCTCAAAGCTACCCGGAACGGTCTTCACGTGGATGTTCTCAGGCAGTGCACCGTGCTTCTCAAGAGTCTTAACGGCTCCGTCGAGCAGTGCACCAGTGATGTCCTCGTTCCATTCGGCTACAACGATACCGAAGCACATGTTGCTTGCGTCGGGAATGGCGTTGAAGTCGTAGTCGGAAAGGTTGTGAAGTGCTGTTGCCATGATTTATTATTTCTCAGTGATGCGTTCGATGTACTTGTCAATCTCTGCAGACTGTACAATCTGTGAGTTTACGTACTTCTTCTTGATGTCCTGATAAATCTTGAGTGCCTCGTCGTTCTTGTTCTGGCTCTCAAGCAGCTGTGCAGCCTGGATGAGGAATGTAGGTGAGAGGCTGTTGTTTGTGTCGTCAGCAGCCTTGCTGTCAGCCATGTCGGCAGCCTTCTTCAGTGCTGAGATAGCCTTGTCTACATTGCCTGTATTGGCATAAGCGTTGCCGAGAGCTGCCATAGCAGCAGGGCTAATCATAGCGTCGCTCTTTGAAGAGAACTTCTCAAGAGTTGTAACTGCCTCGTTCCACTTGCCAAGGTTGGCGTAGCAGATACCAGCATAGAGGTTAGCGAGGTTGGCAGCGTCAGTGCCGCTGTAGTCGCTTGCTATCTTGATGAATCCAGCGTAGCTTGCACCGTCACCGTTGAGAGCCTTGTCAAACTGCTCCTGATTGAAGTACTGCTGACCCTTTGCCAATGCTGTGCTTGCCTTGTCCTCGCGTGGACCAGCAACATAAGCGTTGTACATAATTACACCAGCTATGATAACGATGATAGCTGCTACTGCGATGAGAATCTGCTTCTTGAACTTTACGAAAATTGCTTCAGATTTACTGGGGGTCTCTACGTGTGAGTTAGCCCCAAAGTCGATTTTGTTTGCCATTTATTGTTTTTTTTAGATTTCTGTATTAATGCATAGTTGTGCAACGATGTCCAAACATGCTTATTAATCAGCATTTTTTGATGTTGGATAGTAGGCACAAATGCGTCGCAAAATTACTCAATTTATCCCGAATATTGAAATTTATTGTCCCTTTTTTTCTTTTTTCAATAATAAATGGGGTAACTTTGCACAGTAATAGTATAAGTGCATGATATTAAATAAAATTTCCATACTCAATTTCAAGAACATTCGTGAGGCGACACTCGATTTGTCGCCTAAGATGAACTGCTTTCTCGGACACAACGGCGAGGGTAAGACCAACTTTCTCGATGCCGTTTATTATCTGTCGTTCTGTCGCAGTTCGTCCAATCCTGTCGATTCGCAGATTATCACGCATGGCGAGGACTTCTTTGTTCTTGACGGACGGTATGAGAATGAGTCGGGCGACCCTGTTGATATCTATTGCGGCATGAAGCGCGGCACGAAGAAACACTTCAAGCGCGACAAGAAAGAGTATAAGCGTCTGTCGATGCACTTGGGACTTATACCATTGATTTTTGTTTCGCCCGACGACACCACGCTTATTTCGGGCGGAAGTGAGGAGCGTCGCCGACTGATGGACGTAGTGATATCGCAGTATGACAACACCTATATCGAAGCCTTAAACAGTTATAATAAGGCTCTGCAGCAGCGCAACGCCTTGCTCAAGATGGAAGACGAGCCTGATGCTTCGTTGCTCGACATCTGGGAGATGGAGATGGCGCGCCATGGCGAGGCTATATTCCATGCACGTGAGAACTTCGTTGAGCGTTTGATTCCCGTGTTTCAGGATATATACAGTCACATTTCGGACGGTCGTGAGCAGGTTTCATTAAGATATGTCTCGCATGCTCAGCGTGGTCCGTTGCTCGATGTCATTCAGCGCGACCGCTTCAAGGATCGTGCCGTTGGCTATTCGCTGCATGGTGTTCATCGCGATGACCTTGAGATGTTGCTCGGCGACTACCAGATGCGACGTGAAGGTTCGCAGGGTCAGAACAAGACTTACGTCATTGCGTTGAAGCTCGCACAGTTCGACTTTCTGCGTCGCACGTCTTCGCTTACCACGCCACTGTTGCTTCTCGACGATATTTTCGACAAACTTGATGCCCATAGGGTAGAGCAGATTGTCAAGCTCGTATCGGGCGACGGCTTCGGCCAGATATTCATAACTGATACTAATCGTGACCATCTCGACCGCATTCTGCAGAGTGTAGGCTACGACTACAAACTGTTTGATGTAGAGGGTGGAGAGATTAGACCACACACGCTATAAGATAAAGACAATGTTCAGACGTGATGTTCAATCTATCAGCGACTTGCTGAATATGTATTTGCGCCGCGAGGGACTCGAAACTCCCTTGCTGCAGAAGCGTGCTGTGGATGCTTGGGACACGCTTATGGGACCTTCTATTGCCCGCTATACGGGCGAAAAGTTCATCAAGAACCAGACTCTTTTTGTCAAGATTCTCAATCCTGCGCTTCGTCAGGACCTCACCATGATGCGCTCACGTATTGTGAAGCGTATCAATGAGTCAGTGGGCAGTCAGGTGATTGTTGATGTCAGAATATATTGATTATCCGTTATATAATAATAGGAGGCTATGGCATTCCCGCCATAGCCTCCTATTATTATATAACACCATTAATCATTTTCTTTCCTTTCTTCACGACAACGCCCTTATAGTTCTTGCCTACAGGCATACCGTTCAGATCGTATGTCTTGTTGTCTGAGTTGTCGGTATTCTCAAATGTTTTAACCGACTCGATACCAGTTGTTATGTTCTTTGCATCAATCAACCATTGCGGTGTACTTCCCAGTCGACGTGAGAGCTGTGCTTCATAAAGCGAACCAGGCAATACTTCCTTACCCTGGTTTTCATTAAGCTTCATCTCGTCTTCCTTGAAAGAAACGTTCTTGCCGTGGAATCCTACGAATGTTGGAGGAAGAGTCTTGTACCATCCTGTACTTTCATTGTATATCCACCAGTTGAACGGAACTGGGTCGTTAGGATTTGTGGCAAGGCAGTTGAAGTTCCACATTGTCAAGTCGTCCATATGATTGGGCAATTCCTTTTTGTCACCACCCATACGGAACTGCATAAATCCACCGCAGCACTGATCGAAGAGTGAAGCACGTGGCTGAGTAGCGTGACTCTCAAAGCATGAGTCGTCGCCCCAATGACACTGCCATATCACGTTGCCTATGCTCTGCTTTGAGATGCCGCAAGCATGATACTGTCCGAGATTCTCCTTGTACTCGGTAAAATTCTTGTCGTCATTCAGATAGCCGTTGCTATGATCCCATACCTTGCCAATAAATCCGCGGGCAGAATATTGCATGCGTACCGATGAGTGTCCGCGGTTGCCGCTTATCTCAGAGTCGAGGAATAAGCAGTTGGCACATTCTGAGAATGTCATACATTCGCTGATGCTGACGTAGTCTACACGGCGCACCCATGAGTTAACTTGTCGCATAAAGTCGAGCGGCTTGTATGCTCCGTCGTCTTGCCAACCTGCGTGGTGATGGAAATTATTCTTGGCTTTTCCTTTGAATGTCAGGTCTTCTACACCTACCTCTTCATAGTGTGCGTATGTCTTTATGTCCCATCCGTAGGCAGGATTTACAGCGTGCATGATAGGCTCTTCGAAGATGACGCGCTTTCCGTCGATAGCTTTTATCTGATGGCGGTCTACTACGTGCACACCTTTATTAATAAGTGTAGTCATCGAATTTTGAACTTTATATGGTTTAAGTTCTTCCTCTATGACTTTCTTGTCATTGTTAAGTAAGATAAGTTTCACCCAATCGCCAACCTTAAGTTGTGAAACATCATCTACCTCAATTGACATATCACCCTTCTTGGCAGAACCTGTCACTGTAGCAAGCAATATGTTGTCTTTGCCTCCATTATGACGGATTGAAATCATTTTAGGCGAACTGTACATAATCTTTGGGTCGGTAGGCTGCATAGGGTCTTCCATTGTGAGGAAGGTTTTGTCGCGTCCGGCACCCTTGATGATAACGTGTCCCATCACAAGGTTTAAGGTGTTTGATGTCTCCTTACCTGTTTCTGCGTTTTTTGTGTTGTCGTCTTTAGTATGCAGGATATATTCACCTTCGGGGAAATAGATAATGGCTTTAGCGTTAGGCTTGCCTCTGCCTATTTTAGCAATAATATCTTCCAATGCTTTACGGTCAGACTTTCCGTCGTTAGGCACAGCACCGTAGTCGCATACATTATATATTTTATAGCCAAGTTTCTTGGCAAGTACATTCACGTCTCTTTCGTCAACAGGCAGTTCGGTGCCGTGATGATAGCCGGCATACGAGAAGTCAAGCAGAACATTGTCGTCTGCATTGTTCACAAACTTCTGCCATGCCGGTGTGGTGGTTTGGGCATGAAGCGAAGTTGTGGCGGACAAAGCCGCAAATAGAATGGTAAATAGTTTTTTCATAAGTAAAAAAGAAGCCCCACCCCCTGACCCCTCCCCCGCAGGGAGGGGAGTGAAATGTCTTGCCACTTGTGACAACAATTTATCATTTACAATCATATCTTAATAAATTCAAGTCACAAAAACAACTGTGAGCAAACGACACACATCACTCCCCTCCCTGCGGGGGAGGGGTCAGGGGGTGGGGCTTTTGGGTTTATAGTTTATTATCTTCTGTTCAAAGCCTCCAAGAAGTAGTAGTCGGCATAGTTCAGAGGAACGTCAATCTCGGCACCGTGAGGAATACTACCTACAGAGTGCATCAGCAACCAGCATCCGTTCTTGCCAAGCTCAGCGAGGTAAGCCGGTGAAGAGAGCGAAGTCATTATGCGGTCGGCGAGGCTGTGGTAGCCATTCTCGGGCAGATACTTGTCCATCTCGTACAGAGCTGAAGCGATGCAAGCTGCTGTAGAAACGTCGCGCGGCTCGTTAGGAATATTAGGAGCGTTGAGATCCCAGTAAGGAACGAGGTCGTTCGGCATGTTCGGGTGGCGCAACATCATGTTGAGTGTGCGTACAGCCTGGTTGAGATACTTCTGGTTCTTGGTGTAGCGGTAGCAAACAGTGAAGCCGTAGATAGCCCAAGCCTGTCCGCGTGCCCATACACTTTCGTGAGCGTAGCCCTGAGCTGTGTGCTTGTGCAGCACCTCACCAGTGTTGGGGTTGTAGTCGATAACGTGATAGCAGCTGCCGTCCTCACGGAAGTGGTTCTTCATTGTGGCGTCAGCATGGCTTGTAGCAACCTTCCAGTATGTAGAGTCACCGCTAAGCTTTGTAGCCTCGAACAGAAGCTCAAGGTTCATCATGTTGTCGATGATAACCGGGCAAGTCCATCCGCGCTTCGACTGCCATCCGCGGTCTACGTTCCAAGACTGGATAACGCCAGCTCCCTTGCGGAAACGTGTGCTGAGCGACTTGGCAGTCTGAACGATTACCTTCTTGTAAGCCTTTGAAGGATTGATGCGGTAGCCGTTGAGGTAGCTGCTGCCAATCATGAAGCCTACGTCGTGGTGCCATGTGAGGTACTGTATTGAGTCGAGGTTCTCGGTGAAGCGCTTTGCCTGGTCTGCCCACTGCTTGTCGTTTGTGAGCTTGTACATCTCCCAGAGGTCGCCAGCGAAGAAGCCTGAGCACCAGTCATCGATAGGTACGCAAACCAGACGGCCCAACTTGTCGATAGTACGTGGGTTGTTCACCTTGCCCTTGCGACCTACCTGGTCGAGCATGAGAGTGTACTGACGAGTAGCGAAGTTAACGTCGTCGCTTGCTGTCTTGTCCATGCGCTGCTTCATTTTCTCGCAGCCAGTCTTGCAGCACAATGTCTTGCCACACTCTGTCTTCTCCTTGCAGCATTCTTTCTTAGCTGTTGTCTGTGCAGACATCGGGAGGAATGTTGCTGCCATGAATAAAGCAGCAATAGTCTTGTTAATGTTATTCATTTGTTTTGTTATTAGTTTTTTATTTCTATTTATTTCTCCAACTCTACGTTGAAACTCAGTCCGTCGGTGCATACAAACTCGATAGTTGTCGATTTCTTGGTCTGCTCTACGAGTTTGATGGCATCGTTGCCAGTGAAGTTCCACTTACCGCGCAGTGTCACGCGAACGGGAATCTCCTGGCTTGCGTTGCTGCGCCATTTGCGGCTGTATACGCTACGCTCCACACGTTTGCCGTCCTTGTAGATGTCGTCGTTTGGTCCGCGATAGAGAGCAAGGTCGGGCTGTGTCACGGTGAGCAGCATCTTCTTTGAGTTTATCATGCGTACCATTGCCAGACATGTGGTGTCTGCCTTGAGCAGCGGACCGCCGGGCAGTACGTCCTTCGGAGTCTCGAACAATACGTACGATACGGTGTGAGTAGCATCAGAGCTTACGATATGAGCCTCATTGTCGGCGCGCAGTACTTTATATGTAGGAGCGGCAGCGAAGGCGTCAATCTTCTCGCGTGTAGTCTGTGGAATTACAGCATACTCGTACGAAGCGTTCTTCGGAGCCTTGCCGTGGTCGAAGTAGAGCGATGCCCACTGTCCCTCGGTCGGCTTGTCGGTGTTCTGCATACGTGATTCCTGCTTGACGAGTCCGGTGAACTTGACAGGCTGTGGTGTGTAGTAGCCAGTGCCGGCGTGGTCGAGCCATGACTTGCCGTTGCCTACAGCGTAGTTCTTCCAGTAGTTCTGAGCCTTGGCGTCAGTAGCAGCCATCTGGAATACTGTTGTCTCAGTGTTGTGCTTAGAGTCGGTATTCTCAATGCCAGTGCCGAGACAAACAATCACGTTGTCGAAGAAGTGGAACGACTTGCGTGCTCTGTGCGAGCCGTCGTACTTGTCATGCTCGTGCAGCTTCATACCGAAGTTGCCGTTTACGCCACGCTGTGAGAGTCCGCCTGCAAAGGCTTCGTCCGATAGCAGCATCTCTTCTACACCCGAGAATGTGTCCACGTTGCGCACCTGAGCCTTCAGTTCAGCCCAAGGCAGATGGATTGATGTAGTACCTGGTATGCGGTTCCAGTCAAATCCCGGCTGCTGCCATCCGCTTGTCTTCGGTGTGACGTCGGTTCCTGCGGGTGCAGTGAGTATCTGCATGCTTCCGAAACCGAGGTAGCGACCGTAGAGGTTCTCGCCGATGTAGTGCTCGGCATCCCACAGATAGCGGCTGTGTCCGCGTACCACTGCCGACCAGTTGTTGCGTCTCTGTACCGATACACAAGCATAGCCCAGTGCCATATTGCCTTGCGGATCGTCCTCAGGAGTGCTACCCATTGTAACAATCTTCTGCTTGATTTTCTTGTCAAGTACCGTCTTTACGTTGGTTGCGAGTCGTAGATAGGCGTTACCCATTTCGCGGTCGAACTGCTGCTTGCCGTCGGGTGTGCCTGAGAGTGCCATGTAGCCATAGTGTATCGGCATGAGCTTGCCCTTGCCGTCGGGATGTCTGCCCGACATTGAGAGCGGGAACTCCAGCTTGTTGCAGTAGAAACGCATAGCCAGAAGCGAGTTCTTTACAGTCTGATGAGCCAGTTCGCCTACAGCAAAATCGGTTCCGCTGAACAGGTATATCATCTGTGTAGCTCCGCTCAGACCTCCGATGGCGTATGCAGGATAGTTGTTGCAGTGGTGATAAGCCGAACCGTCAATCTTGAACGAGTCGTTCAATCCTTGTGCCGGACGGCAGCCCCAGTCGAGCCAACGGCTGCAAGAGCGCAGATAGCGCAGCTTTTCGGGCGAATCGTCCATGAGCAATATGCTTGCCATGCAACCTTGGGCGGCGGTATTGAATGTGTCCATGTCCAAACCGTTCTCCACTGGTTTCGTATACAACTCGTTGGTCTGCGAGTACCATATCATAGTGTTCACTGCCTCTTCAAGCTTTCCTTCCTCGCGCAGCACCTCCTTCATGAGGAAGTAGGCTGAATACATGTTGCGCAGCGAGTAGCCGTAGTGGTGAACATTGCCCCAGCAGCTGCCCCAGCACACACCCTGGTCGGTGATGTTGTCGTACATGAGGAGGAACATCTTCTTCAGTTCTGCCTTGTCGGCAGCTTCGGTAGCGTTGTTCCAGGCGAAGGCAATCTTCTGCATGAGGTTGAAATACTCAAGCATTTCAAAACCTGTGCGGGTCAATATGTTCTTGTCCCACGGCTTGATGATGCGCTCGTAAGCCTCGGCGTGGCGCACATACCAGATAGGCGTACCCGTGATTTTGCCGTTCTTGCGGTTGATGTTGTACTTGGCAAACTTCGAGCGAATCTCGTCCATATGCTTCGGATAGAGCTTGGCAGGAGTATAAATCAGTTCGCGGAAGCGCTGCTCGATAACCTTTATCTGTTCGCGGTTCTGCTGAGTGAGTTCGGTCAGAGGAATGTCGGGCTGTGTGTTGTAGTTCTTCAGTACTACCAGCCAGTGGGTCTTGGTCTTCTTGTTGACAAAAGGAATCTGCATATCTGCAGTCTGCTGACGTGGGTCTACCTTAATGGCAGTGATGAGATGGTCGAAGTAGAGCTTGCCCTTAACATCGGGAGCATCGATACGTATCTCGTTCATGCCCACTTCGGGAGTGCCCTCCATGTCGCGCTCGTAGCAAACCCATATACCGCGCCAACCACGGAAGTTGATGTTGACGGGGAAAGAGGTGCACTGCTTGCCGTTCTTCAGAAAGTTGAAACGGATTTGTTTGTCCTTTTGAGGTTGTTCGTTGTACACCCACACGATGAAAGCCGACAGATAGTTGTCGACACCGCTCTTGTCGAGCGGCTCAAACTGCAAGTCTTTCTTTATCGACAGCGAGGCACTCGGCTGGAATGTCCACTGCAATGAAGTCTTGCCGTTTCTCCAATGCGCGTCACTCAGTTCAACGGCCGACTTGCTGGTCTTGATATACGAGAGTTCCTGCTTGTTCTCAAACGAGAACATACGAGGGTCGTCGTACATCTGGGCTTGTGCTGTTGCACATACGCCGCTTAAGCCGATGACGGTGGCGAGTATGTTGTTTTTTAGGTTCATTTTGATATCGGATTTCGTTTCTTTTATGAGCTTAAGGGGGGGAAAGGAGGACGTGTCAAAATAGGAGTTAGAGGAAGTTAAGAAGAAGTTAATCCATCTACGATGGATGGAAGTTAACAGACAAATGCTTTATTTTCAGCAATTTATACATATGTCCGCTCGCTCGGCTTTGCCGCTTGCCTTAGCAAGAACTTCTGTTAACTTCGGGCGAAGCCCAAACTTCTTTTAACTTCTATTTTGACACACCCTCTCTTTATATTACTCAACAACCTTGATGGTCAACTCCTTCATCATTCTTGAATCATGCTTGTAGTTAACACGTGTTGCGATGAATGTAGCCTTGTATTCGCCCACCTTATTATATGTATGGGTATATGACTCAACATTCTGTGTTATGTTCTTGACGACTGTGCCCTGGTCGGGGTCGCAGTAGGTAGTAATCAGACCGTCAGATACGAGCCAGCCGTTCTTGTTGCCTGTATTCTTACCACCACCAGCGATGTAGAAGCCACCGTTCTGTGCATTCACCAAGTTCCAGATACCAGCTGTATTGTTGGTCATAGTGCCGTACTCACGGTTGTTCTTCATGCCAGCCTGGCTCTTGAGGTGATGATTGCACATCATATTGACAGCAGTAAATCCGTACTGGCTCGGCATAAACTTCGACACGATACCGTCCTTGCGTACGTTCTCGATGTACATCTCCGAGAAGTTGTAGCGCGGCATTGAGTTCTTGGTGTCGTCAATAGCCTGGTAGTGTATAGCCAGTGTCATAGGCTTGCCAAGATACTTTGTTACGTCGACAGTGTATTCCTTCTGAATGCTTGGCTTGTCAGGAAGTTCGCTCTTTGCAACGAGCTCGTTCCATGCAAACTGCTCAACGAGTACAGAGTCCTTCTTGAAGTCGTTCTTGGCGAGACCTTCAAACTGGTCGCTTACGAACATCTCAAGAGTGTTTTCGTATACCTTGCCGTACTGTGTGCCAATCTTGAAGTGCAGAGTTGCTGACTCGATATCCTCAGGAGCTACTTCAGTGCGCTGACGATGTGCGTATACTGCACCTGGCTCGCCGCTGTAGAACATAATGTTGTCGGGGTCGCCTGAGAAGTTGAACACTACTGGTGTGCCAGCCTTTACTGTTACGACGTCGCCCTGCATTGACACGCCGTCCTGTTCAACGCGGATGCCCATCTTGACGTCTTCTGTCAACTCGTTGTCGCAACTTGCAATCATTGCAGCACCGAGCAGGAAGAATATATAATATTTAATTTTCTTCATTTTTCTGTTTTTTTACTGGTTTCTAATTTCAAGTAACTGATACTTTACCATCCTGGGTTGTTGTCCTTGATAAGCTTGTTTACAGACTTCTCCAAGGCTGGGATGGGGAAGTAATTGTATGCTTCAGATATGTTGAAGTAAGTGTGTACGTTGTTAGGACCGAGATTCCAGTTCTCTCCCGACTGTGCACGCTGTACAAGAGCGTTCATGTTCTGTACATACTCACCCCAACGGATAAGGTCGAAGCGACGAGTCATTTCGAAGCAAAGCTCCATAGCACGCTCGTCCTTAACAGCCTGGCGGAAGTCTTCAGTGTTCATATTTTGTGGAAGCTTACTAATGCCTGCACGTTCACGTACCTCGTTGATGCAATCGTAAGCCAAATCAGTTGGAGCAGCGTTAATTTCGTTCTCACACTCGGCAATCATAAGCAGAACGTCAGAGTAGCGAAGAATCGGGAAGTTAATAGCTGTGAGGTTCTTGTTCTTCTTGTCGGCCTCATACTCGCGACGCCACTTGCCACAGCAACGGTCGTAGAACTTAGAAGCTTTCTTCGGGTCTTTCTCACGGTCACCGATAGTAGCACCTGGTTCAGTCTCGCCATACTGGAATGACTCATCCCAATACTGATCCTTAACCTCAGCAAGCTTGCCAACCTCAAACTCGCGACCGTCAACAGCGCCACCCTTTACCGACTGTGTATATTTGAACGGAGCGATTGACCAGTTCATACGATTGATGTCGTTGTTCTCAGTATAGAGCTCATAGAGTTTCGGTGTGCTCCAGAAGAAAGCGTAGCCGAAGCCCGGGTCTTTCTTGCCTACAAGTGCAGTATTGCTTGAGAGGTCTGGACCCTGAATACCGATGATGTTACCGATACGGCCCTCAGTTACCATTGTACCCTTGCCGTCGCCTGCGAACTCAGCCTCCCAGATGCTCTCGGGGGCTGTTGAGTTGTAGCGGTCGGCACACTGGTCGATGAAGTAGTCCCAGTATTTAGGAGCGAGCTTGTGGCCACCCAGTTCCTTCACCATCTTGGCAAACTTGCCAGCCTCGGTGAAGTACTTCTTGGTCTCAGCCTTGTTCTCAGCCACCTTCATACGGTGGAACTCGCCGGCGCGGAACATATATACACGTGCCAGAATGCCCCATGCTGCCGACTTTGAAACGCGTCCCGGCTCATAGCCCAGTGACGATGCCTCAGGCAGGTCGGCAGCGCTCTCTTCCATTTCCTTGCAGATGAAGTCGTAGATATCGGCTCTTGGTGTCACTGCACGCTGCAGATTCTTCACGTCGAGCACTGGCTCTGTATAGAAAGGAACGTCGCCCCAGCACTCTACGAGGTTGAAGTAGTAGAAAGCGCGAAGGAAGCGAGCCTCTGCTATATAGCGCTTGAGGTTGGCAGCGTTCATGCCCTGAATGCCGTCAATCTGGTCAAGCAGGATGTTGGCGCGGTTCACACCAGCATAGAGTGTATACCAGAACGAAGCTACGTATGAGTCGCTCGATGTAGCGTTGTTGCAAATCAAGCCACCGTTCATCGGTGCACGGTTAGCGCCACCGTAGTGTTCCAGGTCGTCACCGCCTACGAGGTAGTAGTAGTTGCCACCGTAGTACGACTGCTGTGTGAGGATGGCGTAGATACCGGTCAGAAACGAAGCAGCCTCGGTTTCTGTCTTGAGATAGGTGTCCGACGTAGCGCTTGTCGGTTCCTTGTCAAGGAAGTCGCAGCTGCCCAGTGAGAGCAGCGCTGCGAGCAATATGATTGTTGTTTTAATTGATTTCATATATATAATATGTGTTTAATAGTAATGCATTTTAACTTCTTAGAAACCGAGGCTTACACCGAAGCTGAACTGACGAGCGCGTGGATATGCCGAGAAGTCGAGTCCCGGAGTAAGGGCGCTGTTGCGGATAGATACTTCAGGATCGTAGCCGCTGTAGTTGCTGATAGTCCAGAGGTTCTGAGCTGCGAAGTATACGCGCAGGTTGTCGATGCGGAAGCGTGTGAGCAACTTCTTCGGTACTGTATAGCCCAATGTTAGGGTCTTCAGACGCAGGAATGAGCCATCCTCGATAACGCGGCTTGAGAACACGCGGTTTGAGCTTGATGTAGTAGCACGAGGAATGTCGCTGTACGGGTTGTCCTCTGTCCAACGGTCGGCATACGATGCAAACTGGTTGAGCTCGCGAGCCTTGTTCCAGCTTGACTCGAAGAAGAGGCGGTTGGCGTTGAGCACGTCGTTGCCGTACGACCACTGGAAGAAGATGCTGAGGTCGAAGTCACCGTATGTGAAGTTGTTGGTGAAACCGCCTGTGTGTACTGGCAGACCGTTGCCGATGATGGTGCGGTCGTTGTCGTCGATGATACCGTCGCCGTTGAGGTCGCGGTATTTAGGCATACCCGGCTGTGTGTTGTTCTCGCTGGTGTAGTGAGCTACAGTAGGCTTCAATGTGTATGTGTCGCCCGACTTGTCGAAGTCGTCATACTTGTATGTGCCCTCGTAGATGAATCCGTACATAGAGCCCATTGACTGGCCAACCTTAGCGATGTAGCTCTGCTGGGTGTTGAAGTTCTGGTCGAACGAAGCTGCTGTAGTCAGAGTGGTCTGACCCTCGGTCAGTGCCAACACCTTATTCTTGTTGAATGCGATGTTGAAGTTGGTCTCCCAAGAGAACTTCTTGTTCTTGATGTTAACGGTATTGAGAGTGAACTCGATACCCTCGTTGCGTACCTTACCGATGTTCTTCATAGCGCTTACGTAGCCCGATGAAAGCGGCATGTTGGCGTTGAGCAGAAGGTCGCGTGTGGTCTTGCTATAGAGGTCGAGTGTCACGCCGATGCGGTCGTTGAGGAATCCGAGGTCGAAACCGAGGTTCCACTGCTCTGTTGTCTCCCACTTGAGGTCGTGGTTGCGCAGTGTAGAAGGTACTGTACCTACGTTGTTCACGTTGCTGCCCTCTGGGAATACACCGCTCGGAGTAGCGCCGAGGTATACCTGGCCGTTCCACTGCTTAACTACCTTATAGAGTCCGTATGAGTCGTACTCGCCTACACGGTTGTTACCGGTGAGACCCCATGACAGACGAATCTTGGCATTGTTCACATATTTATTATATGGCTTCATGAAGCCTTCCTCAGCCACGTTCCATGCCAATGAGCCTGAAGGGAAGTAGCCGAAGCGGTTGCCCTTGCTGAACTTTGACGAGCCGTCGGCACGCATTGTGAATGTAGCGTAGTAGCACGACTTGTAGTTGTAGTTGAAGCGTCCGAAGTAAGACATCATCGACCATGAGCTCTTCAGTGAAGAAGCGCCGGTAGGAGTACCCTGGTCCATACCCGACATGCCGAGGCTTTCGTTAGGGATGTTGATGGTCTTGTACGAATAGTAGTCGTAGTCAGAGTTCTGCAATGAGAAACCGAGCAATGTGTTGAAGAAGTGCTTCTTCTTGATGTTGGTCTGATAGGTCAGGGTGTTCTCATTAAGCCATGTAGAGCGCGAAGAGCGTGTGACGCGAGCGTTCACCTTATCATTCGAAAGCGGTCCACCGTAGCGGCTCTTCGAGTTGTTGAAGTTGTCGTTGTTGTAGCCAGTATCGGTATAACCGCCCGAAACCTTCAGCTTCATACCCTTCATAATCTCATACTCCAAGAAACCGTTGAACTGTACGTAGGTATTCAGAGTATGGTTGTAGGCGTTGTTGAGGTCCATGTATGGGTTGAAACGGTAGTCGCTTGATGTGCTTACCGATTCGTCGACACCATTGTTAAGAAGGTATGACAACGGAGTGCTGGGCTGTGTTACCGGACGGTAGCCCCAAACGCTATAGAACAAGTTGTTCATACCCGAGCTGGCGTTCTGCGAAGGCGAAGCACCCTCCTGGTTTGTACGAGAGTAGTTGACGTTGAGGTTGATGCGCAGCTTGTTCTTCTTGATGTTTGTGCCCATACGGCCCTGAACGCGGTTATAGTTTGAGTTGATTACAACACCATCCTGGTCGAAGTACGACAGCGATGCGTTGTAGCGGATGTCCTGGCTACCACCAGTGAGGCTCACGTTGTGGCTCTGGATAGGAGCCGAGTGGAAAATCATGTCCTGCCAGTTGTACTGGGCGATGTTGCGGTAGTCGTCGAGAGTCCACTGCTTGCCCTCATATTCCATAAGATATGTGTTGGCAACAGCGTCGGGATACATTTCGTTCTGGAGCTTAACGAATTCGTAAGCGTCCATCATTTCCATCTTCTTTGATACAGTCTGCCAGCCGTAGCTGCCGTCGTATGTGACCTTAGCCTTACCGGTCTGTCCGCTCTTTGTAGTGATGATGACAACACCGTTGGCACCACGTGCACCGTAGATAGCCGATGCCGAAGCATCCTTAAGAATGTTGAGCGACTTGATGTCGTTAGGGTTGATGCTGGCTGCTACCGAAGCATTCTCAACTGGGAAGCCGTCGATAACATAGAGAGGGGTGTTGGCCTGTGTCAGTGAGTTGTTGCCACGGATGGTGATGTTCATCTGTCCACCCGGCATACCTTCGCCTGAAGATACGTTGACACCGGCAATACGTCCACCAAGAGTCTGGTCGATTGATGACACCGGAGTGTTGGTGAGCTGGCTTACGTCAGCCTTGGCAACAGAACCTGTGAGGTCGCGCTGGCGAACCGGCTGATAGCCCACAACTACGATTTCACCAAGAGTCTTCTTGTCTTCTTCCAGTACGATCTGCATTATCTTACCTGGTGTAGCCTTCTCTTCTTTGGTGTTATATCCGAGGAAAGAGAACTGCAGCACAGTGCCGCGCTTCACGTTGATGGTGAATGCACCGTCGATGTCGGTAACGGCTCCAACATTGTTGTTGCCCTTCACCTTGATGCTAACTCCCGGCATTGTTTCGCCGGTATCGTCCTTGACAATTCCCGACACCTTTTCCTGCGCCATTGCAGTGAGCGATGTAGCGAAAATCATCATAAGCAAGAATACCAGAGTCTTGATTGTTTGGATTTTTACTCTAATTTTCATTTCTTGAAGGTTTAAAGATTATATTAATTGTTGTTTGTTTCGGGTTTTCGTTTGCAAATTTATTATAATAATGTCGCGTGTGGGTTTAGTATAATACATATAAGTTCTTTTTGGGTACAACAAATTGTTTTGCTTTGTTTTTAGTATTATTTTGTATGCTCATTGTACAAAATTGAAGTAAGCGTATCCGCGATGCTAGTATATACACGTCAAAAAAATATCGCTCAAGTTT
>URQS01000032.1 GCA_900550035.1 uncultured Prevotella sp. | reverse complement strand
ACGCTTCATTGTATAATGGGCAGCCTACCGACACAGGCTTATCGTGTCCAAGTGCAAGACTTACCTCTTGTACGCCCTCCATCTCAAAGAACAAAGGTGGGGTGTCGGTAGAGAATGTACCATCCGAAAACAAACAATGGTTTGTTCTGCGAGTTTCATATGGTCGCGTTCTCAAAGCTAAAGATTTTGTAGAAGCTAAAGGCTTAGAATGCTATGTTCCTATGCGATATAAAGAAGTAAGGAAGCAAGGAAAGAAGCGAATCATAACAGAGCCTCTTCTCTCCTCATTTCTTTTTGTTCATGCTACAGCAGAACAAGTTGAAACATTGCTCTATGAAATCAAAGTAAGTACTAATGAAATCAGAAATTTACTAAGTTATTACTTCGATCACACTTCCCAACGTCAAGACAATCCTGACCGTAATCCTCCACTTACCATCTGTGATGAAGCGATGAATAACTTCATCAGACTAACATCTATCAAGAATTCGCACATAATTCCTGTTACAACAGAAATTATCCAATATAAATTAGGAGATATGGTCATTGTGACAGAGGGAGAGTTTAAAGATATTCATGGTAGAGTGGCAAGGATTGCTGGGCAGCAAAGAGTTGTCGTGGAATTATTTGAGGGCTATTTGGTTGCAACCGCTTATATACCCAAAGATGCTATAAAGATAATCAATGATTAACAATACAAAAATAAAAATATTAGCTAATGGAATTAGATTTTTTATCCAGCATAATAAAAGGAGACAATAATCCTCCTTGTGGGAAAATTGTTTTCGATTCATCAGACCATGTCCGCTTCCAAAATGGGCAAAATGTCTCCGGTCATAACTACAATTGTCATCGTAGAATAACAATTGAAAAGAATATTGAAGATGCCGAAGGATACACTGTAACAATATACAATATGGATGGTATTCATCCATTATGGCATAACAATATTCAAATGTCCCCAAAACGAATGAAAATCGTAAATAAGCAAGAGAACATTATTGAATTCAGAGGTTATGGCTATGACGAAAATGCTTTAGCAATCGGAGCTCCTATGGAAGCAGCATCATTTGCAAATTATGGTTTAGTTATTATGATTGAGGACAATAGTATTGTTCGAGCGCAATTAAATATGTTTGACAGACATGTAAGTATCGTTTATTTGAAATAGAGAAAACCTTCACTCAATTATTATATAATGAATCACAGATTCGAAAGTTAAATTATTATTTTTAATTCGTTATGGCAGAATTAGACATTAGGCAACTTGAGTCCAATATCTACGGCAACGTTGAAGATAGTGAAGCTCTTCCTTTGTTTGTTAGATATACCAGTGACGATGCCAAATTCCATGACAATGATGCACAAGTATCTTTTGAGGATACAATAGCACAATTGTCTGGTACACACACTTGTTCGTTTATCCATCGTAGACAAAAAGGAAGAAACAAAGTGTATGAAGAACTTGCAATAAAGTTCGATGAACTCCCGTATTGTATGACTGCACAACTTGCGAGAGATGAATACACTTTACGAGTGCCACATTTTACTATAAAAAACATGGTTTTACCAGAAGAGAAAGACCAATTTATTATAAGAAAATGCGAGGTGAGATTTGTTGATTTATATGAAGATTCATTCAAATTGATTAGTGGTGCAGGTCCTTATTGGGTTGGCCATGTTAATGAGATAACACAATTCATTAAGGATTGCTTCTCTTTGCCTATTCCTCCTATTGAAATTCAAATAGAAGAGGATAAAGAAATGTGGCAGGCTTATCTTGATGGTCTAAATGCTCTGCTAAAGACCAAACGAGATTTGATCAAAATTCAAAATATTAGCAAACAAAAAGGAGGTTTGCTGAAATTGGATTTTGACATGGATAGTTATGCTCAGAATCTAAATAATGCCATAACATAAGAATTAAAAGGAAAATGCGAGATGGAAGCAAAAGTTTCCATCGATGATGGTGAATGCCTTATATCATTTGATAGTTACCAATCCATTCCAGAAGATACCATAGAAAGTATTAAAACAATAGGAAGGGATTATTGTTATCAGGCTGATTCAGAACCTACCAATACGGTAAGCGGAAAGATTGCAATCATATCAGACTCTGAAGAGTTGGCAGACATTACGTCTTCTATTGATTCTGAATTGACAGAGTTTGGAGTCGAACTAAAGAAAGACGAATCTGGAGAGTTTCTTCTAACCTCTGATAAGGATATTGTATTCCTTCAGAAAATTGTAGATACTCATCATAAAGGTATTGCAGAGGTTGTTCGTACAACAAAATTAATCATGCCTTTATTGCCCTCCGTTGAATCTATTGATATAAACAGTTATTGTAAAGATCTTCCTGATGATGCTCAAGTTATACCACACGGGAAACACTTTGTGATAACTTCTAAGCGTCCTCTTGATATAGGGCTAACAATTTTTAGCAAACTTCGTTTTGCAAGTTGCATGGTATCAATTTCGCCAAAACAGATAGATAATAGTATCGAAATTGAAGGTGCGAACATAAAAGGTAATGCTTACACTTGGATTGTTAATAATCCGAGTGAACTGCCACGTCTTGGACGTTATTTCAATATGGTTAGGAAAAACTACTCAAACCAATATGTTAGCAGTACCTTCCACTATGCTTTTGCACCACAGATTGAAAAATCTGTCCTTGCTGATTTGAAACTCCAGAATTATGGCAAACCTTCACTTCAAGTAGATGTACCAAGATCGTACGTGGTTTTCTACCCAAAATCTCAAGAAGACTATATAACTCTTAAAGACGATATTTTCTCACAGTTAGATGATTCAATTTGCGCAGAAGCTCCAGAATATAAGCCAACAGCACGTATAGAGTTCCTCTGCGAGAATGAAGAATATCGTCGAAGTGTATTTGAAAAGGTCAATATTGCACTCGCAGACAAGCGCAGCAATTTCACCACAAATAGACTTAGCAAAGATGCTAAAGAGTTGCGTTTTGCTTTCAATTTTTTTGATATTGATGAAAGAGACAATATTGAGAATATAATAGAAGGGGCTCTTGCTTCTATTCATGGAATTAAAATTCTTTATGATGATAACAACAATAAAGGAATCACACAATGGTCACTTTCGGAAGACCTTTCTCTGTTGCAAGAATTGGATCGCAAACTTCAGTCAGACTTTAGAAATGAAAATGTTAATTACATTAATGGCTCAACTTATGATAAGTTGAGCGAGGTTGATGAAGAAGAACTTGCACATAGTCAGTACTCTAAGGAAAGTATTGTACGTCGTCGTCGTCGTCAATACCTCCAGAAAAACAATCTGAATATTGGTAATTGTGTACGACGGACAAGAGACTATGCCATCATTGAACCTAATGATGACGTTTTAGAATTGTTGTCTTCAAAGGAGTTAAAGATAGTAGCTGGTGACTATATACAATTCCCTGCCATGGGTGAAACTATGGAATTGATGCGTCAAAGCAAGGCTATGAGTCGTATTTTAAAGCCAGAAAGTAAATATAACCATAGACCTATCAATCCGAATCTTCCAAATTTCATCTTTGATCCAAAGTATGCTGGTGAAACCGTTGTTGACATAAATACTGCATTGGAAGACATCCGTACTCATAAGATTGGAAATTTGAATGAAAAGCAACTTGAGGCGGTTACAAAGTCTGTTCTTGCAAAAGACTTAGCACTTATTCAAGGTCCTCCAGGTACTGGTAAAACGACTGTTATTGCCGAGATAATTTGGCAAGAAATTCGCAAGAATCCTGATTGCAGAATTCTATTAACATCACAGACAAACACAGCTGTTGATAATGCACTTGAGCGTTTGCAGACTCAAGCTGGCATTAGGCCTGTTCGTATTCTAGGTCGTCTTGATGATAGGAAGATTAAGAATTTGGCACCAGAAGCATTGCGTTTCTCTACATCCATTATTGATACATGGAGTCAAGACTCAACAAAATGCAATGATAATGCAGCAAAAATTTGGATGGATAGAATTGTTTCCAAAATTTCTAATGATCCGAAGTATTCGTCAGCGATAAGTTCTTGGAAAGAAGAACTTGAAGCCAAGGATAAACATTCAAGAACAGAGTTTAGTCGTTTATACAGGAGCAATGTAAATCTCGTTGCAGCAACATGTAGTATTTGCGGTTCTCGTGATTTTATGGAGTCATATTCTGACATGTTTGGCGGAAATGAGCGTTCTGATATGTTCTTTGATGTGGTAATAATGGATGAAGCTAGTAAGGCCACACCATTAGAAATGGCTGTACCACTTGTCTTGGGCAAAAAGATTATCGTCATCGGTGATCATAAACAATTACCTCCAATGATGGATGAGAATACAATTGATAGCGCCCTTGAAAAGATTGGGAAAAAAGATATTGCGGAGAAACTACAAAAAGCAGAGTCTCAATTTAAGCGTTTGTTTGAAGCTGCTGCAAAAGTTAGAAAGACTATAGTTGCTACACTTGATACACAATATCGTATGCATGAACAAATCATGAATACAATTAAACAGTTTTATCAAGATGAACTTGCAACAACTGGTGGATTAAAGTGTGGTATTATTGAAACCATGGACATCCCTGATTTGGCAAACAAAGGAAGTAGATGGCATGGCATAACATTAAATCCAATAATTCAACCGAGTACTCATGCCGTATGGATAGATGTTCACACACCAGAATCATATTTGAATCCAGGCTACAAGAATGAAGGAGAGCTAAAAGCCATAGATTTGGTTCTTAAGGCTCTGCAACAAGCTGATGGCTACTCAGAATTTGTTCATGCGCAACAGAAACCTGAAGACAAAGAGATCGGCATCATTACATTCTATAGTGCTCAAAACCGCGAGATTAAGAAAAAATACGATTATAGGTTTAACAAGCACATTAACAAAGGAGAGTACATTTGTGATGTAGTCGATAGATTCCAAGGAATGGAGCGCAACATTATTATTGTTTCAACAGTTCGAAGTAACCCCAAAAACAATATTGGTTTTGCAAAAGAAATCGAACGTATTAACGTCGCTTTTTCTCGTGCCAAACGTCTTCTTATAGTCGTAGGTAACAAACGCCAATTTGAGAGTAATAGTAATTATGCCGCTTCCATTGCAAACATGGAAACTGTTAGTTTTGAACAACTTAAAGATGCAGTGAGATGAGCAAGATAAAAAATAAAAAAATTGCAGCGCCCCAAAAGGTTCTGGAACCTATCGGAACTCGTATAGCAAAAGCTGTATTCGAAGAAAAGAAAATTTCAGAAAGAATCTTTGGATATATTTCTTATGACATTAACTTTGTAAAAGCCACTTATGCTGGTAAAACCCAAAGACCTGCAAAGATAACATCGCTTGAAAAGGGCATTGTCGGCATACTTCTTATCGATGAAACATCATCTTTTGAAAAAATAGGATTGATTTTGGGCTTGGACGTAGTTAACGACAAAGCTGAACAGTCGATATTGCGGACAGCAATCGAGACTCTTCGAGGCTTTAATGCTATTGAAGGTGATGATTCATGTATGGCTCTTACAGATGCAGGTCGCACGTACGCAGAAAGGGGAGAACGTCCTGATACTTATACAAAATCATTTGATATTTACATTGATAAGTCTCACCTGTCGTGGTTAAATATTAAAAATTGCATAGGTGATTATCTTTCAAAAATCAATGAGGTTAATACTCCTTGTGACGATCTAAATCTATCTTTGGAACAAATTAAGCAGTATGCTGAATGCCAAGCGCAGGATGTACATTTCCCACAGAATCGTTACATTTTGGAAAGTGCAATCTGGAAGGAAGGCCATGAGGCTAGTTACAAGGTATATGTGTGTTTTGTACAAAGTATAGCTTCATCAGAAGAGGTTCGTGCATTAGTTTTTGACGAAAATTCAAATGCATTAAATCCAATTATGTCAGAACAAATCAATTCTAATCCAGAATTGTTAGCAGAACTCCTTGAAAACTGTATTAAGTTTGAGTGTGAAATTGATGAAGAAACTATTGTACTTGAAGGAGATGCTGTTGAGACGGCAAAATCAGAAATATCTGAAGATATAAAAGAGGCAGAAAAGCAACTTGTACTTGAAGAAGAGAATGCTCATAAAGCCTCTTTATCGGATACAAGTGCAGACTCTTCTCAACCAACAAATACAACTAATGACAAGGAAAGACTTCATAAAAAAGCACTATACGATTCTTTGTCTTTTGAACTTGAACTTCATAAGATTTTCAATGAGGATGATCCAGATGAGGTTTGGCTCATAAGTCCATGGATTCGAAAAGGTGCTTTTATGCACGATCGTGGTCCACTTATTGAAAATTTCCTCAAAGACGAAAATAAGAGGGTTTTCATTGCTTATTCTGAACCTGCTTCAAATAACGACGGAAAACCTATGATGGATGAGGAGGTAGAACCTGGAATAAAATTGTTGAATGAGCAATATCCTAACTTTTTCTATGTACAGCTTCCAGAATTTCATCTTAAAAATGTTATAGAAGTTAAAGGTGATCAAAAAATTCTTTTTTCAGGAAGTTTCAATGTATTGTCATTTTCTGTATCAGAGGAACAAAAGCATGTACGTAGAGAAGAAATGACATTGGCGCATCATACCGTTGCTAAAAATAAGTATGCAGATTTTCAATTAGAATTTGCAGAAATTTACGCGACAAGGATACAAAAGGAAATTGAGAATATAGAAGTTGCATCCTTGGCTAATTACCAAAATGAACGTTTGGATTATTTCTTGAGCATTGATAATCCAGAGGTTCATAAGCTGTTCAGTCCCATTGAAGATTTACTTGAAGAGAAAATCTTAGGATGTCTTAAAGAAGAACTATATAAGAAGCTAGCGAAAATAGGACAAGAACTGGTAGTCGCATCAAATTTGGGAGGATTAAATCCGAAAGATAAGAAAAAATACCATTCTATGTTAAATGATATTTCCAAGGAAATCTCAAATAATTCAATCGATGACCCATCTACGTTAGAATTGCTTGAAAATGATTTACAACTATTGGAATTAATCCACGATAAGAAGATATTCCCGGGTAAAATTACGTCAACACACACAAAGCAACCTTCTATCCCAAGAAAACAATCTAATAAATCAGTCAATATAGATGTAGAATGTATTTCAATACTAGAACTGAAAACTATGATTGATGAGGTAATGAAAGGAAGTCAACATGGCACGCGAATAACAACAGAATCTGTTTCTATTGCTAAGAAAATGTGCTCTCCCAATAATCTTAGTCTTGAAAACATAGACAAATTGTTTAAGGTTCTTGCAGGTGCAAATGTATTAGCTTCTGCTATAAAATTTGGTATCGAAAAGAAGATGGGACTTGCTGATGTTCATAATTCACTCCGAAGAATCATAAAAAGATGTAATGACTTCGATGACCTCAGTATTATATATAACAAAGAACAAAAACGTATTATTTTCGATATTGAGGGCCTTCAGTTTCAATATGAGAAATTTGAAGCAAATGATGAACTAATGGAATTTATTAAAAATCATATTAATCGGGCTATGCGATGGAATGGTAGTAAGACATTCCTTTTTTCAGTTGAAATAATCGACATAGCCACTAAATATATAGTAGAATAGTATGTCACGATTCGAATCTTCAAGATTTGTACGCAATCCTCAGGTAATGCATGTAGAAATACTAAAATCTGCGTGTGACACTCTAGGATGGAAGTATTCTGTTAAAGGAAAAGAGTTACTAGTAACCGATGCAAGTCAAGGAACAAAATTGTATGGAGAATACGCCTTAAAGCTTAACCTTACAACAAATGAGGTCACATACAATACCTATTATATGCCGAATGCAATAGAAAAAGTGGAAGAATTGCAGCGACAATTCTATGCTTTAAATGCCGCATATGCAAAAAGATCTTTGGTCCAAGAATTTAAGAAGAAAGGCTTTACTTATAAAGCTAATGATCGATTCACGCCAACGACAGAAGAAGTTTATAGCTTTTTCATGGTAGGTCGTTCAAAAGATAAAAATGAAGACGAACCTGTTGCGCAGATAAAGTTTGTCATCTTAAAAGATGGAACAATTGTTACAGATTCAGACTATCTTCCTAATGATGTTAACGAAAGAGCCCATGATGCCATGGATGTTCTTGAACAGTTGCTGGGCAACAAAAGAATCATGACAAAGAAAACAAATATTCCTGCTAAGTATTTAGCAAAAATGAAACCTCGTAGAAATAACATACAATCCATACAACAGAAATAACAATATAATGGAAGCCGTATATTCGAAAATAAGAGATATGCTGAAGGCATATTATCCTGTTCTGTATCTTAATAGTTTTGAATACGATAGAACTAAGCAAAAAATAGATGGTATAATAAATATCCTCAAATCGGAAGGAAAGGATGTTCGACTTTTCAATTGGAATTGCGTAGAAGGTTTGCGAGAGTTTAATAGTGACAACACCCTCCCAATTAAAAATCAAGATGGTGAAGAAATCGTTGAACCTGAAGAAGTTTTGAAATACATCTACAATGATAAGGATACAAGAAAGGATGTTTTTATATTAGAAGATTTCAACAACTATATAGAAGAGGAAAATGTCAAATACTATATTCGTTCAATTGCTGAAAAAGCAAGGCATACAAATACTCATGCTATAATTCTGTCTGCTATTTATAAGTTGCCAGTAGAATTGGAGAAATATGTAACGGTATTGAATATCCCATTACCAGATAGATTTGATATGGAAAAAACACTTTGCGTAGTTGAAAGACAATGTAAAATCAATCTCTCGGTGGAAATGCGTAACAGAATGGTGGATGCGGCTTTAGGTATGACCTCAATGGAAGCCGATTTAGCATTTTGTCTTGCCGCAGTTAAAGACGATCTAGGACAGAATGCGCCATATACGGTTTCGTCTGAAAAAGAACAAATCATAAAAAAATCAGGTATTCTTGATTATTTCCCGAAGAATGAGAGTCTAAAGGATGTTGGTGGCATGGAAATCCTTAAGGATTGGCTATTCAAAAGACAAAAAGCTTATGAAAAGAAAGCGCGAGATTTTGGATTGCAAGAACCAAAAGGACTTCTCTTATTAGGTGTTCCCGGATGTGGTAAAAGTCTTACAGCAAAGAGTATAGCTTCCTTTTGGAACATGCCTCTGCTAAGATTAGATATTGGAAAAGTTTATCAAGGACTTGTTGGTAGTAGTGAAGATAATATCAGAAAGGCTATTGTTACTGCGGAGGCAGTTGCACCTTGTGTTCTATGGATAGATGAAATTGAGAAGGGACTCAATGGAGTTCAATCAAGTGGCTCCACTGATGGCGGAGTTACCTCTCGCATCTTTTCCACAATTCTGACTTGGATGCAAGAGAAAACTTCTCCTGTATTTGTAGTGGCTACCGCAAACAACATAAATCTTCTGCCTCCAGAATTACTGAGAAAGGGACGATTTGATGAAATTTTCTTTGTTGATCTTCCAACAGCAAAGGAGAGAGAAAACATATTCTCTATTCATCTAAAGAAAAAAGGACAAGATCCATCTCAATATCCCATAGGTATGTTTGGAAAAAAAACTGAAGGATTCAATGGTGCAGAAATAGAAGAGTGTATTAAGGAAGCAATGTTTGCAGCTTATGTTGATAATCCCGAGAGTCCAGTTCTAAATGCATCGCATATTATGGACGCAATATTAGAAACGGTTCCTTTATCAACTACAATGAAAGAGCAAATAGCTGCACTTAGAAATTGGGCTGCTACGAGAGCAAAAAATGCTTCGAGCATTGTAAAAGAAGAGCAAAAGGAAATGCCAATTCTTTTGACTCGTCCAGAATTGGAACTTGAAAGGTCATTTGATTTAAATTCTCCAATTTAAAGTTTTTACGAACGAATGGGTATGTCTTTTTTTGATTATGACATTTTAAATGGCAAATGTAGTAAGTATGAAACAAACCATTTGCACATGTACGTAGATGATAATATTGATTTGGAGAACTTGGACAATATGACATTATCTGCATATGCAACATTTGTTCATGAATATATACATTACATACAGCATATCACAAGTTTATATGGCATAAGGATGAGTGATATGTACAATAGAATGTTTGCGAAGTATCGTGATTATATAAGAAATAACGATGAAATAAATGTCCCATTAAAGTTATGGGAAACAGATAGGCACATTCATCAATTTATATTTCATTTCAACAATCTTGAAGGAACTAGAACAACAGATTTTAATATTTCCGACATAGAAATAGATGAACGTGAAATATCCATCGCAAAAAAAGAGAAAACAGCTGTATGGATAGGGTGTTATGATTTTGAAAACGACAAAACGAAAGAACATGGATTTCAATTTGGACATCGTTGTGTCATTGAGGGTATGGCTCATGCTATTCAATCTATGATTAATAACGATGTAAGCCACGCCATAATACCCTACCATGCAGTCGAACTTATTATAAGTAAAACTATGCCTGATATAGCACAGGATAATAAGAAAATAGCGTCTATTTGTTTGTGTGCTTTGCTTTGGGATAATCCAGGCATTGGTTTCTTTGAAGTACTCAAGTTATTTAAACAGCATCCAAATTGGGATGGAAAGGATTTGTACCAATCTGTTATTCGCGACTATGCTGTTTCATATAAGGGAAAGAGTATGCCTTTTTATAGACTATTGAACATTTTCTCTAATGATTTTAAAGGAAGTTTGGAAGCATTAATGGGTACGGATTTAGAATATTATTCCCAAGTTATAAATAATTGTATATTGGACTGCAGTAAATGTCATCACCAGCTTATTGATTTTTTATATGATTGTAACATATCCGATAGGGAGATTTTCAAAGAGAAACTATTAAATCACTACGGGTATCCTTTTATAGATGGAAAGAATCAGAGTGTACTTCCAAAAAATATGGTCGGTGGAAAAATGTCTGCATACAAAGAGTCAGCGATATTGTATGGAGTAGAACTAATTATGGCGAGATTATTAACGTATAACAAGAAAAAAGAATGCAGACGTTATCCTATATGTTCATCAACGATGTTTTTAGAAGATGCGAAATGTGATGCTACTGAAGAATGTCTTTCTACCCAGTGGAAAAAGAATAAACCATGTATTTTTACCGAAACACTAAGGTATTTTGGGATAAAAGACAAAAACTATCAAGATAAAATATGAAAATACTTGAACACGACCTACAACAATACCTCCTCCGTGAGTACCCACAAGAAAATGCTCGCTGTGAATGGAAGAAATTTAAAAATTTGAAGAACTCGTTCTGTGGGGACGAGAAAAATGATTTTATATCCTACGTATCGGCTATCGCCAATATGAAGGGAGGGCATCTTGTGCTTGAAGTTAAGGATAAGACGCTTGAAATTGTCTGGACAGATATTTCGAGACTTACTTTCAATGGGCAACCTGCAAACACACAGTCGGCAACGTTCAAACTCACAGAACAATGCACTTATCTGTCATCTGAAGGAAAGGACTAAGTATAGAAGAGTTCGTAACGTATGACACGAACAAGCGAGTAGGGATAATACATATCTCAAAGCACTTGCCTCATCGCCCAGTCCTTGCTCACAAGAAGGCATAGCAACGGATAGAAGATTCGTTGGTGGAATTGGCCCAAGAAAGAATGTCTGTTATTCTTGAAGAGCCCATCTACGCAGCAAAGGATTGGTCAGCAGAATTAGTGCTTGATGCAACAATAGACGATTAGGATGAGGTTGCCTATTAGCATTACCTACTCACCAGCAGCCTTCTTACACTAAGGCAAAAGGACTGGATAAGGAGAGGTTGCGTCAAATGGTTCTACAATATTTCAGCAATGCTGGTGACGAAGGTGCCAAGCGAGATAGTATATACGAATATCTCAAAGATGTGCTTCCAGCCCACAAGACGGAAGAGCAACAACTTCGCTATGTCGGCAGACTATTAGTAGAACTAAATGAAGAAAAACTAATAGACAGGATAGGTTTGAAATGGATATTAACAGACAACAATCGGTCGGTTTAATCATAATCCGACCGAAAATTCCACGATCCGACCGAAAATCCGACCGTTTGACGGCGTTCCGACCGAAAACAGCCCAATAGGACGGTATATCTGACACAGATATTCAATACAAACCCAAAGAAAAGAAAATATGTTATTAGGAAACAAGATAAAGTCTCTTAGAGACGAACAAGGAATATTGCAGCGTCAAGTGGCTGCATACTTAGAAATAGACACACCCATGTTCAGCAAGATTGAACGCGGGGACAGACGAGCAAAAAGATGCCAAGTAATTCAAATGGCAACATACTTCAAAGTGGACGAAAAGGAAATGCTAACTCTTTGGCTTGCTGATAAAATTCTAAGCGATTTAGAGGGTGAAGAGGATTTGAAACTTACAGCCATTGAAACAGCAAAAAATGAGTTAATGGATGTTAATCGCTGATTTGCAGCAAACTATTCATCTTCTGATATAAACAACGCAAGATTGATTTCTTGCATACAATGGGAACTTCATGGTATCATTTACGCTTAATGCCGCAAAGTTTCTTTTGATTTACAGACACTTACAAAATACATACTGGTTCAAGACGTGAGATCCGTACAGCGCTTATCTCACTCTTCAGGCCTTCGAACTTGCCCACTAACGTAAAGATAAGCAACTTCGAAGCCCACGCTGATATGTATACAGCAATCCCTTAAACGAAATCTCCATAATTCACCTTTAAAGTGAAAGTATGGATATAACGCATTAAGGGATGCGTTATAAACACATCCCGAGAACATCTACTCGTTGCTTCACTTTCTACGTTAGTCCTCAAGTGTTCGAAGTTTGAAGAGTAAAAAGATGAAGCGTCTTGTAAACGCTATTCTATATATAGTAGTTCACTTATACATTTTCATATACAATTCTTCCATCCTAAATCAGGTTTTCCTTAACTAAGAACTTCCGACAAAGAACCAAATGCAAAATTATATTTATTTTTCTAAATAACATCATTTTTGCACTATTTTTTTTACTTACATCAATAAAAAAATCAGTCACATAAAAAAGCTCTATAATCCATCGTTTATGTAGGAGCATCAAAGTCTTACAATAGCATCCAAATGTTACCAATAGTCCTACTATTGACGATCATAATATAAAACGAGCGCGCGTAATAATTGGTACTGAAGTATCCGCGATGTTAGTATATACACATCAAAAAATATCTGACAATACAAAACGAAGCGAATAAGGCAAACAATATTTGCATTTCTAACCGCTCAAAACTGCGTGCTGAACGCACAAAGAATTCTTTAGCTCGAAATTCTCGGGTTTTGAAGGGGTTTAGTTATATTGCTTATATACAGAGAGTTATGACTACGGACGAGAAAATCAATAAAAATCACAAACGCAAAAAAACTCCTTATCGCTGCAAAAGGACAACTTTTGCGCTCTAACTGGACTACATTTACGTTGCAACTGTAGTCCATTTGCCTTCCAACTGTAGTCCATTTGCAATGCAAAGAAGCCCTGAATGGAAAGTGAAGGGTGTAAAACACGGCAAAAAGCATAAAAAAACCGATTCTGAAATCTCCAGAATCGGTTTTCTATTTGTAACACTTTTTTACTACATGTACGATATTTGCATATAAGCCCTACCCCCACTCCCTCACCCAAAGGGAGGGGAGTGATATGCTATGCTCCTGCTATTACCAGATCTGTGCACGCTTGTTCTTCGGGATGAAGAGTTTGTCGCTCTTCTTCACGTTGAATGCCTTGTACCAGGCGTCAATCTGCGGAAGGGCAGCGTTTACGCGAGCCTCAGCAGGCGAGTGAGGGTCGGTGTTGATCTGACGGTCTACGAATTCAGGACGTGCATTGCCTGCCCAAACGGTAGCCCATGACAGGAAGAAACGCTGCTCGGGTGTGAATCCGTCGATGGTCTTAGCTGCCGACGGGTTGGCCTTGAGTTCGTTCTGCAAAGCGCGGAATGCGATGTTCAGTCCACCGTTGTCGCCGATGTTCTCGCCAAGTGTAAGCTTGCCGTTGATGTACTTGCCGGGCAGAGCCTCAACCTTTGAGAAGTAGTCGACCAATACCTTTGTACGTGCATCGAAGTTCTTCTTGTCGGCTTCGGTCCACCAGTTCTTCTGGTTGCCGTACTTGTCAAACTGTGAGCCCTGGTCGTCAAATCCGTGCGACATCTCATGGCCGATTACGCCACCAATGCCACCATAGTTGACAGCCTCATCGACGTTGGGGTCGAAGAATGGCGGCTGCAGGATGGCTGCCGGGAAGCAGATTTCGTTGGTAGTTGGGTTGTAATAAGCGTTGACAGTCTGCGGAGTCATGTGCCATTCGGTCTTGTCTACCGGCTTGTTCACCTTGCGTGAGATGTAGTCGCGTGTCATAAACTCAGACACGTTCTGCATGTTCTCGAGGAGCGAGAGCGACTCGTCGATGTTCAGGTTGGTGTAGTCCTTCCATGTGTCAGGGTAGCCAATCTTCACAATGAAGTTGGCGAGCTTGTCCTGTGCCTGCGCCTTTGTAGCCGGCGACATCCATGTTGCCTCGCTGATGCGCTGCGACAGAGCTGTCTGAAGGTTCTTTACGAGCTTGAGCATCTTCTCCTTGCTCGATGCAGGGAAGTATTTCTCGACATAGAGCTTGCCGATTGCCTCGCCCAGCACACCGCTTACGAGTGATGTGGCACGCTTCCAGCGCGGACGATCCTGCTGAACACCCGACATTACGCGGCTCAACTCGAAGTCAGCCTTGCGGAAATTGTCGTCGAGATAGCCCGAAACGCTTGATATGGCGTGTGCCTCGGCATAAGCCTTGAGGTCGTCGAGCGGCTCGTCAGCAAGAATCTTCTCCACTTCGTGTATCGGTTCAATCTGGCTGACATCAATGTGCGAGAATGCGGGGAAGCCCTGCATGAGGAATATGTTGCCCCAGTCGATGCCCGGGAATTCCTTCACCATTGCGGCATAGGTCATCTTGTGGTAGTTGCCCTGAACGTCGCGCAGCTCCACTTTGCCCTTGCTTGCCTTGGCTATGCGTGTCTCGATGCGCATTGTGGCATCGGCCTTGCGCTGTGCGTCGGCCTCGCTGTTGCCGGCAAGGAGGAGCACCTGCTTCAGATAGTTGGCATAAGCGGCACGTACAGCCTTCACCTGAGCGTCGTCTGAAAGATAGTAGTCGCGCTCGCCCAGACCGAGACCGCCCTGGCCTACGCTTACAAGGTTGTTGGCGGCATCCTTCATATCGGCACCGACACCGACACCGAACATCGAACAACCAACGCCACGCATGTCGAGTTGTGCTACTACAACCTGATACTCGCGACGGTCCTGAATGTCGTTGATGGTCTTCAGAATCGGCTTCAATGGCTCGGCTGCCTCACGGTTGCGACGCACGCTGTCCATAGCGAGATTGTAGAGCGAACCGATTTTCTGTCCGAGCGAACCCTTGGTCTGAGGCTTTGACGAATACTCCTGTATAAGGTCGAAAATGCGTTTCTGGTTCAATTCGTCGAGATCGATGAACGAACCGTTGCGCGCATGCTCTGCATCGAGCGGATGAGCCTTGCGCCAACCGCCGATAGCATACTCATAGAAGTCGTTGCCGGGCTTCACTGCCGTATTCATATAGGCAGGATTGATGCCCTTAGATGTCTGCGCTCCTGCCGACATTGCGGCTGCGAGCGAAGCTGCTAAGATTAATGTTCTTGCTTTCATTTTGTATTTTTATTTAGTTGAGTTCCTTTTTTTGTGTCACTCTTATAACTTGTTCTGTTACTCATCTCACTTATATAGATTGCAAAAATAATGAATTTACTACACATTAAGGCACTTTGTTAGGAATAGTTAACCTATTCAAGCCGCTGCACTACGATTACACGGGCTACAGCGGGTCGACATCGAAGAAGACGCTCATGGCTGCATAGCGCTTGTCTTGCAGCAATGCCGTGCGCGATGCCGACATGCAACGACGCGCCAGAGCGAGGTCGATGCCAAGCTCAAGCTTCACTACTATCTTGCGTATCGACTCGGTCTTGACACGCGCTACGGCTGGCTTGTCGGGGCCGAGCACCCGTTCGCCAAACTGCTGGCGCAATCGTGACGCCATTTCTATAGCTGCCGACTCTACCACAGCTTCGTTGCGATAGCGCAGATAGACGTACACAAGATGATAGAAGGGCGGATAATGGAACATACGACGCTCGTCCATCAGGTCGGAAGCGAACGTCTTGAAGTCGCCGCTCACCACCTGTTGTATCACGGGCAGGTCGGGACTCTTGGTCTGAAGTACAACAAGTCCGCGCTCGCCACGCCGTCCTGCACGTCCGCTCACCTGCGTCAGCATCATATATGCGTGTTCGTAGGCACGGAAGTCGGGATAGTTGAGCATGGTGTCGGCATTGAGTATGCCCACAACCGTCACGCCCGAGAAGTCGAGTCCTTTGGAAATCATCTGCGTTCCGATGAGTATGTCGGTGCGACCCGACGAGAAGTCGCCTATGATGCGCTGATAGGCACCTGCCGAACGTGTAGTGTCGAGGTCCATGCGTGCTATGCGTGCTTCGGGAAACAGCTCGCGCACACGGTCTTCTATCTTCTCGGTGCCGTAGCCACGACCCAGAAGTTCGGTGCTCTCGCAGTTGGGACACTGATGGGGCACGGCGTATGTGTAGCCGCAATAGTGGCATGTGAGCACGTTCATCGAGCGGTGATATGTGAGCGACACGTCACAGTTCTTGCACTTGGGCACCCATCCACACACCTTACACTCAACCATAGGAGCGAAACCGCGGCGGTTCTGAAACAGAATGACCTGTTTGTGCTGCTTCAAAGCGGCACGCATGGCGTCCAAAAGTTCGGGCGAGAAGGGTCCGCGCATCATCTTGCGGCGATAGAGGTCCTTGATGTCCACCACATGTATGTCGGGCAGGGCCACGTCCTTGTATCGTGTTGTCAGGCTGACGTAGCCATACTTGCCCGTGAGCGCATTGTTGTAGCTCTCCATCGAGGGCGTGGCTGTGCCCAGCAGCACCTTGGCTCCGTCGTACATACGTGCCAACATAATGGCAGCCGAGCGTGCATGATAGCGCGGAGCGGGGTCTTGCTGCTTGAAGGATGTCTCGTGTTCCTCGTCGACGATGACCAGTCCGAGACGGCTGAAGGGCAGAAACACTGCCGAACGTGCACCGAGTATCACGTCGTAAGGCTCGTCGGAGATTTGCTTCTTCCATATCTCTACACGCTCGGCATCGCTATATCGCGAATGGTAGATGCCCAGTCGCGAGCCAAACACACGCTGCAGACGGCGTGTCATCTGCACGGTGAGGGCTATCTCGGGCAATAGATAGAGTACCTGGCGACCCTCGTCGATGGCTTTCTGAATGAGATGGATGTATATTTCGGTCTTGCCGCTCGACGTGACGCCGTGCAGCAACACCACATTCTTGCTCATAAACTGAACGCCAATCTTGTTCATTGCGTCCTGCTGTGCCTCGCTAAGCGGCTGGATGTTCTCGGGCGAGTATTCTCCCCCACCCCCTATGCGTCCCACCTCGCGATGATACACCTCAAGAAAGCGTCGCGACGTGAGCTGGCGCAATATGGCATCGGAGGCATTGGCGGCATTCTGCAGTTCGTCGCAAGCCACCTCCTGTATGTGCTCAGGAGGCGTCTCGCCGTCAATTTGGTCCCAGTGCGACAGCTCAAGATACTTGCAGAAGGTCTGCTGCTGCTTCAGCGCACGGGTCAATGCTGTCATAGCGATGTGCAGCGAATGCTCTGTGCGCAGATTGGCAGGCAACGTCACGCAGCGCACGGTCTTCGGACGGTAACCGTCTTCAGCCTTCAGTCCGGCTGGAAGAGCCGCCTTGAACACGTCGCCAAGCGCACACATATAATATGTGGAAATCCATTGCCACAACCTAAGCTGGCGTTCTGGCAGCACGGGACTGTCATCTACCACCTGCATAATGTCGCGCGTATCAAACTCGGGCTTGTCATTATGGGTGCGCACAGCCATGGCTGTATACGTCTTGGAGCGTCCGAGAGGCACGACAACACGCACGCCCATGCGCACCTGTGGCGCAAGCGTGTCGGGTACAGAATATGTGAAGGTGCCATCAAGAGGCAAGGGCAATATTACTTCGACGTAGAGCATGGCGTGATAATACATTTATTGAAAGTATATGCAAAAGTAGACAAAAATTCAATAATCTCCCAATAAATCGCTAACTTTGCACAATACGATACAAACAAGATAAGAACATTCACTAATAACCTCTAACAAAACAAAAGCGTAACACTATGAACAGAAAACTGATTTTATCGATTGCAGCTACAGCTATGCTGTCGTCGATCAACGCAGTGGCGCAAGTGACCTATCCGAAGGCTCCTAAGGACAACACTGTAGACGTGTACTTCGGCGAGAAAGTGGCTGACCCCTACCGCTGGCTCGAAGACGACATGAGCGCACAGACTGCCGAGTGGGTAGATGCCGAGAATGCTATCACACGCAAATATCTCGACAACATCCCTATGCGCAAGAACATCCTGAAACGACTGAAGGAGACTGCCAACTACGAGAAGATTGGCATTCCGTTCAAGCGCCAGGGCAAATGGTATGTATACCGCAACAACGGACTGCAGAACCAGAGCGTACTCTACCAGATGGACAGCCCTACTGCCGACGCAAGCAAGCAGCGCGTATGGCTCGACCCCAACGCTCTCAGCACTGACGGAACCGTTGCTCTGAAGGGTATATACTTCTCGCACAACGGACGATACATGGCTTACGTCATCTCGCGCAGCGGATCGGACTGGGAGGAGATATACGTAAAGGACTGCCAGACAGGACGCGACATCGACGACCATATAGTTTGGGCTAAGTTCACAGGCGCCACTTGGCTCGGCGACGGATTCTACTACAGCGCCTACGACGCTCCGGAGAAGGGACGCGAGACTTCTGCAAAGAACTCGGTTCAGAAGATTTACTATCACAAGATTGGAACTCCGCAGAGCGAAGACCAGCTGTTCTTCATGAACCCGACACAGCCACTGAGATTCTACAATGTAGACATCGACCACGACGAGAAGGTGATGACGCTGAACGAGGGCGGTATGGACAACGGCAACAATCTGTACGTACGCGACCTGACCAAACCCAACTCGCAGTTCATACAGATGTGCTCGGACACCCGATTCAGATACTCTACCGTGGAGACTGTGGGCAAGAAAATGTACATCCTGACCAACGCCGGTGCACCTAAGTATCGTCTGATGGTGGCTGACGTTGACCGTCCGGGCTACAACGACTGGAAGGAAGTGGTGCCTGAGGGCAAAAGCGTGCTCACCGACGTGACATTTGCTGACGACCGCATGATTCTGCAGTACTCGAAGGACAACTGCAACCAGATGTACACTTACACTACCGACGGCAAACTGATAGGCGAAATCAAACTGCCAACTTTCGGTTCTACTTCAGCAAGCGGAATGCGCGGACAGAAGGAAGTGTTCTACTCGTTCACCTCGTACACAATGCCTAACACCATCTACTCATACGACTTAAATACCGACAAGAGCACCGTTTGGGCTGCACCCAAAATCAATTTCCGCTCTGACGACTACAAGACCGAGATGGTGTTCTACACAAGCAAGGACGGCACCCGCGCCCCGCTCTTCATCACATACAAGAAGGGCATGAAGCTCAACGGACGCAATCCGCTGTTGCTCTACGGCTACGGCGGTTTCAATATCACTTATGCTCCGTTCTTCGTGTCTAACTATATACCCTTCTTGGAGCGTGGCGGCATATATGTACACGCCGTATTGCGCGGTGGCGGTGAGTATGGCGAGGACTGGCACGTGGCTGGAACAAAGCTGCAGAAGCAGAACGTGTTTGACGACTTCATCGCAGCTGCCGAGTATCTCATCAACAACAAATATACATCGAGCGACCGTCTCGCCATTCAGGGTGGCAGCAACGGTGGATTGCTTGTAGGCGCCTGCATGACTCAGCGTCCCGACCTCTATCAGGTTTGTCTGCCGGCTGTAGGCGTAATGGATATGCTGCGCTATCATAAATTCACTATCGGATGGAACTGGGCACCCGATTATGGCACGTCTGACGACTCGAAGGAGATGTTTGAATATCTGCGTGCCTACTCGCCGCTGCACACTCTGAAACCGGGCGTGAAGTATCCTGCCACACTCGTCAGCACCGCCGACCACGACGATCGCGTTGTTCCGGCACACTCATTCAAGTTTGCAGCACGTCTGCAGGAATGTCAAGGCGGCACAGCTCCTACACTCATCAGCATTGGCAAGGATGCCGGACACGGTGGCGGAAAGCCTCTGGCAAAGCGACTGGCTGAGCAGGCTGACATCCTGAGCTTCACATTGTGGAACATGGGAATCAAGAAGTAAGTTAATAATTTATTAACACACAAAAAAAAGGAGGCTATGGCGAAAATGTCATAACCTCCTTATTTTTTTTGCATTACTGCTAATTGATGTTGCCTTACGGCGCGATTACTTCACTGAAGGAGTGAAGCGCAATGTCACTACGTGCTCGCCGGTAGGTGTCTGATACTGCGGCAGGCATGAGTCGCCACCACATGAGCGGTTGCCAATGCCACGCTGCCAGTAGTCGAAGTGGGCGAAGATCTGACGGCTCGGTGTGAGGTCGTAAGGATGCTTGCCTCCGTAGAACACGTCGTAGTTGAACAGACGGTCGTCGATGTGCGAGAGTGAGAAGGCTACCTGACCTTCTGTCTGCACGTTGAGATTAAGACCATTGCCCGAGAGAGTAAGGTCGCGCAGTCCCTGACGGTCGCCCATGGTCTGCGGTGCACTCTGCTCCTCAAACATTCCGGCTACGGTTGTGGTGTAACGTCCGAGCAATGAGCCACGCTGACGGTCGATATAGTTCGACCACGGACCCTTGGCGTAATACTCTACCTTCTCCAGTCCCGGAGCAAACTGCATAGTCACGCCTACTCGACGTGTGTCGACACTTGAGTTGTTGAATGCGATGCGCATGTCAACACGTCCGTCAGGATAGATGGTATACTGTATGTTGTGAGTGTCCTTGCCGTTGCTTACCGATGTCTGGGCAACCACATTCTTGCCTACACGCTTCGGAGCGCTTACAAGCTGCTTGCTTCCGGTGAGCGCACCCTCCTCCTTGTTGTCGTTCTCGGCTACACCGCCAGTTGCACCAAGCGAGATGTTGTCGTTGGCAATGCGGCGGAATCCGTTGAAGTCGGGACCAGTGCCCGGCTCTACAAGGCTCTTGCCGTCGTACAGCCATTCTGCGATTGTACCATCCTCAGCGAAGCTT
Organism: uncultured Prevotella sp.; assembly: GCA_900550035.1. GTDB lineage: Bacteria > Bacteroidota > Bacteroidia > Bacteroidales > Bacteroidaceae > Prevotella. Next base: position 16,362 of record URQS01000032.1, on the reverse strand, counting down.
ATCTTGAAGCGTTCACCCGTTACGCTGTTGCCCTTTACCTTCAGCTTGCCCTTCTCGACAATGGCTGGCAACTGATAGTGCTGCTGCTGGATGAATGTCGGGTCGGCTACTGATACGCAGCTGGCCTTGGCGTCGGCATTGAGCTTGAACTGCTGCTCTACTACAGCATATCCGCGCTTCACCCATGAGCAGTCGTTCTTCAGACGAAGGCTGAATGTAATGATATACTCACCGTCGTTCTTAGCCTCTGTAGTGTAAGGTATGCTTACATGACAGAGTTCGCCCGGAGCACAGTTAGGCAACTGCAAGTCGCCATGCTCTACCGAACGGCCATCCTTCAGAACTTCGTACGAGAGGTAGAGCAGGTCGGCAAGGTCGGTGAAGTTGTACTTGTTGCGGAGCACAAGATTATGATCCTTAAGGCTCTCGAAGTTGACGTAACGATAAACGTACTTCACCTCAGTGAGCTTGGCTGTCCATTCGCGTCCCGGAGTGATGATGCCATTCGACATAAAGTCGCCCTGGAATCCGAGATGGCCGTGGTTCATCTTGGTATAGTCGTAACCAGAGGTATAGTAATGGAGTCCGGTCTGCGGATCGACAAGCGGCTGACGTGCCTTGATGCGGCGTGTGTCGTAAATGCCCTGGTCTACCCAGTCCCATATACAGCCACCGGTGATGCCGTTAGATCCCTCGATAATGTCCCAGTATTCCTGCAAGTTGCCTACAGCCTGACCCATAGCATGAGCATATTCGCAGATGAAGTATGGCTTGCCGTTGAGTCCGTCACGATGCTTGATGACGTTCTTGATTATAGGATACATATCCGAACCGAAGTCAGAATACTTAGCGCCGTGCTTGTAGCCCTCATAGTGAACCCATGCATCGCGTCCGGGAAGGAGTCGCTTCACCTCATCGTAGGTGGCCTGGAAGTTCTGTCCACCACCCGACTCGTTGCCGAGCGACCAGAATACTACGCTCGGGTGGTTGCGGTCGCGCAATACCATGCGGCGTGTACGGTCTACATAAGCGGCCTGCCATGTAGGATTGTCAGAGAGAGAGTGGTTGTTGTGGCACTCAACATCAGCCTCATTCATGCAGTAGAGACCATAGTAGTCGAACATTGCATACATCTTGGGCTGACGCGGATAGTGGCTGGTGCGCACTGTATTGACGTTGGCAAGCTTCATAAGCACTACGTCCTTGAGCATTGTGGGCACGTCGATGGCATGACCGAGAAGCGGATGGATGTCCTGTGTGTTGACACCCTTGAAGTACTCGCGCTTGCCGTTGACGTAAATCAGATTGCCACGCTGCTCAACCGAACGGAATCCGTAGAGCGTAGAGAACACCATCTCCTCCTGACCATTTTCGAGCTTCTGACGAACAATGACGGTGTAGAGGTTAGGATGTTCGGGCGACCACGGCTTCAAATTGCTGAGGTTGTCGAACTTAACATCCAACTTCTTCTCAACATCGGCTGCTGCAAATACCAAGGCAGAGGTCTGGCTTGCCACACGCACACCGTTCTGGTCGAGCAGTTCCACCTCAACTGTCTTTGTGCCCTTCTGATGCTCGGCATTGTTGAGCGTCAACTCTACGTTCATAGAGCCAGAAGTGTAGCCGTCGTTGAGGCTTGATGTGATGTAATGGTCGCCTATGAATGCCTTAGGAGTTGCCACGAGATACACGTCGCGATGAATGCCTGCGAGGTGCCACATATCCTGACCCTCAAGATATGAGCCGTCCGACCAGCGGTAAACGCGTACCGAAACATTATTTTCGCCACCACGAACAAGGGCGGTTACGTCAAACTCGGCATCGGTGTTGGCTCCCTGCGAGTAGCCTGCATAGCGACCGTTCACCCATACCATGATGGCGCTGCAAGCTCCGTCGAAATGTAGGAACACGCGCTTGCCGCTCTCCCAGCCCTTAGGCAGGGTGAAGGTGCGGCGATAAGAACCTACAGGGTTCTTGTCGAAATTGTCGTCGAAAGCGGTGATGCGTGGAGGCTCGTTCTTGAACGGATAGCCCACATTATTATATACAGGCACATCATAGCCAGCCATCTCCCAGTTGAGAGGCACAGCGATGTTGTCCCAACCGCTCACATCGGCCTTGTCGCCGTAGAAGTTCTGCTCCTCAGGCACGCCCTGCGACTTCCAGTCGGCTGTGTAATGGAATTTCCACTGTCCGTTGAGCGACAACCAGTCGGCATGATCAGGTGTCAGCCACGGAAAACGGAAATACTCGTCTTTCATCATTGCCGATGTCGACGAATAAGGAATGAAGGTGGCATGTGCCTTCTCTTTACGGTCTTCAAACTTGGTTTCGTCTTCGACCCACGCCACTGAAGGACCTGCAATTTCTGCTGTTTTAGCCTTCACTACCATTGTTTTTCGTGCCGCCTTGCGCGACTTAGACTGTGCATTGGCTCCCTGCCATGCCATCAAGCCTATCATTGCTGCGACACAGAAAATAAGATTTTTATTCATGTGAACTTAGGTTTTATGTGGTTTGTTTATTAAAATATGGCTTATTTTCTTGCAAAGATAGCGCAAAATAACTAAAAATACTACTTTTAATGCATTTTTTTGATAAAACATGCGGTAATATCCAATTTATTTCATACCTTTGCACTCGCTTTTAAGAAGCAAGGGTGGTTACCAGAGTGGCCAAATGGGGCAGACTGTAAATCTGCTGGCGATGCCTTCGGTGGTTCGAATCCATCACCACCCACTAAGAACATAAAGGTGTGTCATTTACATGGCGCACCTTTTTTCGTATAAACATATTCGTAAAGCATTTTCTAAAAACTAAAATCACAGTATTATGAACAGACTATTGACATTGATGGCAGCCCTGGTACTGTCGCTCAGCGCAATGGCTCAAGGCGTGTACACACAGCCGTGCCAGGACAAAAAACTCGAGAAAAAGGCTATCAAATGGAAGAACTCCAACAAGTGGCGCAACGGATTTACGGCAGCTTCGCCTCATGAGACTGTCAACGCAGCCGAGTTCTACACACAATATAAGCGCAATCCGCAATGGAAAGCTCTCTTCGCATGGCTTGCCAAGACCGACCTTCTGGCTCTGCCGGCAGGCCAACACCCGATTCCTGGCACTACAATGAAGGCTAACGTGGAGGACGGTGAGAATGGCGACCTTGAGAAACGTGGCACAGAAAGCCATCGTCAGTATGTCGACTTCCAATATGTAGTGAAGGGCAGCGAGCGCTTCGGACTGCTTGACCACGTCACAAGCCGACCGAAGGCTCCTTATCGTCCAGACATTATCAACTACGATTATGAGGTGGACAAGACCAAATTTGTGGATTCTACTCCTGACAAGTTCTTCATCTTCTACCCAGGCGACTGGCACATTGCCAAAATAAAGACCGACAAGGCCGACCAGAAAATACGCGTAGTAGTAGTAAAGGTTGAGTATAAGGACAAATAAAAAGCAAATATAAAAGCAAAAAAAAACTTCAAATTGAATGTTTCAATCCATTCAATTTGAAGTTTTTTTTGTGTATTTATCAGAACTATATATTCCGTTTTTTAGAACTCTGCGCTCTTCGGTGTACGTGGGAACGGGATGACGTCGCGAATGTTCTGCATACCCGTTACGAAGAGAATGAGACGCTCGAAACCAAGTCCGAAACCAGCGTGTGGACATGATCCGTACTTGCGTGTGTCAAGATACCATGTCATATCCTTCATCGGGATGTTGCGTTCCTCAATCTCGTTCATCAGCTTATCGTAGCTCTCCTCACGAACCGAACCACCGATAATCTCGCCAATCTGCGGGAACAGTACGTCGGTGCCCTGAACAGTAGCGCCGCTCTTGCCACCGAATCCTGACTCCTCAGTATCTATCTTCATGTAGAATGCCTTGATAGCCTTAGGATAGTTGGTCATGATAACCGGCTTCTTGAAGTGCTCCTCAACGAGGAAGCGCTCGTGCTCAGAAGCAAGGTCGTCGCCCCACTCGCATGGGAACTCAAACTTCTTGCCGTTCTTGATGGCCTCCTGAAGAATGCGGATACCCTCAGTGTAAGGCAGACGAACGAAATCAGAGTTCAACACACCCTCAAGACGCTCAATAAGTCCCTTGTCAATCATCTTGTTGAGGAACTCGAGATCGTCCTTGCAGTGCTCCAAAGCCCAACGGATGCAGTACTTGATGAAGTCTTCCTCAAGATCCATAAGACCTGCGAGGTCGAGGAAAGCCACCTCAGGCTCAACCATCCAGAACTCTGCCAAGTGGCGCGGAGTGTTGGAATTCTCGGCACGGAAAGTCGGGCCGAAGGTATAGATGGCTCCAAGTGCAGTGGCACCAAGCTCGCCTTCGAGCTGACCAGACACAGTCAGCGAAGTCTGCTTGCCGAAGAAGTCGTCGCTATAGTCGATCTTGCCATCCTCTGTCTTCTTCAGGTTGTAGAGGTTCTTGGTTGTCACCTGGAACATCTGACCTGCACCTTCGCAGTCACTGGCTGTGATGAGCGGAGTGTGGAAGTAGAAATAGCCGTGCTCATGGAAGTATGTGTGGATGGCCATAGCCATGTTGTGACGAATACGCATTACGGCACCAAAGGTATTGGTACGAAGACGCAAGTGAGCATACTGGCGCATATACTCGAACGACTGACCCTTCTTCTGCATCGGGTAATCACTGCCGCAGAGTCCGTATATCTCAAGGCTCTCACACTGTATCTCTGAGCTCTGACCCTTGCCCTGGCTCTCTACAAGAGTACCTACAGCGCTGATACAAGCACCAGTAGTAATCTGCTTGAGCTGCTCGGCATCGAACTTAGCAGGATCAACAACAATCTGTATGTTCTTGATGGTAGAACCGTCGTTGAGTGCGATGAAGTCAACAGCCTTTGAGCTGCGGTGGGTACGTACCCATCCCTTCACGTTGACGGTAGCGCCAAAGTCGGTGCGCTGAGAGCGTCAACAATCTTTGTTCTCTTTATTGTTTCCATTATTTAATTGATTAATATTCAGTGTTTAATGTTTAATCAAGAAAGAGTAATGCTTAATGTCGCATCACACACATCTATATATGTACTATTACACATAAAGATATGTACAATAAAAACATTAAACATTACTCATTAAACATTATTCAAACGCTCCCATGCGAAGCATCTCTACTTCCTTCTCAGTGAGGAAGCGCCAGTCGCCACGACGGAGGTTCTTCTTTGTAAGTCCTGCAAACTGTACGCGGTCGAGCTTAACAACGCGATAGCCGAGGTGCTCGAAGATACGGCGAACGATACGGTTCTTGCCGCTGTGAATCTCGATGCCTACCTGACTCTTGTCGGTGTCGCTTGCATACTCGATAGCGTCTGCATGTACCTCGCCGTCCTCAAGCTCGATGCCATCTGCTATCTGCTGCAGGTCGTGAGCTGTAACGTTCTTGTCGAGGTATACATGGTAAACCTTCTTCTTGAGGAACTTAGGATGGGTAAGCTTCGAAGCCAGGTCGCCGTCGTTGGTGAGCAGAAGTACACCGGTAGTGTTGCGGTCGAGACGTCCTACGGGGTAGATACGCTCGGGGCATACGTTCTTAACCAAATCCATTACAGTCTTGCGCTGCTGAGGATCGTCGCTTGTTGTAACGCAATCCTTCGGCTTGTTGAGCAGCACGTACACTTTCTTCTCAAGATTTACCGGCTGATCGTGGAATTTGATTTCGTCGGTGCGCTTTATCTTTGTTCCGAGTTCGGTAACTACTTCACCGTTAACCGACACAACGCCTGCCTGGATGAACTCGTCAGCCTCACGGCGCGAGCAAATGCCTGCGTTGGCAAGGAACTTGTTGAGACGTATCGGCTCGTTGGGATCGATGTTCTCCTCCTTGTACTCGATACGCTTCTTCATGCTATACTTAGCATTGGGATCATAATCGGCCGAACGCTGACGGTAGCCGCCCTGCTGATAGCCACCACGCTGCTGATAGCCACCCTGCTGGTAACCACCACGCTGCTGATAACCGCCACGCTGCTGATAGCCACCCTGGCGCTGCTGATAGCCGCCACGCTGCTGGTAGCCACCTTGACGTGGCTGATAGCCGCCTTGCTGCTGGTCGTCGCCCTCCTGATTGTTGTAGCGAGGACGATAGCCCTGCTGGGGACGCTGCTGATAACCACCACGCTGCTGGTAGCCACCCTGACGCTGCTGGTAGCCACCCTGACGCTGCTGATAACCACCACGCTGCTGGTAGCCACCCTGCTGCTGGTCGTCGCCCTCCTGATTGTTGTAGCGAGAACGATAGCCCTGCTGAGGACGCTGCTGATAACCACCACGCTGCTGGTAGCCGCCTTGGCGCTGCTGATAACCACTCTGACGTGGCTGATAGCCACCGTTAGATGAAGCACCACTCTGAAGGTTGCTGCCAAATCCCTCAGGACGGAAACCGCTATCCTCGCCCTGTGCCTGGCTTGTACGCTCGGCATTGTAAGGACGCTGTGTGTGGATGCGCGGACGACGTCCGGTTACACTACGATACTCTCTCTGATAATTTCCTGCGGGACGACCGTAGCTCTCGCTATTGCCTGTAGTTTGATCCGCTGTTCTCTGTTCCTGACTCTTTTCCAATTCTGAATCCATAATACTTTACTTTTTTCGCCTCACGGCAAGTGACACCCATTCCCTCCCGTTTGTGGATCTTGTTTAGGGTTGGGAAGGATAGATGCACTTCTGTTCTTGAATAAAATTGTTACTTACTACTAATAGTCTATATTTTGAAACCTGTTTTGCCAAGTGCCGCTCTATATGCGGCACGCAATACATAGGCCTAAATTAGATGCCTGTATAGTTTAGCGGTGTGATGGCCATAAGCTCTGCCTTAACGGCATCGCTAACGTTGAGTGTCTGAACGAACTCATGTATGGTCTCTTCCGACATCTTCTTGTTGGTACGTGTGAGTGCCTTAAGCGCCTCGTAGGGGTGCGGATAGGCCTCGCGACGCAGGATGGTCTGAATGGCCTCAGCCACTACAGCCCAAGTATTGTTGAGGTCTTCCTCAATCTTCTCTTCGTGAAGGATGAGCTTGCGCAGACCCTTGAGTGTGCTCTGCATGGCAATCATACCATGACCGAAAGGTACACCAACGTTACGCAATACTGTTGAATCAGTAAGGTCGCGCTGCAAACGGCTTACCGGCAACTTCATGGCGAGGAACTGCAGTACAGCGTTTGCGATACCGAGGTTGCCCTCTGAATTCTCGAAGTCGATAGGATTGACCTTATGTGGCATTGCCGACGAACCTACCTCGCCTGCCTTGATCTTCTGCTTGAAGTAGTCCATAGAGATGTACATCCAGAAGTCGCGGTCGAGGTCGATGATGATTGTATTGATGCGACGCATTGCATCGAACACCGATCCAAGGCAGTCGTAGTTGCTTATCTGTGTGGTATACTGCTCGCGCTCGAGTCCGAGCTTCTCGCTCACGAAGCGATTGCCGAAGGCTTTCCAGTCGTACTGAGGATAAGCTACGTGATGGGCGTTGTAGTTGCCAGTTGCGCCACCAAACTTAGCAGTCATGCGGCACTCCTTGAGTTGGCGCAACTGCTCGGTGAGACGGTATACATATACCATAATCTCCTTGCCAAGGCGTGTAGGAGATGCAGGCTGACCGTGAGTCTTGGCGAGCATAGGCACGTCCTTCCACTCGTCAGCATACTGCTGCAACTGTGCGATGAGCTCCTCAATGAGCGGATAATATGTCTGCTCAAGAGCCTCCTTGATTGAGAGAGGCACACTGGTATTGTTGATATCCTGCGATGTGAGTCCGAAGTGGATGAACTCCTTGTAAGCGTCGAGACCTCCAATCTTGTCGAATTCCTCCTTGATGAAGTACTCTACAGCCTTAACATCATGATTTGTCACCTTCTCGATGTCCTTAACACGCTGTGCGTTCTCCTCATTGAAGTTGAGGTAGATGCCACGCAATGTTTCAAACAGGGCATGATCGAAGTCCTTGAGCTGCGGCAATGGCAACTCACACAAAGTGATGAAATATTCGATTTCTACACGCACTCTGTAACGGATGAGTGCATACTCTGAGAAATAATCGGCAAGCGGCTCTGTCTTGCCTCTGTAACGACCGTCGATTGGTGAAATGGCTGTCAGCAAATCAAGTTTCATATACTAAATCTTTAAAATATGATTTTTGTGCAAATTTACGAATTTAAATTGACAAGTGGATATCGTACGGTGATTTTTTAGACATTATTATAATGTATAATGCCACAAACTGATTGTTGAGGTGAATACAGTAAAAAAAACGGAAAAGTATAAACAAAAAAATCCCCGCAGTCTCTCCGAAGAGAAGACCACGAGGAAACACCCCTGTGGGCGTTGACGGATTCGAACCGCCGACCCTCTGCTTGTAAGGCAGATGCTCTAAACCAGCTGAGCTAAACGCCCGATTGCTTTAACCTTTGTTCTTAGCAGTATTGCTTAGTTCTTTAAAGCGAGTGCAAAGGTATGGCTTTTTTCTGTAACCTCCAAATGTTTTCGCAAGAAATTTATCAAAAACTTCAAAAAAAACCTTGTTTTTAGTGTTTTTAGGGGTAAAATCACTAAAAACAAGGGGATATTCATCATTTTATCTTTATCAATACAGTATCAGTCTTTCTCAATCAAAACGGTGGCATAGGCTGATATTCCTTCCATACGTCCGGTGAATCCAAGTTTTTCTGTTGTGGTTGCCTTAATAGATACATTGTCTATATCTGTATTCATCACTTCGGCAAGACAGCTCTGCATTGCAGGAATGTGCGGATTGAGTTTTGGACGCTCAGCACACACCGTAGCATCGATATTGCCCAGACGATAGCCCTTTGTGGCAATGAGTTCGATGGTCTTGCGTAGCAAAATCTTGCTATCTACATTGAGTGTCTCGGCTGCTGTATCGGGGAAGTGATAACCAATATCACGCATATTGGCAGCACCAAGCAGTGCATCACATATAGCATGTATCAGTACATCGGCATCGCTATGGCCGAGAAGACCAAGCTCGTAGTCGAGCTTTATTCCTCCGAGCCACAAGTCGCGACCCTCTACTAATTTGTGGACATCATATCCGAAACCAGTTCTTATTTTCATGAATTTTGAGTTTTGAGTGTTAACGACGCTTGAAGATATCCTTGATACCGTCCATATCGAACGCCAGAGTGAAGCGCAGGGTCTGGTCGAGCGGGTTCGACTTGGCTGTAGCAATAACGTAGCCGGCATCAAGCGAGAATACGTTCATCTTGAATCCGGCTCCAACGGTGAAGTATTTACGATTGCCCTTGCTCTCTGCCTCGTTGTGATAGCCTGCGCGAAGGGTGAACTTATCATTGTAAGTATACTCGGCTCCGATACTCCATTGCACCTCCTTCAACTCCTCCTTGAATCCGCCAGGTGCATCGCTGAAGCTCTTGAAGATACCACTGATTGACGAAACGTCGTAGTAGTCGCGTTGAACACGGTCCTCATAATCCTGCGTGTCCTCGCCTTCCTCCTGCTTCGGATAGGTAGGCACAAGCAGTTTGTTGGCATCGGCTGCAATGGTGAGTCGGTTGTATTCGTCGAGCGGAATCATGAGCGAGGCTCCCAAACGCATGTTGGTAGGTATAAACTCTGCACGGTCGTCACCACCGAAGGTTATCTTCGAACCGATGTTGGATATGTTCAAGCCCAATCCCAACTGACATTCACGCTGTCCGATGTTGATATAGTTCTGATAGTAGGCGGCAAGGTCGACTGCAAATGCCGAGCCCGGCGACGTATCATCAGTATAATTATACGTAAGATCAGAGTAAATCCATCGCACTGCGGCAGCAATCGAGAACTTTTCGCTGAGCATAAGCGAGTAGGCTACGTCCAAAGACATCTCATACGGATTGATAGTCATTCCGTCGTCACTCTCGTTTGAACTTGTGAACACTTCGCCCAACGAGAAGTAACGCAGCGAGCCCGACACTGCCGAGTAGTCGCCTATGCGATAATAGCCTACGAGACAGGCAAGGTCGATGTCGTTGACAAGGCTGCGCAGCCACGGCGTATAGTTCAGAGCCACACCGGCTCGCGATATCGTGAACGGATATTTGGCTGGGTTCCAGTACTGCGACAATACGTCCGGGTCGGTGGCAGCGCCCACATCGCCCATACCGGCAGCTCGTGCGTCGGGCGCAATGGTCTGCGATGTCACCGATGTCTTTACCGGGTTGAACATCTCTTTTTTGTAATCATCAGCCGAAGCGTATGCCGACAGCAACACGAAGGCTGCGAGCAGGATGTATCTTGTTCCGTGTTTCATTCGTTGAAAGTTTTTATATTGTATATGCTTATTATGCAAACGACTTATTATTTTATTTATTGCCCACTACTATCAGTTTCTTGGCTTTCGACTTACGCGACGCTCCGTCGGACGCAAGACGTACACGGTAGAGGTAGACTCCGGTGTCGAGCTGCTGGCCGTTGTCGAGCTTCAGGTCCCAATTGACGGTATAGGCGGAATCGGACGACACTCCGCTCTCGTCGTGACGCCACAACAGACGGCCGCTCATGTCGAGCACTTCGATGCGCACATCCACATTGCTGCCGGTGCGGTCGTTGGCTATGACGAATGTGGTAGAGGTTGTTGCGGGATTGTTTGTACACGAAATGCTGAACGTCGGCTTCAGTCCTCTTGCCACACGGAAGCGGAGTTCCTGCGTAGTGGGATTGTTGAGTATGTCCCAAGCAGTGAACTTCAGTCGGTGTTCGCCCTCCTCGAGTTGCGGCAGGCAGTAGTATGTAGAGCCTGTGGTGTACGATCCGAAGTCGTACTGGAAGTTGTCGTTGAGCGTATACGTCAATTCCGTCTTGCCGTCGATTACGAGTTGCATGTCGTGTCCCACTCCGGCTCCGGCTGCATTGATGCCGTCACGGTCGGTTATCTCTGCCACAAAATACGGCGTAGGGTTCACTCTGTCGCCGTTCTGGAACGTAGGCGAGTTAAGATAGCAGTACACCGAGGGCCCGATGGAGTCGTTGTCGACAATGTCGCTGCCTCCTACGGTGAAACTGTTGCAGTAGCCGTTCACCACCATTGTATGTTCGTCATTGATTGCAAAGACGTTTATGAGTCCCTCTTCGTCAGAGTAACTGATATCCTTGGGCACCGCAAAGGTGAATGTAAACTTACCGTCCACTACCTTACTGTCGCCACTATAGAGCACAGCTTTGCGGTCGGTGAACTCCATCGGGGCGTCGGCAGCATTCTGATTGTTGTAGCACAACACCGTCTCTTTACGGTCGCGCACCAGAAGCGTTGCCGTTCCGGTGAATGTCTCCATTCCTTCGATGTGACCTTTCACCTTTACCAGCGCTCCGGCACGCATCGCTGCCTTGCCTCCCTTGGCTACGTCTACGTCGCCGATGGAGTCGATGACCATAAGCGGCAGGGGATTCCAGAGTCGCATTGCAGGGTCGCCAAGCAGCGAGAACTGGCGCGAGTTTTCAGCCAATCGCTTGTTTGTGGCTGTATTCTTAGCCCGACGCAATGCCTCACCTATAGACAATGCGCGTCCGTCGTCGTCGTGCGAGAGCAAGAAACGCATCAACGGAGAGTGCAGCTCGGCGTTGTATGTAGAATATACGGTGCGCGTCGAGCCGATGAATGCAGCTACTCCACCCTTTTCGTTGAGTACCGCCGTTACTCCGATATTGTCCACCGGGGCGTCGAAGGGCATGAAGTCGCAGCCCACCGTTACCCACAGCGGCATGTTGGTATTCGAAAATTCTCTGAAATCTTTAAGGAACAACACGTTCTCGTGCGAGAACTGATGTTCCGAACCATGACCAGTGTAGTCCATTATGAGCGCACCCTTGTTCTGCTGGCGCATTATCGCCTTGCTGGCACCAGGATATGTCACTCCCGAAGTCTGTATAACGGCTGGATAAGCGTCCCACATCACCTTGTTGACACGCAACGCCGGATTCTCGGCTATCACCTGTTCGGCTACTACATCGGCATCCATCATGTGGCGGTTCTCGTCGCCGTCGTCGCCCATGAACATTATTTCGTTGAGCCATGCCGCTCCTCCGGCATTCTTCATGTAGCTCTCTATCTTGTCAACCATCGTCTTGGCTTCTGCCGCGGTAGTCACTGGGAATCGGCCAACGGCTACATCCACCTTGTCGACATACAACGGTCGCAAGCCTTCGCCGTCGTCGAGCATGCCGTAAAACGAATCGTCGATATAACTAAGTCGCTTGTCGAACGATTCCTCGCTTTCGTATGCCAGCAGATAATCGTCGGCTTTCATCTTCCGACATTCTGATGTAAGCAGGCGATTGTCCCACATACTGTTTCCAAACAACACAAGATATTTGGGCTGGTCGGCTTCGACCGAAGCACGGTCGTACAGCATCTTCAGATAACGACGATAGGCAGAAGCATCAGGCGTGCCGCTTGAGAACTCGTTATAGAGTTCGTCGGCTGGCACTATATTGACACGCATACCATCAGCATTCTCATGCAGTTGCTTCAAACGACGTGCTTGGGCAAGCAGTTTTTGCGATGTGGGTATAATTATCACCATATCGGCCTGCGGGTCAGCATGATGGTCCTGATTGGTTATGGCATAAACATATTCCGGAACGGGCAGAGCGTCGGTGGCAAGATTGCCGAGCTGGTGTGGTGTATTCCACGTTAGCGACACGAAATCGAGTCGCATAGGTTCGCCATTGAGCACATGCAGACTTACGGTCTGCTGTTCACGCGACTCGTCACTCTCTATGTCATAAGTACCGCTACTCTGAAAACCAAAAACATAAAGCGGTTCACTTACTGTTGTATTGAGCGTGCCTAGTCGACGGCCATTCAATCTCACCTCGACAGACATAGCGCCGCCAGACGTGACATTGACCATCATACGCCCTGTCGCAGTTTTATTAGGGGCATTAAAGTTTAGAACGAGCGAGTCGCCAGACTGCACCTGGCGCGAATCGTACAAGTTCCGGCCGCCATGATGCCAACTGAAACCGTCCACTTCGTATAGGTCGTGATAGTAATCGGCCGACGGATAGAATGTAGAAACAAAATCGGCGGAATCTAATTTTTGCGGTTCGGTGCCGTCGTCGGTCAAGAAATAATAACCATAATCGGAATATGGATTGCGTGTTCGGCGTGTTACGCTGTTGCTACTCCACGAAACCGAACCACGAGCAAACATCAACCTACGCGAACCAATGGTACATGTGGGCACTTCGTGCAAATCGTCGGTGGCAATAAGATAATCGGGGTCAAGTGTTTCGCTCTGCAAGTTTCCTCCATAACCATACACCTTCACTCGGTCGGGATTGCTGAACCCTGCCTTCCGCATAAGTTCAGAAGTGAGCTGATATACTCCAGTTGACGGCACGCGTATCTTCACCCAACGTCCCTCACGCAACACGCTGTGCTGGGCGTAGCGGTCTTGCGGAGCTACGACATCAGCAAGAGGCGACTCACCATTACGAGTCAACGAATTGGTACGGCTTATACGCTCTACAGTAGCCGAACGGCGCAACATAAAGCTCACCAGCACCTGCCATCGTCCGCCACGCAACACTACGGGACAAAACGTTGTGAGCAGCGAAGGCTGCTTGCGGTCCATCACAACGCTTGTTTCAAGACGAGGTTGGGCTGCGGGCAAATTGGGTTCAATGCGCTGATATGCCTCGATGTCGGCATGCGGCATGTCGGCATATTCTGCATAGGCTATACTAAAAGAATAAACCGAGTCGCGGTAATTGACTGGCAGCGACTCGGTATGGCTGAATATAGGCAGCACAGAGTCGACCCTCACCTCCTTGGCTGTGAGATTATAGAACTTCTGGGCACTTGCCTGAACAGCGGCAAGAAGCAGGGTCAAGACTATGTATATGTTGCGCATATTCGTTTACTATTGTTATTTGCAATTGAATTCGAGCACCTTGCGGTCCTCAATATATCCCTCAAGATGGTCGTCGATGTGTACGGGACCTACTCCTGCAGGCGTTCCGGTGTAGAGGATATCCCCCGTCTTGAGTGTGAAATACTGTGATATATAAGCTATCAATTGGTCGACACGATAGAGCATATCGCTCGTACATCCCTCCTGAACGGTATTGCCGTTGATATCGAGATGAAAATGGATGGCCTGTATATCGCGGAATTTCTCTATCGAAACCCATTCGCCCAGGGCGGCGCTTCCGTCAAATCCCTTGCACAAATCCCAAGGTTTGCCTTCCGCACGCAGTTTCTTCTGCAGCTCGCGAGCCGTAAAGTCGATGCCGACGGTAACGGCATCGTAATAGCGATGGGCGAAACGCTCTGAGATATTCTTGCCCAACTTGCTGATGCGCACTACGATTTCGGTCTCGTAATCGATGCGTCCCATGTGGTCGGGAATAAAGAACGGCTTGTGATCCTTGAGCACTGCCGAGTCGGCCTTGGTGAAAATGACCGGTTCTTCTGGTTTAAATAACGAGCCATGAAGCTCTTTATTGTGTTCAAGGTAGTTCATACCTACGGCAAAAATCTTCATTTTATTAAAATTGACAAGTTGACGTGTTGGCAGCTAACGACTCTACAGACTATTGAACAGACTTGCTTTTAGACCATAAATGTGAATTATCCCCGATAATCTTGACAACGACGTCTACATTAAACAAAAAGCCGTGAAAGAGTTTTCACTCCTCACGGCTCCTATATTAATTATATGTGTAATTGATTACTCCAATTACTCAGCAGCAAGAGTGAAGCGCTTGTAAGCAACGATCTTCAGCTCCTTGTCCTGCTTCTTGAGGTAGTCAGCAACGCTCTGCTTGTCGCCGTCGCCGAACTGGAACTCCTGACAAACGAGGCAGTTCTCCTTAAGGAACTTGCCAACACGACCCTTAGCGATGTTCTGGATCATGTTCTCGTTGAGGTTAGCAGCCTTCTCTGCAGAAACGGTCTCCTTGATCTCGCGGAACTTAGCAACGTCCTCAGCTGTGATCCAGCCCTTGCCCTGGTTAGACTCGATGTGGTCCTCAGAGTCGAAGTGGTTAGGATTGAGGCCAGCCTTCTTAACAGCTACCTCTACAGCCTTCTCGATCTGCTCTTCCTTAGTCTTCTGAACAGCAACCTTGTACTCTTCCTCCTTAACTTCCTCAGGTACTGAAGCCTCGTCAAGAGCGATAGGCTTCATGGCAGCAACCTGCATAGCTACCTTGTGACCAGCCTCCTCGTTGTCCTGATTGAGCTGTACCATGGTGCAGAGAGTGTGCTTGCCCATGTGGTCGTAAACCTCGATGTTCTCACCCTCGAGAACGTTGTAGCCGTCAAGCTCCATCTTCTCGCCAGTGATACCAGAGCGCTGTGTAACAGCAGCCTGAACGTCAGCCTCACCGAACTTGAGAGCCTTAACCTCGTCAAGAGTATGAGCCTTAGCGGCGATAGCAGCGTCGAGGATGTCAGAAGTCAGCTGGATGAAGTCAGCACCGTTGGCAACGAAGTCAGTCTCGCACTTCAAAGCGATCATAGCAGCGAATCCGTCAACGTTCTTAACGAGTACACAACCGTTTGAAGTCTCGCGGTCAGAACGCTTTGCAGCGATAGCGAGTCCACGCTCACGGAGCAACTCCTTTGCCTTATCGAAATCACCTTCAGCCTCTGTCAGAGCCTTCTTTACGTCAGCAAGACCAGCACCTGTCATGGCACGAAGTTTCTTGATGTCTTCAATTGAAATAGCCATAGTCTTTTTTTATTTATTAATTATTAGTTATTTAATATATGCTTGATTTGGTGTAATCGTCTTTAACCCAAAAATCGGAAATTCTCCATTCTAAAACCTTGGATTTACGAATTAAAGAATTTCCGATCTTTATGTTATGTAAGATTACTCTGCTGCGTTCTCAGCAGGAGCTTCCTCCTTGCGAGCCTTGCGAGGAGCCTTGCCCTCTTTCTGCTCAGCAGCTGCCTTCTCGTCAGCCTTTTCTACCTTACGCTCCTCAAGACCCTCTGCGATAGCACCGCAGCAAGCTGAGAGAACTACGTCGATAGAATCCTTAGCGTCGTCGTTAGCAGGGATGATATAGTCGATGTTGCGTGGGTCAGAGTTGGTATCTACCATAGCGAACACCGGGATGCCGAGGCGGTTAGCCTCCTTAACGGCGATGTTCTCCTTCATCACGTCAACAACGAACAAAGCGCTCGGGAGGCGAGTAAGGTCGGCGATAGAACCAAGGTTCTTCTCCAACTTAGCACGCTGGCGTGTCACCTGCAGAAGCTCGCGCTTAGAGAGCTTTGAGAAAGTTCCGTCGTTCATGAGCTTGTCGATGTTCGCCATTTTCTTAACAGCCTTGCGGATTG
>URQS01000031.1 GCA_900550035.1 uncultured Prevotella sp. | reverse complement strand
TATTTGCAGGTATTATCGTCAAAATTCATCAAGTCGAATCATTGTTGTTTTAGTACATACAGTTTCCACGTCTTTTTTATTTATAGCAAAAAGAGGATCTCATTGTTTCTTGTAGGAGGTCACAAGATTAACAGAGGCAATGCCTCTATAAAATCGTTATAGATATGAAGAAAAAAAACTGGTTCTTCAAATTGGGTCTAAGCGCAGTATTCTTAACAATCTCTTTTGTTGCTGCGACAGCAAGTTGTTCCGCCAAGTCTTCAAAACATCTTAAGGCTAAGAAAGTATCCAAAATGACGTATGTAAATACTGCATTTGACAAGGCTGTTGGTGATAGTATTCAAACAATTCTGACATCGGGCAAGGTTACTGTGATGTTGATGACAACAGATAGTCTGAAAGCACAACCTTTGCAGTCTGTATTGTCTCGCGAAGACACACAAGTTTTACGCTTTCTTGTTTCTGATCCTCAAATGTTTATAGAGGGTACTCAAAGCTATGGTGTTGTAATGCCACAAGTAAAGATTCTTTTCGAAAAGTCAAAGTCTGAAATAATTGAAATAGGATTAGATTTTGGTCTAAGAAAATGGATATTGCTGGATAGTACAGGTAAGATTATTAAACAGTTTGCTTTGGTAAAGAACGACTTGTTACGTTTCTCACATTATCTCTATCCTGATGATGAGTTGATTACTAATCTTTATAATTCTTCCAAGAAATGAGAAAGCTTATATTAATCTTTATGCTGTGCTTGCTATTTAGCGCAGAAACTTATGCCAAAACAATACATTGGCTGACATTTATTGACACAATGGATAGAAATGTTGGTGAGATAGACAAGAGTTCTCGTCAATTACTATATTCTCGTTGGATAGACCTCGTTAATTCCACATTAAAGGATAATGGCTATTCTGTTGATATCATAGATGTTTATGATAGCAAAACTACACCAGAAAACTGCAAGACAATAGTGAATAATCTCAATTGTGGTGCAGATGATATTATTGTGTTTTATTATATAGGTCATGGCACAGAGAATACGGGGGCAAGCAGATTTCCATTGATGTTGATGGGACAAGTCAATCCTAACAAATTTGTACCATTGTCATGGGTACATAAAACGTTGAAAAACAAGGGTGCGAGATTGACTGTTACAATAGGTATGTGCTGTAACGCCCGACAGGGCGTAGCGGGCAGAGTAGACCCAACGTTTAGTGCAAACTACGGAAATACTTATGTTAGTGAGGAACAATCTAATTGCATAAAGAAGATGTTTTTGAATTATCGTGGAGATATTCTTATAACTTCAGCTTCACCTAATGAAAGCTCTTGGGCTTGTGGAACACCTATTGGTCCTACTGACTATTTTACATACCGCTTGATAGACCAATTTAATAATGAATTGCCGGAGTTGAGTAATCCTACGTGGAATTCAATGATGGAATCAATAAAAGAAGATGTCTATAATGATGTAAGTAACAATGTTGGCTTGCAAAATCAAGCACCAGGCTCAACTCAAACCCCTATTTGGGAAGCTAACCTAACATCAGCAAGCACACCTTCTCCAACTACACCAGACAAACCTAATACGGAGAGAGTTTCTGACAAATCAGAAATGTTGAATACTTTGACAAATGTCATGTCTTACCTTTCTTCAACTAAGGTTTCACCAAAAGAGCGTATTGCTTTGGCTGGTAAAATTGAACAAGCATTTACAAGCAACGCTATTGTAAGAATTATGTCACAAGATGGTAACTTGGTTGTTGACAAAGAAAACATATCTATTTTCTTAGGACGAATAGCAACCAGTAGATTGTTGGAGAATGTTATCGTAGTAGATGCGACTGCAAATGATAGTGGAATCAATTCATTGCGTGTTCGCGAAGTTTATAAAAAGAGATAAGTTATGATAAAGATTATATTGAGGAGATTTTTTCTTTTGCAATTTGCACTTTTGTGTATATTGCCAATGATGGGACAGGTTTCTGTAGAAGAGCAAATAAAGCTTAGGGCTGCGGAGCGTGTAGCGCAAATGAATGACTACATTTCTTTTATGGCAGACAAGAAAAACGATATGGATACACGTCTTTTTAACAAAGAGCAGGCTTTGAATCTGTTTGTCGGACGTGGTTATCATTATGAAGAGAATGGTGTTACCAAAGAAGGTGTTTTAATGGAAGTAACATCTGTAAACAAAACTCGTCCTCGTTCAAAATTAATGCGAGTATATTTCAATGGATTGGTAAATCTTACGTATCAGCAAGTTTCAATACAGTCAACAGAGGTTTCAAGTATAAAGGTTAGCAACTTACAAAAAGTAGATAATAATCTGTATGTATGCACTTGTTATTTTGACCAAGTATTTGTGGGGTATAGAGATGGCAGACCTGTATATAAGGATTGTACTCGAAAAAAAGTAAAATGTTATGTGGAAGTCCAAGAAGTAGAAGACGGAGTAGAGTTTATTGTACTGCTCGGAGATGTTCATGCAATTGACACAAAACGCATAAATTAATATAAAAGGGTACAACCGACAATTGGTTGTACCCTATAAAATATATGCTATAGAAACTAAATAAATAGAATGGACAATGAAACGATACTTTTTATGTTTTGCATTAGCCTTTGCATTCTCTATGGCTAATGCACAGAAAGTGATAACCAATGATTTGAATGCAGAATTGTATGATTCGAGAATCAAATTAGTTGATGAGTTCTTTGACCGTTTTAACGGCAAAGAAGGACATCCTGATATTTCAAGAAAAGATAAGGATTATCGGAAGAAAAATATGATGTTTGTTTTTAATGGTAGGATGTTTAAGTCAAAAGAAGATGCTAAATTCAAGGAGTTACAGAATTTTATAAATACTGTAATAGAAAAGAACATCAGTATTAACTATTCAGATACCACGTGGTTTGCCAAAGCTGTTTGTCATGGAAAACTAAAAGGCAAAGAGGTTGACTTTACGCTTTACCTTAATGTGGAACATAGAAAGGAGGATATGTATAAATGGGTTATTGCTAAAGCTGAAGGTGATGTATTCAAATTAAAACCATCATTTAAGTCTGAAAAAATAATGCTGATGCCCGATGACCACGAAACAAACTTTATGTCCTTGCATCGTATAACCACAGAAAAGGATGATTTGATATCTTGCTATATACAGAAAAATTATCCTTTGGACGAGACTTCTGTTTTTCTGTCAGATGTCTATAATGGTCTGTTGGATATAGATTATGTAAAGGATTTGCAATTCATTTTCTATCAAGTGCCTAATTATGTATTCAGAATCAAGTTCATTGAACGAGAAACAAATAATACAGGTTGGCTAATAACAGATTTAGATAAAGTATCAGAAGATGAAAAAGAAGATTTTTTAGACTATTTGTATAATAAAAAGCAGAAAAAGAAATGATAAAACGATTTATGCTATTGGTGTTGTTGGGA
Source organism: uncultured Prevotella sp. (assembly GCA_900550035.1). GTDB lineage: Bacteria > Bacteroidota > Bacteroidia > Bacteroidales > Bacteroidaceae > Prevotella. Next base: position 34,616 of record URQS01000031.1, on the reverse strand, counting down.
TGCTTTGTCTTAGGCATACATGCACAGAAAAGTGAGTATGTGGTGCGCTCCTTTGCAACAAACATGCAATCATGGGGACAAACATCCAAGCTGGAGTATCAACGTAATTTACAAAAGCTCTGTAATGGTGCAAAGAGTGTTAGAGTGGCCGATGAAATAGTAGAGAGCTTGGCAGCAAAAAATGGCTATACTGGTTCTGGAGGCTCATATTTTTTAGAAACATACCTAAACTGTTTGGTAAAAGAAATAAAAAAGGGTATTACTATTCAGTATTCTAATTTTAGAGCTATAAGTTCATCAGAAACAACGGTTTATGATACACGAGGTTTGGAATTGATAGCTTGTAATGTCGTTATTACCGGTGCTGTAAATTATAATGTAAAAGATTTGTTTTATGTTAGAAATGGAAAGATTTCCAAAATTGACAAGTACGAAGAAACAATAGATAAGCATACTGGCAAACGAAAGATTAAGGTGGATCTTAGTGATATTGACTTTGCTGATGAGGCTTATTCTTTGACATACAATTACAGCAAGAATTTTCCTGTAGGTCTGTCATTTGACTATGCATGGCCTTGGTTTAGACTTGGTGTTGATTTTGGTGTTGATTTCAAGAAAGATAGATATGTTCTTGATGATGTGAATTTTACTGATATTATGAACTATGATAGAAAAAGAAAAATTCTTGACCCAAAGTTTTATCTCACATTAACTCCGTCTCTGTATTTTAGATATGTGTCATTAGGATGTGGTGTTGGTGCTTTGTACATGAGCGGTACGGAGGAAAAGAGTTCCAGTTCATACAGCACTTCAACATCAGAGAGTGTATCTTCTTCTGGCTCTTCTTCATCATTAACGCAAAATTGTGATAAATTGAATTTCATGCTTAGACCCGTAATCAAAGGTTTCATTCCGGTTTCCGAAGATTATTTGGATATTGTTGTGAGCGTTGGCTATGACTATGTTTTTGGCTATAAGGAGAAAAACGGCTTAAACTTTGGTATAGGAATACAATTTGTTTTGGATTAAATGTAATTTATTATGTTAATAAAAAAGATAAAGAAATATTTTTCTCATATATTGAGTATTGCTTGTGCTTTTTTATTGTTTACCATTTCATCTTGCGATGACGAAAATGTAGGTGAATACAAACTGACAGGCAATATAGAGCATCTTATTCCGAGTGCAGCTTATAAATTGAATATCAATACAAGTACTGCTTCAAACGGAGAACAGTATAGGGTGTATTCTCCATATATGAATGATAACTTTAAAAAATGGGGACTGTCTGTAAAAAAGGTTGATTATTATGTTGATGGTACTCTTTTTGAAACAGTTACTACCGAACCTTATGATTTGATGATAAAGTTATCTACATTGGGTGAAGGTAAACATTCATTATTGGCGAAAATATTAGTTGTTGGTGAATATTGTGATGACGTAATATTGGAATTAAAAGACGATTTTGTAGTGACAGAGAACAATATCGTAACAGATTACGTTGATTTTTACATAGACCATAACCAAGTAGAAGACGGAGGAACTTTGTATGTGAATCCGATTCTAAACGAAGAGCGTTCTTCCCAAGGAACAAAGATTGAAAAAGTTGATTATTATTGGGATGGAAAGCTTGTCTTGACAAAAACGACAGCTCCATTTATTTGGAATACGCAAGTCGTACATAAAGACACGGAACCACATTCATGGACAGTTTCAATAAAGTATAGAAATGCCGCAAATAAGACAAATTATTATAACCTCTCATATGGCAATTTTACAACAATTAAAGATGATGGGTGTTTTACTTATTTTGAATTGATGTCAGGAAGAAATGACTATGAATTAGGTGAAACGGTTAAAAGTATAGTGAAATCTTTTAAGGGTAAGAAATACAATAAGAAAATCTCTATCAAGTTATACTTTGATGATGAACTTATTGGAGAATCCTCTACTTTCCCGTATATTAACGAGTTTAAGCTAACTGATAAAAAAATAGGTAAACATATTATGAAATGCGCTATAACACAGAAAGAAAAAGATTATTCTTTTACATATTATAATGAAAAAACAGTAATCATTACGCCATAAAGCAATATGTAATAGACAATTATGACCCACAGCTGCGTTGCTTTGTAGCTGTGGGTTTTATCTGGACGTTATAGTTATTGTTCGATGCCCCATAACTATATTTGTTTGCCATTTAAATTATTTATCAGTTATTTTTTGTATATTCGCATCGTAATAGAAAACAACCACGAACATGGCACGAAAATTATATCCTTTAGGCATACAGACATTTGAGCGGATACGCACAGAAGACCGTTTTTATGTGGACAAGACAGAGTACATATATAATATGGTGCATGCAGATAGTGCGTACGTGTTCTTAAGCCGTCCACGCAGATTCGGCAAGTCGCTTCTTGTCTCTACATTGCAGAGCTATTTTGAGGGACGCAAGGAACTATTCAAGGGATTGGCAATGGATGGGTTGGAAAAGGAGTGGACGGAATATCCCGTGCTTCATTTCGACCTTTCGGGTGGCAAGCATCAGGAAGAAGACCAGCTGAACAGGTATCTCGACTATATTCTTAAAGAAAACGAACGCAGGTTCGACATTGAGTGTGACGCTGTGGATGCCAATGTGCGCCTTGCAAATCTCATCTCTTCCGTCTATAATAAGACAGGCAAGCAAGTGGTTGTGCTTGTTGACGAGTATGACGCTCCGTTGCTGGATGTGGTTCATCAGGACGAGAAACTCGAAGGTTTGCGGTATCTTATGCGCAACTTCTACAGTCCGTTGAAGCAGTGTGAGCCTATGTTGCGCTTCGTATTCCTGACGGGTATCACTAAATTCTCGCAACTCAGCATCTTCAGCGAGCTGAACAACATCACCAATATCAGTATGGACGAAGCCTATGCCGGCATTTGTGGCATCACCAAGGAAGAATTGCTCACGCAGATGTCTGACGATATTGACCGCCTTGCAGAAAAATTGTCTATCAACAGAGAGGAAGCCATAATGCAGCTTACAGACAATTACGACGGTTATCATTTCGCATGGCCTTCGCCCGATATATTCAATCCTTACAGTCTGCTGAATTGTTTCTCAAAAGAGAAAATCGGGGCTTATTGGTTTGGTTCAGGCACTCCGACGTTCTTGATAGAGATGATGCGCAAGTTTAAGGTTCTTCCCTCAAGCATCGGTAACATCTACGCCAAACAGTCGTCGTTTGACGCTCCCACAGAGAACATGACGTCCATAATACCATTGCTTTATCAGAGTGGATACGTCACGATAAAGGACTACGACAAGGATCTGAAACTCTACGAGCTGGACATCCCAAACAAGGAAATCAGCATCGGTCTGTATGAGAGTCTGCTGCCAAATTATGTCACAACAGAAATTGACGAAGGCAAGGTTGCCATAGCTCGTATGTCGGCTTTCATCAATAAGGGCGACATTGACGGAGCATTAAATTTGCTTCAGACCTTCCTTGCCACTGTTCCTTATTGCGAGAACACCAAATACGAGGGACATTATCAGCAGATGCTCTACATCATATTCGCCCTTCTTACAGATTATCGCATCCTTGTGGAGCAGCGAACGGCTAAGGGTCGTACCGACATAACAATGGAGACTGAGGACCATGTCTACATCATGGAACTGAAATTCGGCAAGACAGCCGATGAAGCTCTTGCCCAGATCAATGCAAACCATTATGCCGACGCTTTCGCGATGAGCGGCAAGAAGATTATTAAAGTCGGGATTGGCTTCGATGTAAAAGACGAAAGAAACATCACGGAATGGAGAGTGGAGTGATGTCGTTTTTTTTGTCTGTTCTTTTATATTTTTGCAAGCGTAACAAACAATTTTTGATATGAAAAACCTGAAATATTTCGTAGGACTTGTATTAGTTCTGTTTGCATCATTATTTTTTGCATCATGCAATGATGACGAAGAGGAAACATTGGAGCAGCAATGGGCTCATGTATTGGACAATCATGGAGATGCATACTACTTCAGTGATAATGGAGAATGTTGGGGTGATGGCGGTGGCATAGGCCAAGCGAACTTCGACAAGATGTTCATTGGGCATGGATGGAAGCACTATGACACATGGGAAATAGACAAGAACGGCAAACGACAGTCTGGTGAATATTACAGCAACATGTTAGGCTTAGCTCCAGAAAATTACTATTTTGATAGTGACACGAAACTGACAACTTACTTCAATTCTGATGCTGACGGTGGTGCTGTAAAGAAGACGGAAGTTGCTTATACATTTAATGGTAGGTACAATGGTACGTCGCGTACAGTCTTGCTGCTCGATAACAACGAATACATTCAGATAACGGGATGGACACGAGGTGCTCAACCAAGTTTCTGCATGGTTCATCCGTTGGGTGTAAAAGCTGATGGAGCAACCGTCTATGGCGTCTCAATCTATGTGCAGATGACAGACAAAGAACTGAAGGCTATGCAGGATAGCGCTAAATAAAATATCGGTCAAGCAAAGGCAAACCAATGAATGATTGCCCTTTGCTTGACCGATATTCTTTCTATCTGATTATCCATTCCGTAATGTTTCGTTCGTCCTTCACGTTGAAAGCGATTCCTACTTTCACCACTTTCTTGCCACTCAGAGCGAATGCGTCAGCATAACGCTTTGCCTCTATTTGCTCAAGTGCTTCATCAGCTGTCTTGTCAAACTTCAGTTCCATGATGAACACATGGTCGTAAGTTTCGAGAGTGATGTCGGTGCGCCCCTTTGCCGTGCGCTGCTCCACAAGGATGCGATAGTCTGTCAGAAGGGCGAAGATGATGTAGAGCATCTGCTGATAATGACCCTCATAGAGCGTGTTGTCGCAATAAGGTACAGTAGCAAGGAAAGTCTGAAGCAAACTCAATGCTCCGTCAATGTCACCACTGTTTATGAAAGCCGACATTCGAGCTATTACAACCTTGCCTTCATCTATCTCCGTTGTAACATAATTCGGCAACAGACTCTCATACAGTCCGATGCTTATTTCCTTATTTGGTATGTCGAGTTTGTAGAGTTTCAGCTCCTTGTCATAGTCCTTTATCGTGATGTATCCGCTCTGGTATAGCAATGGTATAATGGACGTCATATTCTCCGTGGGGGCATCGAACGACGACTGCTTGGCGTGGATATTGCCGATGCTTGAGGGGAGAACCTTAAACTTGCGCATCATTTCTATCAAGAATGTCGGTGTGCCCGACCCAAACCAATAAGCCCCGATTTTCTCTTTTGAGAAACAATTCAGCAGACTGTAAGGATTGAATATGTCGGGCGACGGATATGTGAAATGATAGCCGTCGTAATTGTCTGTAAGCTGTAGTATGGCTTCCTCTCTGGTGATGGACATTTTTTCGGCAAGACGGTCAATGTCGTCAGACATCTGCGTGAGCAATTCCTCTTTGGTGATGCCGCAAATGCCGGCATAGGCTTCGTCCATGCTGATATTGGTGATGTTGTTCAGCTCGCTGAAGATGCTGAGTTGTGAGAATTTTGTAATACCCGTCAGGAACACGAAGCGTAGCATCGGCTCACACTGCTTCAACGGACTGTAGAAGTTGCGCATAAGATATCGCAAGCTTTCAAGCCGTTCGTCCTGATGAACCACATCCAGCAACGGAGCGTCATACTCGTCAATAAGCACAACCACCTGCTTGCCCGTCTTATTATAGACGGAAGAGATGAGATTTGCCAGGTGCACATTTGCATCCACAGCGTCACACTCTATGCCGAACCTGCGTTCGTTTTCTTTAAGAATATAGTCAAGGTATCTGTTCAGCTGGTCTTCTTCCTGATGCTTGCCACCCGAAAGGTCGAAACAGAGTACGGGATATTCCGTCCAATCATTTTCCAACTTATCTATAGCCAAACCCTTGAAGAGTTCCTTGCGTCCCTCAAAATAGCTCTGCAATGTAGAGACAAGAAGTGACTTGCCGAATCTGCGTGGACGACTCAAGAAAATGAATTTGCCGTCAGAATTCGCCATGCGATATATATAGGCAGTCTTGTCTATATAAAGATTGTCATTCGTGCGGATCTCCGAGAATGTCTGTATGCCTAAAGGATATAGTTTTCTTGCCATACTCGTGTGTTGTTTTCTATTACGATGCGAATATACAAAAAATATCTGAATATACAAAATAGAGTGCCCGAGCTAAACCTTGTTATGGTTTATATATTTAAGAAAGCATAATCCCGCGTCCACGTAAGGCTGTAATGGATTGCATAGTTATCATATTGGCAACTTAGGAATTCCTAAAGTAGACTTACCATTTGTTGTGGTTGGTATTTGTTGCAAATATAACTATTTTTTTTACAATGTATTTTTTTCTTGCACTTTTTTGTATATTTGCAAGCGTAATAAACAATTCTTGATATGAAAAAACTAAAATTTTTTATAGGACTTGTTTTAGTTCTGTTTGCATCATTATTTGTTGCTTCATGCAATGATGTTGACGAGGAATCATTTGAGCAAGAATGGGCTCATGTATTGGACAATCATGGAGTTGCGTACTCTTTCAGTGACAATGGAAACTGCTTTGGTGATGGCGGTGGCATAGGCCAAGCGGACTTTAACAAGATGTTCATTGGGCATGGATGGAAGCACTATGCCACATGGGAAATAGACAAGAACGGCAAAAGAAAGTCTGCTGAATATTACAGCAACATGTTAGGCTTAGCTCCAGAAAATTACTATTTTGATAGTGACACGAAACTGACTACGTATTGTCGTTATAACATTCCTGGTGGCGCTGTAAAGAAGAATGAAGTTACTTATACATTTAATGGTAGGTACAATGGTACGTCGCGTACAGTTTTGTTGCTTGACAACAACGAATACATCCAGATAACGGGATGGACACTAGGCGCTCAACCAATTTTCTGCATGGTTCATCCGTTGGGTGTAAAAGCTGATGGAACAACCGTCTATGGTGTCTCTTTATATGTGCAGATGACGGACAAAGAACTGAAGGCTATGCAGGATAGCGCTAAATAAAATATCGGTCAAGCAAAGGCAAGCCAATGAATGGTGCTCTTTGCTTGACCGATATTTTATTCTTCTTCCTTTATATACTCATTTATTTGTTTTTCCAAGAGAGGAAGATCGCTTGTTATTACATCCCAAACGACATTATTATCAACTTGAAAATACTCGTGAACAATATAATTTCTCATGCCATTCACCAGTTTCCATGGAGTATTGGGATGCGCATCTCGAAAATCTTCAGTAAGCATATTAGAAGCTTCGCCAAGAATCTCGATATTTTTAACTACGGCATAGTACATCATATCATCAGCTATGAAATCATCAAAAGTTTTTCCCTTAGTGTAACGCCTGATTCTTTCTATAGCTTGAAGCATGTGCTCAAGTCGACTTTTATCTCTAATTCGTTCTCTCATATACCAAGAATTTATCTCGTTCAGCAGACTCTTTAGCGAAAGGTAGCAATGTTCCCTCTGATACCAAATCAACCTTTCTGCCTAACAGTTCTTCTAAATCGCTCCACATTCCAAAAAATTTCAAACCTATTGGTTTGCTTTTGTCCAAAGAGACAATAATGTCGACATCACTATCCTGAGTTTCTTCTCCTCTTGAGAAAGATCCAAACAGCCATGCTTTCAGCACAGGTTGAGTGCTGAAATACTTGCGTAGTAAATCTATAATGACGGGGTTTCTCATATACAAATTGTTTTACTATATAATAATGTGGCAAATATACAAATAATTATCGATTACTTTACAACTATACATTTATTTAGAATTAAATCACAAAAAAAAACAAATATTTATAGTTTTCTCGTATAATTCCATATCTTTGCATTCAGTAAAATAGAAAAAAGAAACTATGAATTAAAATGCTTATATTGTTTTACAAAGACAATAGGGACTTGCAGACCTAACAACAGATATGCATAAAGGAACCTGTATTGAAAAGCTATATGAGTAAGCAAACTTTCAATAATTAGTCATTATGAACCATATAAACAATAGAGTTGTCATACTTTTCTTCATGCTGGTAAACGTAGCATTTTCACATGCCCAAAATGTATTTCATGGAGAAATTGTGTCGATTAACGGCAAGGTTGGTATAGCGAATGGATATATTCTGCTTATACAAAATGGAAATATTTTCAAAACTACTTCTTCTTACAAGGATGGCAGTTTTACCATAAAGGATGTTCCTGCCGGTGATTATATCGTAGAGGTAACGTGCTTAGGCTACCAAACAATATGCGATTCTCTTAGTATAAAAGATACAACAAAACGTACCTATAGACTAAAAGAAGAAACAAAAGAAATTGACGAGGTGACGATTGTAGCCGACCGTAGTCAGATTGTAAAAAGGACTGCCAATGGTGAAATATTCTATCTGTCGTCAGATGCAAAGAAAATGAGCAATCCATTCAGGGCTTTGCAAGAGATACCTGCCATTATATCTGATGCCAACACTTCATCTGTAAAAATGTTAAACGGAAAAGCACCTTTGATTCTTATCAACGGCAACATGATTAACTCTGGTATTGGACCGATTTCTCCAGCTGACATTGAGTCTGTAGAGGTTGTAAACTCTGTATCTGCACGTTATCTGCAAGAAGGTGTTACGAGCATTCTGAATATTAGATTGAAAAAGCATACCAAACCATACTTATGGCTTGAAGGAGCAACACGTCATGAAATTCCTCTTGATAATGGTTTTGGTGTGGGGTATTTTGAAATAGGAAACCATAAGATTAGTCTTTACGGCAGAGCAGCCTATCACTATAAATACCATGAAGATGTAGAATCATCCGTTAACCGCACGAATACTGGTTATAAACAAACTTATGACCAGTCAACTCGTAGTGATGCCAATAAATGGATAGGTGAGTTGTTGCTGAAGTATCAGATTACTCCTAATGATTATTTTGCAGCTCAACTATATGACTCATATAATACTACTAAAGGAAATACCTCGGCTCATGGAAATTATACTACTGATATTTCACAGTGGTATAGTTTCCAATCCTTCGACACGAACAAAAGCAATATTCTCACCACGAGTCTGTATTACAAACATTCATTTTCAAAAAGTAGTGATTTAGAATTGCGTTTAGCGTACAATTTCAATAAGAATGATTATAATGCCAATCGCACAGACTCTTATGAAAAGCAACAAATCGATGCAAATACACTATATAACAACAAACGTCATTCCGGAAGTTTCAATATTGACTATTCAAAAGAATATGCCAACAACAGTTCGCTGATAGCAGGAAGCCACAACACGCTCATCATGGATGACATCAATAACGCCATTGGTGAAAATCCAATATTCAAACATTATAGCTATAACCAATATGTATATGTGGGTTATGGTGGCTCTCTCAAGCATCTACACTATAATGCTTCAATTGGAATGGAAGGTATATGGGCAAAGGCAGGTGACGCCAACTATAACTATTTTCGTCCAAGGTGCAATACAAGTATTACATGGGTAGCTAACAAACACAACTCCGTCCGCTTAAGTTATCAACTTTCAAATACAGCTCCAAATGTTGCATATCTGAACCCTTACAATACATCAACCGACTCTTTGTTTGTAAGCATAGGCAACCCGAATCTAAAGCCACAAATGACACATAGCGCCTCCATGTCATATACATTGAATGTCGGCAAGCTGTACTTCACACCTGTTGCTGACTATAAATACATAAGTGATGTGATAGAAAACTATGGCCATTCAGATGGGGGCGTTTATTATAGCACTTATGCAAATACTGGACATTTTGCCCAGATATCTGCAGGAGCTGATTTGAGTTATCGTTTTAAGTGGGGACGAGTGTATACAGGTGGCGGTTGGAAAGCCTATTATTTCATGGGGCACAACGCCAAAAGCTCAACCTATGTTTCATTTGGCTTTAACGCACAAGTGAAAGACTTTTCATTCTATGGCGATATAGATTACAATTCAAGAGATTACACGGCATTGGCATGCACCACATATTCGCATCCGTCAGTTGCCAATCTACAAGTGAACTACAATTTCACACCTGACTTCTATATTGGTGTCTGCTTACAGCATGTCACTGGCGAATATCAAAGTAAGACAACGACTGTTGACGGGTCTTTCCACTCTGTAGTAGAGAATCATTACAAGGACCAAAAAATCCGTCCATGGGTAATTCTAAGATATACTTTCCGTAAGAATGCTGACAAGAAGCATAAACTTGGCAAAGTGTTGAATAGCACCGAAGAGGGTATATCCATTATAAAGTAATAAATATCGGTCAAGCAAAGAAAAAACAATGAATGATTGGCATTTGCTTGACCGATGTTTGTATATTCTTATATATATTATTCTATTTTGTTATCCTCATATTTAGACTATTTGGTATAACGGATTTGGGATATTTGGTATAATAATTCGTTAAAACCATTCATTTTCAAAGGAATTTTAGTAACTTGAGGGTATATGCAGATGCTTTGGAAGGCACGATTTATCATTATCGTGACAGTAAAGGATTAGAATGTGATGCTGTCTTGCATTTGAGAAATGGCAGTTATGGACTGATAGAGATAAAATTAGGTGGGGAAAAAAATATAGAAGAAGGAGCGAAGAATCTGAAACTCCTTGCTTCTAAAATAGACACCACAAAGATGAAAGCTCCATCCTTCCTGATGATTCTTACTGGTACAACAAAGTATGCAATACGACGTGAGGATGGGGTGTATGTAGTTCCTATAGGATGCCTTAAAGACTAAATCTCTAATCTTACTGGTAAGGAATAAACGATATCGGTCAAGCAAAGGCGAACCAATGAATGGTTGCTCTTTGCTTGACCGATGTCGTTTGTTATATTCTGTTATTCTCTTATGAGAAATTTGCTTGTCATGGAACAATCTTGATTTTGCTGCACGAATTGTTTCCTTCTTGATTCACTTGAATCTGAACGGCGATGCGTTCCTGCAGTTCCTCCACATGCGATATGATGCCGACGTGTCTGCCCGACTTGGAATGGAGAGAGCGGAGGGTCTCTACGGCTTTCTGGAGAGGCTCGCCGCTTAGAGTGCCAAAGCCCTCGTCGATGAACAGCGTGTCTACCTGCCATTGCTGACCGATGTCGCTCAACGCAAGAGCCAATGACAGCGACACGAGGAAACTCTCGCCGCCGGAGATGGTGCTGGCTGCACGCGAGACAAATCCCTGATAGGCATCCTCAAGAGTGATGACGAATGTGCCTGGCGTGACTTTCAGCGTGTAACGGTTTGTCAGCGTGCGCATATAGCTGTTGGCAGAATGGATGAGGCTTGAGAGAACGTAGCTCTGGGCTATCTTGCGGAATGTGCTACCCGAGGAATTGCCAATCATCTGGTTCGACGTGCCCACTTATGATAGACTGCCTGCTTCTCTTCGGCTTCCTTCACAAGATTGCCCAACTTATGCTTGTTCTCGGCGTCGGTCTTCAACTCCTGTTTGATAGAGCCAATCTCCTCACCTGTCTTGCCAAGAGCTTTCTCGTAGCCGTCGATGCGTTCTACTATATTTTCGAGTGTGTCGTCCTCCTGCAATGCTGGCTTCTTCTGCTGATGATCACTTTGCAGTTTGGTGGCGTTGTCAAGTAAGGTTCTCTTTGCAACGACATCATTTCTGAACCCTACTATCTCTTTGTTTATACCTATAATGTCGCTCGACTTGTATGCGTCGAGTTCGGACAGACGTTCAGCCGACAGACATTCGTTGCTTGCAAGAAACGCATCGAGCTTCGTGTTGTTGGCGTTGTAACTCTCTTTGGCAGAGTTTAGCGTTGTGAGAACTGCTGTAAGCGAATTGCTTGTCCGGTTGGCTTTGTCGAGAAGGTTGTCCACCTTTGACGCTTCCGCTGCCTCTGTCATCTTCCAAGCAGGCATAACCTGCGTGATTGACTGCGTGACGTCAGTAACATTATTAATGTATGTCTTTGCATTGTCGAGTCTTGTGCGGAGCAACAGCAGTTTCTGACCGTTCGCCTTGTATGCTTGGGCAGCCACGTTAAGAGCATCGCCAAAGGCTATCGGGTTTTCGTTCCAGTCAATATCCCACTCGCCGACAACAAGTTCGCCGACTCTTTGGACAGCTGTTTCCGTTTCTGCTTTACGTGTGCTTATCAGAATCTTCGCCGTATCTATCTTAGCTTTACAATCGCTGACAGCCTTTTCTGCTTTCTTCATGTCTTCAGTCTGCGACTGTAAGCTCTTGCGCTTTGCGTCCAAATCCTTGCGAAGCTTCTTTAAGGAATTTTCCTTCTGTTCCCCGTCTTTTATCTTACCGTCAAGGTTGTCCTTGCGAATGGTGGTTGAGGCTTCCAATGCGTCAAGGGCAGGCATGGCTGCATCGTCAAGCTTCTTCAAGCCACAAGCTCTGCAAGCCTCCGCAGCTTTCGCTTCGGCATTAGCCACAGTCAGGTCCTTGTCGAACGCTTTTACGTCTCGTTCGTAAGCCTTTGTATCAGTTTTTATTTCAGCCTCTATCTTGTTCTTGTCTTCCTGCAACCGTTTGTAGCTCTTTTCTGCTTCATCGTACGATTCCTGCAATGTGGCGACAAGAGCAGAGAGCGTTTCTTCGTGGGGCAGTTCCGAATTGATCTGCTGACGGCAGACAGGACAGATGTCGCCAACATGAAGTTTCTGACGTAAAGACGACGCAAATTTGTCTATGGCGTCTTTCTGCTTGTCGAGATTCTCCTTGCAGACATTCATCTTCAGTTCGGCATCATGGATGGGAGCGTCCATAGCTGCCAGCTTGATATTCTTGGAGTTAATGGAAGTAAGCTGTTCAATAAGATTATTGCGCAGTTCTTCTCTTTGCTTCTTACTCTCAGCCAATGTTTCGATACGCTCCTTGGCTGTCCTTATGTTCCTCAAGAGTTCCTTGGCAGCTTCGCACTCTGATCGCAAGTCGGAAAGCTTCATTGCTGCGATATCCTCTTCCTGCTTCGTCACTTCCTTTTGCGCTATGTCTAACACTCCGTTTGCCTGTTTCACTTTATCTTCTACAGAAGTTAAAGCAGGCAGCAACTCATCGTTGAGTATCTGTTTTTTGATGTCGATATCCTTTGTGCTCTCTACAATAGCCTTACGTCCCTCGCTTATGCTTTCCAGCAGACCCACTATGGTCTGCGCATTCTCATACACCGAAGCCTTTTCCTTCTCTTTGTCGAGAAGCACATCAATGGCCCTTATCTCGTCAGACAACTTGGTTATTTCTTGTTCGGCAAACATCCTTCCGCCAAGAATGACAGCATATTCGGCAGCCAAGCCTTCAAGCTCTTTTTCCTTCTTATTGATAATCTTTGAAGCATCAACCGCCCCCGTCATCCATGCGCGGGCATCAATGGTAGAGTTCCACTCATTGACAAGCGTTTCCTTCTGCTTGAAAGCTTCGCCCTCAACTACGGCAACGGCTTCGCGCAGTCGATTGGTGGCATCAGTGGTCTCTTTAAACAAACGCTTGTCTGTGTCTATCCAGTCCTGCTTGTCTTTATCCTTCTTTTGTGCCTCTCTTAATTCTTTCTGCTGACGTTCAAGTTCAGCCATACGGCAGGTTCGCTTCTCTATCTCCTCGTCGGACAGAGTGTGCATGCTGTCCACGATAAGCTTGGCTTCGGTCCACTCCTGCTTCCTTTGTTCGGTCTGTTCGTATATCTTAGCACCTATTTTTGAGTAGACATCCACACCGGTAATCTTCTCAAGGATTTCGGCTTTCTCGTCGTCCTTACTGTTGAGGAAACGTGTGAATTCGCCCTGAGCCAACATCGTGGTACGGCAGAATTGGCTGAAGTCGAGACCTACAGCTACCTTCAGCTCGCTTCTTATTTCGGCATCCTTAGTCAGAGTGGTTCCCGAATCAAGATTCTTCAGTTCCCAAACCTTGTTCTGTATTGAGCCGGTTATCTTCTTATACGCACGAGACACAGCCCATGTTGCCTCGTAGCTCACACCGTTGCTGCCCAAGAACGTCAGTCGTACATGAGCCTCGGATGTGTTTCTGCGCATAAGTTGGCGAGGGTCGTCAATCTTCACCTCCCTTTTAGCATCGATGGTGGTTCCTTGCATCTTCGTGCCGTCTAAACGGGGAGTGTCTGCATAAAGAGCCAAGCAGATTGCATCGAGGATGGTTGACTTTCCTGCGCCCGTCTTACCCGTTATCAGGAACACCTCGCTGCTGACCAATGGTTCAGCCTCGAAGTCGATAACTGCATCTTCGATAGACGCTATATTGTGGATAGTAAGTTTCTGAAATTTCATAGCAAACTTCTTAAGCGTTTTACATTCTTTCTTCCTCTTTCAGTAAGGCAAGAGTCTCATTGAATAGTTCCTTCATGTCATCGTCAAACTCTACGCCGATGTCTTCGGCATATCTCTCTGCGATGTCTATCGGCTTCTCCGTCTTGAACTCCTGCACAGACATAACCTTTGCTTCTCTGCGGTCTTTCTTAAGGCGATGGGTGTTGATGACACAGAATCTGCATTTCTTGCCTTCGGTCAGAATCAAAGCCTCGGCATTGGCTTCGACGGGAAGGAAATTGTCAACCTCAACATTCAGACGTATATACGCCTCAATGTCGTTAGGAAAGCCTTCGAGCTGGTTCTTTGCGTCTTCCCAAGTAGCAACGCCATCTTTAGGCAACGTGACCAATGGACGATGAGTCAGTATTTCTATCTCCTTCACGACTGGTTCCTCACCATGCTTGTTTAGTTCAACAATAGATACGGAATGCTGATAGTTCTCGTCGAAACTCACAGGAACAGGCGTTCCAGAATATCTTACACGATGATTTCCTCCACGAACAAACTGGGCATGATGGATATGTCCCAATGCAAGATAGTCGTAGCCCGTGCCCATATCCTCCAAACTGTGCGAGTCAATACCGCCGACAACGTATTCTGAAGCGTTCTCATGACCCGCAAAATCACAACCGCTAACGGTGGTGTGAGCTGTCATAAGTACGGGCAGGTTGGCTTTGTTTCGTTCAGCCACAATGTCAAGCAAGTCCTGAAAGAAACCGTCAGGCATATTTCTTTCGTTGACATAAGGGACGGCAATGACATAGCCTTGTCCTGGAATTTCTATAATCAAATCCTCCTTATTATTAGCGTCAACGCTACCGATGGTATATACCTTCAACGCTTTCCACGGCGTTCTGAATATGTCATGCTTCGTGCCGCTGTCATGATTGCCCGCAGTTATGACAATGGTCATATCCGGGTTTGCGTCATGTATTTCCACCAAGGCATTCGTAAACATAGTCTGAACAGACGCCGACGGCTGTGGTGTGTGATAGACATCACCACAAAGCAGGAACACATCTGGCTTCTCCTCTCTCACTATATTGACCGTCTGAAGAAGCATAGCCATCTGTTCCTCCGTTCGGTCGTAATTGTAAAGCGTATGGCCAAGATGCCAATCGCTTGTATGCAGTATTTTCATTCTGTTGGATTAATCTCTCAACAAAGGTAATTGTTTTTAGTCTCAATGCTGCATAATATAAAGAAAGAATAGTGCAGGCGTACAACATTCAGACATTATAGCTCTTTATTTGAGCTTCACTTTTCTTGTTACGAGCTCACCCGTATTTGCATCGTATGTGCGTTTGACAAAAAAAAGAGCCGCACTGCATTCTCTGCGGCGCGGCTTTAAATTAATAGTAAAGTGATGACTATCAGTTTTTTTATTCTTTGAGAAGGTATTATTAGGTGATTGTTTAAAGGTATGGTTGTCGCCCGTGCCATCTCTTGCGAGAATGGTCGTCAGCGTGTTGTGTCTGTATGGTTTAAATTGGTTGTTATGATGTGATGATAACTTTCGACTACAAAGATAGTTTCATTTTTTTCGGATACCAAAACTTTTGTAAAAGAAATGTTTGAAAAAACTTAATTTTAACATTCTAAGCCTTCATTTCCAGCATGTTTTATGGCTGAATATGTGTTTTTTTGTTAAGTTTCTCCATTTCTACTTCTTTCACTTTGCGGAACAAATCAGATGCGAAAACGAGGTCGTTGAGGTTCTCGTTTGTAGCTCCCATCACGTCGTCTTTGGTGCCCTGCCATTCCTTGCGACCCTTATAAATGAACAGTATGTTTTCGCCGATGCCCATCACCGAGTTCATGTCGTGAGTGTTGATGATGGTTGTGATGTCGTACTCCTTGGTGATTGACGAGAGCAACTCGTCGATGACGAGTGATGTACGAGGGTCGAGACCCGAGTTGGGTTCGTCGCAGAATAGATATTTGGGGTTGAGCACGATGGCGCGCGCTATGGCTACACGCTTCTGCATACCTCCCGATATTTCGCCCGGGAACTTCTGCTGTGCGTCAATAAGGTTGACGCGGTCAAGACATTCCTGTGCTCGGCGGACACGTTCACGATAGTTCATCGACGAGAACATGTCGAGCGGGAACATTACGTTCTCCAACACCGAGAGCGAGTCGAATAGGGCAGCGCTCTGGAAAATCATTCCCATCTCGCGGCGCATTTGCACCTTTACGTCCTTACTCATAGCCACGAAGTTGCGGTTGTCGTACAATACCTCGCCACTTGTGGGCGTCAGCAGTCCCACAAGGTTCTTCATAAGCACCGTTTTGCCGCTTCCGCTCTGTCCGATGATAAGGTTTGTCTTGCCGTCTTCAAACACAGCGTTGATGTCCTTTAGCACTTCCTTGTCGCCGAACGACTTATATAGATGTTTTACTTCAATCATAGTGGGTTGTGATGTTTTTAACTTAACAACTGTGTGAGGAACACGTCCGAGAACAGAATCAGCACGCTTGAGTTGACCACAGCGTTGGTACTTGCCTTGCCTACTTCTACCGATCCGCCCTCAACCGTATATCCGAAGTAGCTCGACACGCTCGATATGATGAATGCGAAGACAAGACTCTTTATGATACTCATCCACATAAACCATGAGTTGAACTGGTGTTGCAGTCCGAGCGTAAGGTCTTCGGGCGAGAGTATGTGTCCGATATAAGCCGTGCCGTAGGCTCCGAGAATGCCCGTGGCAGAAGAGAAGATTACGAGGAATGGCATGATTGTTACCAGTCCCAGAATCTTCGGCAGAATGAGATAGTTGGCTGAGTTGACACCCATGATGTCGAGGGCGTCAATCTGCTGCGTCACACGCATGGTGCCCAGCTCCGAAGCGATGTTGGAGCCTACCTTGCCCGCCAGAATAAGACACATGATACTTGACGAGAATTCAAGCAACAGAATCTCACGTGTGGTGTAGCCCGACACCCATCGTGGCATCCAAGGACTCTGGATGTTGAGCTTCATCTGGATGCAGATAACGGCACCGATGAAGAACGAGATGAGCAGCACGATGCCTATAGAGTCAACGCCAAGCGACGACATCTCCTTAATGTACTGCTTGAAGAACATGCGCATGCGCTCGGGGCGTGCCATTGAGCGGCCCATCAGCATGAGATAACGTCCAAGCGTGTTTAAGTATTTCAATATCAACATAATTATGGTTGTGCTTTATTTATATTGAATGCAAAAGTAGCAATAAAAAGACAAAAACTATTCATAAGATTTAAGTTTTTGTGTTTTATTTGGGGGAAATGATATTTTGTTTTACCTTTGTATCGGTTTTATATATGATAAATATGAATGATAAAATAGAAGATATGGTAGCAAATGCTGACACTAAGCCCCACTGTATGGTGCTACGCACCGAGGAACTTGTGAAGCGTTACGGCAAGCGTACCGTTGTAAACGATGTGTCGATAAATGTACGCCAGGGCGAGATTGTAGGACTTCTGGGTCCGAACGGTGCCGGCAAGACAACGTCGTTCTATATGACTACAGGACTCATCGTGCCCAACGACGGACACATATACCTCGGCGACAAGGACATAACCAGCTTCCCGGTGTACAAGCGTGCACGCTCAGGCATAGGCTACCTGCCTCAGGAGGCGAGCGTTTTCCGTAAGTTGAGCGTCGAGGACAACATTATGGCTGTGCTCGAGATGACCACTCTCACACGCAAGCAGCAGCTCGACAAGCTCGAAGAACTCATTGCCGACTTCAATCTTGGCAAGGTGCGCAAGAACCTTGGCGACCAGTTGTCGGGTGGCGAGCGTCGACGCACGGAGATTGCACGCTGTCTCGCTATCGACCCTAAGTTCATCATGCTCGACGAGCCGTTTGCCGGCGTCGACCCAATTGCCGTTGAGGAGATTCAGCATGTGGTGTGGCGATTGAAATACCGCAACATCGGCATCCTCATCACCGACCACAACGTGCAGGAGACGCTGACCATCACCGACCGTGCATACTTGTTGTTTGAGGGCAGGATTCTGTTCCAGGGCAAGCCCGAAGAATTGGCAGAAAACGAGGTGGTACGCGAGAAATATCTCGGTTCGACATTTGTGCTGCGCAAGAAGGACTTCCAGCTTATCGACGAGCAGAAGCGTAAGCGTGAGCAGGATCGTGAACTGAACGACTAATACACTGATAAGCACATATAAGAGAAGTTATTGATATATGAAATACTTACTTGTATCCGACATACACGGATGTCTGCCCACGCTTCAACGTGTGCTCGACTTCTACGACCGCGAGCAGTATGACATGCTGCTCATTCTTGGCGACATACTCAACTACGGACCGCGCAACCGCATTCCTGAAGGCATCGACCCGAAGGGCATCGTTGATCTGCTAAATAAAAGAAAGGACAGTATCGTTGCCGTGCGTGGCAACTGTGACGCTGAGGTTGACCAGATGCTGCTCGAATTTCCAATCATGGCTGACTATGCCTTGATTGTAGATGGCGGCAGACGTATGTTCATCACTCACGGACATGTATACAACGAGCAGAACCGTCCGGCTCTCGCACACGACATATTCGTTTACGGTCATACTCATTTGTGGAAACTTGAGGCTGCCGAGAACGACGGCATAGTGTGCAATCTCGGTTCGATAACCTTCCCCAAGGGTGGCAACGAACCCACATTTGCCACATACGACGACGGCGCAATGCGCATCCGACGTATGGACGGCAGCGTGATAAAGGAATTATTTTGAATATTTTTTGAATTAATGAAAGTCTTCCGTGCGTGATGCATAGAAGGCTTTTTTTTATGTGTCTATGAATGATTTGTTGTGTCGGACGTATAACAATAAAAAATGGGTTAAAATGTTGTTTGGCAACACTTTAACCCATTTTTAAGTCGGGATGACTGGACTCGAACCAGCGACCTCACGCCCCCCAGACGCGTGCGCTAACCAACTGCGCTACATCCCGAACTTCTTGTAAGCGGGTGCAAAGATACACACTTCTTATGAAACAGCCAAATAAAATGCCGACAATTTTGGCAAATAAATTAAAATACTTATCTTTGCACTATAATATAATAAGGTATTGCCAGCAATGCTGACATAATAAATAAACGGTAAATATATATGCAATACAGACTCAAGGCACCTGAAAATTTCAACGCCACTATAAAACTCCCCGCATCAAAGAGTATCAGCAACCGCGCGCTCATCATACACGCTCTGTCCAACAGCGATGTGTTGCCGCAGAATCTCTCGGTGTGCGATGACACCGAAGTTGTGGTGAACGCCTTGATGAACAATCCCGACGTTATTGACATCAAGGCGGCAGGCACTGCCATGCGCTTCATGACCGCCTATCTGTCTGTTACGCCCGGCGAGCACGTCATCACCGGAACCGAACGCATGAAGAACCGTCCCATAGGCATACTCGTTGACGCGCTGCGCTATCTCGGTGCCGACATCGAATACGTTGCCAACGAGGGCTATCCGCCGCTCCGCATCAAGGGACATCCGCTCGAAGGAGGCTATCTGGAGATTCCGGGCAACGTCAGTTCGCAGTACATCTCGGCGCTGCTGATGATCGGTCCGGTGCTCAAGAACGGACTTGAGCTGCGCATGACGGGCGGCATCATATCGCGTCCGTACATCGACCTCACGCTGTGGATGATGCGCGAGTTTGGTGCCGATGCCGACTGGAGCGATATGGAGACCGTTAAGGTGAATCCACATCCGTACAATCAGCACAAGTATCTGATAGAAAGCGACTGGAGTGCTTCGTCTTATTGGTATGAGATGATGGCGCTTACGGACGATACCGAATCGCAACTGATGTTTGAAGGACTCATGGACGCTTCAAAACAGGGCGACTCTATCGTCAAGTACATATACTCGCTGATGGGCGTGAAGACCCGTTTCGCCGAGCGCGCCGACAATGACGCTATGCCTACAGTTACGCTCAAGAAGCAGCGTTGCATGCTGTCGCGACTCGACTACGACTTCATTTCGGCTCCCGACCTGGCGCAGACCGTTGTCGTGACGTGCGCATTGCTCAACATACCCTTCAAGTTCACCGGACTGGCGAGTCTTAAAATCAAGGAGACCGACCGCATAGAAGCCTTGAAACGCGAATTGCGCAAGCTGGGATATGTGTTGCGCGACGAGAACAACGACACGCTGATATGGGACGGAGCTATGTGCGAACCTACATTTGAGCCAATCGATACATACGAAGACCATCGTATGGCTATGGCGTTTGCACCTGCTGCCATCAAGTTCCCCGGACTCCGAATCAACGACCCGTATGTAGTGACCAAGTCGTATCCGCAGTTCTGGGACGATTTGGAGAAGGCGGGATGGACTATCGAGAAGATTAAGTAGCAAACAAATACATTAAACAATAATGCTGATTCTGATTGTTTCAATACTTCTGCTTGGCGTAATAGTGGGCATTGCCTCAAAGGTGGCTTCGCGCGGCAAGAATGTCGAAGATGCTCCTATTAAGGTGGAGCAGACGTGTGCCACATGCAACGGTACACCTGAGACTAAGTGTGAGCAAGACTGCATGATGGAGGCGTCGACCAAACCAATAGAGTATTTCGACGACGAAGAACTCGACGCTTTCAGCGGACGGCAGTCCGACAGTTACACCGACGACGAGGCAGAGCAGTTCTCCGATGTGCTCTATACCATGCGCCAGGACGAAGTGGCTGCATGGTGCCGCAGCCTGCATTTGCGTGGCATCGAACTGCCCGACCAGATAAAAGACGAAGTGTACATGCTCCGCACCAATTAATCATTCAACATTCAACCCTCAACATTCAACATTCAACCCTCAACATTCAACATTCAAAACCCCGTGTTCCTGCGTTCCCGATACATCATATTCCTGTTTGTTGCCGTCATCATCATCTCGGCGACAGGATGCTCTACGCAGAAGAATACAGCCATGACACGCCGCTGGCACGCCTTCAAGGCACGCTACAATACATATTATAATGGTACGTTGGCGTACATCGACGCATCCGAAGAGAAGGAGAACGGCAACCGCGACAACTACACCGAGCTGCTGCCGCTATATACCGTGGCAAACAAGCAGAGCCGAGAGTTGGGCAAGGCTGGATATGAGCGTGCCATTGAGAAGTGTCAGAAGACTATCCGACTGCACAGCATAAAGCGCCGTCCGGTGTGGGACAAGAAGCGGCGCAAGACCCAACGCGACCGCGAATGGCTATCGCGCCGCGAATACAATCCCTTCTTGTGGCGTGCATGGATGCTGATGGGGCGCTCGCAGTTCTACAAAGGCGACTTTGATGAGGCTGCTTCAACCTTCGCCTACATGTCGCGACTCTTTCGCACACAGCCTGCCATATACGGCAAGGCGCGAGCTTGGCTTGCCAAATGCTATGTAGAGGAAGAGTGGAACTATGACGCCGAGGATGTGATACGCGAAACTCAGCGCGACTCAATACACTGGGCTGCACAGAAGGAGTGGGACTATACGCTCACCGACTACTATCTGCGCACCGCCGACTACAAGAACGCTGCTGTATATCTGCGCCGTGTGATACGTCACGAGATGCGACGCAAGCAGCGTGCACGCGAGTGGTTCATCATGGGACAGATACAGACCCTGCTCGGCAACAAGACGGCTGCCACCGATGCCTATCGTCGTGTGATAAGGCAGAATCCGCCCTACGAGGTGGAGTTCAACGCACGTATAGCCATGACCGAGGTGATGTCGGGCTCGCAGTCGAACAAGATGATAGCCCGACTGAAGCGAATGGCGGCTTCTGATAAGAACAAGGACTATCTCGACCAGGTATATTATGCCATCGGCAATATATATATGGCACGTCGCGACACCGCCAAGGCTATCTCTGCTTACGAGCGTGGAGCGGCACGAGCCACACGTTCGGGCATAGAGAAGGGCGTGCTGCTGTTACGTTTGGGCGACATTTATTGGGCGCGAGAGCGTTATGCCGATGCTCAGCGCACATACGGTGAGGCTATAGGAATGCTCGACAAGGATCGTCCCGACTATGCCCAGCTCAACCAGCGCTCCAAAGTGCTCGACGAACTGGTGCCATTCACCGAGAGCGTTCATCTGCAAGACTCGCTGCAGCAGCTCGCCCGTATGGACGAAGCGTCGCGCAATGCCGCCATCGACCGCGTTATCACGCAGCTCAAGCGCAAGGAGCGCGAGGAGCAACGGCTCAAGGCCGAACAGGAATCAGGCAACGGCACGCAGCCGAATGGCGCAATGGGCACGGGCAATTCAAACCGGTTGAACCGGCAACGACCTCTAAACAGCAGCACTTCAGCCGCCATGAAAGGCGACAAGGCACAATGGTACTTCTACAATCCTATGGCTGTGAGCCAGGGCAAGACTGCTTTCCGGAAACTGTGGGGCAAGCGCGAGAACGTAGACAACTGGCGACGCACCAACAAGACGGTTGTGGCTGTGGGCAATAACGACGATGAGGCTGTGGTTGATACTACAGAGCTTGTTGCCGATTCGATTCCTGCGACTCTGCCCGACAGCGCAGTTGCCGACCCGCACCAGCGCGAATACTACTTGGCGCAGATACCATTCACCGACGAACAGAAGGCTGAGAGCGACCGTCTGATAATGGACGGTCTGTATAATGCGGGCGTGATATTCAAGGACAAGCTCGACAATCTCATGCTCTCCGAGCGCAGTCTGCTGCGTCTCACACGCGACTATAAATCGTCAGAGCATACAGCCGATGCCTATTACCACCTCTTCTTGTTGTATATGCGCAAGGGTGATAAGGCCACAGCCGATACTTATGTCGACCTGCTGCAGCGCAACTATCCCCACAACGAATTGACCGTGCTGCTGTCCGACCCCAATTATGTGGAGAACGCAAGCTTTGGCGTACACATCGAAGACTCGCTCTACGCCGCTACATACGATGCCTTCAAGGCAGGTCGCTACAACGAAGTCATGGCTGGCGTGGAGGTTTCGGGCAGTAGGTTTGCTCTTGGAGCCAACCGCGACAAGTTTGTATTCATCGGCGGACTGTCCAAGCTGAACAACGGTGATGCTGCAGGATGTGTTGAGGATATGCGCACTGTGGTGGAGAAGTATCCCGAGAGCGGTGTGGCACCACTCGCAGGCATGATTGTTAAGGGAGTGGGCGAGGGTAGACGACTCTATGGCGGCAAGTTTGACATTGACGATGTATGGCAACGTCGTGCTGCCGTGCTTGCCGACAGCGACTCTATCGCAACCCGACAGTTGTCGGACGAGCGCAACACTCCGTTCGTATACATGGCTGTCTATGCTCCCGACTCGGTCGACGAGAACCGTTTGCTATTCAATATAGCCCGTTACAACTTCACGAGCTACCTGGTTCGCAACTTCGACATTGCCATCGAGGACGTGGGCGGACTGCATAGCATGACCATAAGCGGTTTCCGCAACTACGACGAGGCTCTGCAATACGCCCGACAGCTGCACAGTCAGAAGCCCGTGGCACAACTTATGGCACACGCTCGCAGCGTGATTGTGAGCGAGGAGAATCGCAAGTTGCTCGGTCAGCAGTTCAGCTACGACGACTACGATCGTTTCTACACGCGCCACTTCGCACCGCTCAAGATTACCGACGAGCCGTTGCTCAACGAGCCCGACTATACCCCTGAACAGCAGCCCGACGACACTGTAGGTCCGGATGTGCCAAATGTCAGCCCCGTCATAAACAACGACAATGTCAACAAGAAGGTTGACGACAAAAAGGTTGACAGTAAGAAAGTTGATAATAAGAAGGTTGACAATAAGACAAATAAAAAGAAAGAAAACAAGGTGGTAGAGGACTTAAGTGACGAATATTATGACCTCGAAGGCTTTTAAAATAATATAGCAATATGACTACAGGACACTTGCTGTGGGTAGACGACGAGATTGAGATGCTGCGCGCCCACATTATCTTTTTGGAGAAGAAAGGCTACGACGTCACTACCGTCAACAACGGCAACGACGCTATAGAGGAGTGTCGTAAGCGCAATTTCGACCTCGTGCTGCTCGACGAGATGATGCCTGGAATCACCGGACTCGAAACCTTGCAGCAGATAAAGGAAATTTCGCCATCCACGCCTATCGTAATGGTTACGAAGAGTGAGGAGGAGAACATCATGGATCAGGCCATAGGACAGAAGATTGCCGACTATCTGATTAAGCCAGTCAACCCCAGTCAGATTCTGCTCGCACTCAAAAAGAACATCCACAAGAAGCAGATTGTCACCGAAGTGACCCAGACCGGCTATCGCAAGGAGTCTCAGGACATTGCAATGCGCATCATGGACTGCAGCACTCTGGACGACTGGAAGGACATATACCGCCGCCTTGTGCGTTGGGAACTCGAACTCAGTTCGGCTGATTCCGGTATGACCGAGATGCTGCAGATGCAGAAGGAGGAGGCCAACAACGCCTTTGCCAAGTTCGTTCGAAAGAACTATCTGACGTGGGTGGCTCCCGGCACAACGCAAAGGCCGCTAATGAGTCCGGATATATTCAAGAATCGTGTGTTTCCGGCGGTAAATAATGGCGAGAAAGTGTTTCTCGTTGTTATCGACAACTTCCGTTACGACCAGTGGCGCACGCTCGCCCAGGACATAGGCGAGATGTTCGATGTCAATGAAGACATGTACATGAGCATCCTGCCTACAGCCACGCAGTATGCCCGTAACGCCATATTCTCGGGCTTGATGCCCGAACAAATAGAGCATATGTTTCCCGACTTGTGGGTGGACGAGGACGAAGAGGAGGGCAAGAACATCAACGAGGAGCCGCTCGTACGTACGCAGATAGAACGCTATCGTCGCCACGATACATTCTCATACCACAAGATCAATGACTCGGCAGCAGCCGAACGGCTCGTCGAACGACTCGGCGAGCTTACCAAGAACGACATAAACGTCGTGGTGTTGAACTTCATCGACATGCTGTCGCACGCACGTACAGAGTCGAAGATGGTGCGCGAGCTTGCCAACAACGAGTCGGCTTATCGCAGCATAACCCTCTCGTGGTTCCGACACTCGGTAGTTGGCGAACTGATTAAGGCTCTCGCACAGACCGACTGCACCGTTATCCTCACCACCGACCACGGAAGTATCAGGGCTTCGAAGCCCATAAAGATAATCGGCGACCGCAACACCAACACCAACCTGCGCTACAAACTCGGCAAGAATCTCAACTGCCAGTCGAAGGATGTGTTTGTTGTCAAGAATCCGCACGAGGCACAATTGCCTGCGCCCAACCTCTCCACGTCGTACGTTTTCGCTACGGGCAACTCCTTCCTGGCTTATCCCAACAACTACAACTACTACGTGTCGTACTATAAGGACACGTTCCAGCACGGTGGAATATCAATGGAGGAAATGCTCATTCCGCTCGTTACGCTGAAGAAGAGGTAGAAGAAAAGCCCCACCCCCGGCCCCTCCCCCGCAGGGAGGGGAGCGGTATGAACCGACTGCTTAATAGGAATTTTACAATAATCAATTAATAAATCATACAGCCAACTATCTCTCATCCCAACAAAATCACATTACTCCCCTCCCTGCGGGGGAGGGGTTGGGGGTAGGGCTATTATTTTTATTATTATGGAAATAAGAATAAACACATTGGCAGACATAAACGAGGCTGCCAAGCAATTCATTGCCAACATGGGCGACAGCAAAGTGTTCGCCTTCTACGGCAAGATGGGAGCCGGCAAGACAACATTTGTCAAAGCCGTATGCGAGGAGTTGGGCGTAGACGATGTCATCACATCGCCCACATTCGCCATCGTCAACGAATATCAGTCTGCCACAACGGGCGACAGCATATTCCACTTCGACTTCTATCGCATCAAGAAACTCGACGAAGTGTACGACATGGGTTACGAAGACTACTTCTACAGCGGTTCGCTCTGCTTCCTCGAATGGCCCGAACTCATCGAAGAACTCCTGCCCGAGGATGCCGTTAAGGTAACAATCGAGGAGACTGCAGACGGCAGCAGAGTGATAAAGTTCTAAATGAAACAATAAAAGTGCCCTGCAATGGCAAAAGCTATGACTATAAATGCTTCGCCATTGCAGGGCGCAGCTTTTTATAGGTTATTAATATAAAAGGCAGCGTTTACACCTTAGACCGAGGGTTGAGTCGATTACAGATGACTATGCGGAGTCAAATTGCTCCATGACCCGAAAACACTCCTCCTAAAGGAGTGAGTTTCTCAGATTTTATTGCTATCTTTGGCATATCATATCAGAGTTTTGCTTGTTTTCTTTTCGCAACACTAAGATAAGTGAACTCTTCGACATGGTGGCAATCAGATATATAACTACTATAAAAACAGATATAAAACAAATGAAAAAAGTATGTATGACAGCAGTTTGTTTGGCTTTATTGTCTGCAAATTGCATGGGACAAAACATTCAGAAAGATGGCTTATCACAGTTATGTGAAATCTATCGACGTGCTACAACCACTTTGAATAAAGTCAAGACAATTGATGAATCCAACAGCGCGCTGGATACGCTGTCCTTATTACTTCGTAGCAATAAGGATAACACGGCTATCAAGGAAGTCTTGCGTTGGAGCTACGACACCTGTCCGAAAGAAAAAAGAAAAACCTATGAAATGGCATTGAAAGAACAGGCGGAAATGAAGGATGCCATTAAGCGTCTGGCCATGTCAGGAGCACTGCAATCCGAAAAGACAGGCACTGCCATCAACCTGTTTGCCCATACTTTCGCTATCAGAGATTTAGTATATGATGATCGCGTAGGCAACGAAGGTGCACCTGCAGAAACGAAAAAAGCACGTGACAAGCGAATGAAATGGTGGAGAGACGGTAAGTTCGGAATGTTCATTCACTACGGACTCTATTCGGGCTTGGCGGGAGAATTCCAGGGCAAGCAATTCGAAGGCTGTGTGGAGTGGATACAGATGCAGTCAGGAGCCGACTTCGAAACTTACAAGAAAGAGGCTATCCCACGTTTCAACCCCTCGAGTGGCAAGGCAGAGGAATGGGTCAAGCTGGCCAAGGAAGCAGGATGTGCTTACACCGTGCTCACAAGCCGTCATCATGAAGGTTTCAATATGTACGAAACACCCTCGTACGATTTCAACGTCAAGAAAGTCAAGGGTATCGATGTGGTCAAAGAGTATTCTGAAGCCTGCAGGAAGTACGATATGAAGGCTGGTTACTACTTCTCCTTGCTTGACTGGAACCATCCCGACTATGACCCCTCTGGGTCAGGAATATCCTATCCAGCAGGAAATTACAAGGCCCAGCAGGAAGGTAAGAGAGAGTTCGGACATCATGACAGATACAAGAACTACCTTTCTGACATATTTGGAGTCCTGTTGGATAACTACAAGGTCGATTTGGTTTGGTGGGACTTCAGCCAGCCTAAGTTCCAGGGAGATTACGCATGGGGAGCCACACGGCTGATGAAGCAGCTTTTTGACAAATATCCCAAAGCGATTCAGAACAACCGTCTCTACCATTCAGACAATCATCTGAGTGAGGGTGGCATTAAGGTTACTCCCGTATGGAAGGGCGACTATTCTACTGCCGAACATCATATTCCAGCAAATGGAATAGACGGTGATTGGGAGGCTTGTCAGACCTTGAACGGCACTTGGGGCTATTCTGCACTCAACCAGCGTTGGAAGACTGTACAGGATTTGGTGCATCAGCTTATCGATGTGGTCAGCCGTGGAGGCAATTTCCTGTTGAATATCGGCCCCATGCCCGACGGAAGCATTCCCGACGAGAGCGTCAGGTTGTTTAGAGGTATCGGCCAGTGGATGCATGTCAATGGAGAGGCCATCTATGGCACACGTGCCAATCCGTTTGAGGTGGAATTCCCTTGGGGACGTGTCACCCGAAAAGGTGACAATACCTTGTACCTTCACATTTATCAGCTTCCTGAATCAGGAGAGATTACCATCCCTTGCAAGTTCAAGGGAAAGGCTGTTGCCACCATGCTGAAAAACAAGCAGAAGGCGACAGTCATCCAGTCTGGCAATGGGTGTACCATCAACCTCAAGGGTATGCCGATGGATGAGATAGCAACGGTGGTGAAGCTGAAGGGTAAATGGGAAGTTATCCAATAATTTGACCCCATTCCACTATTGAAAAAAACAGTAAATCATTCAAAGTATGAAAAGAATTGTCTGGCTTGATGTGTTGAAGCTGATAGCCATCTTTATGGTTATATGTGTCCATTGTTCTGACCCGTTCAATGTGTCGCCCGAAGCAAGGTCTAATCCGGACTATAACTTCTGGGGGAGCATTTACGGATCGTTTCTTAGACCATGCGTCCCTCTGTTTGTCATGATTACGGGAATCCTTCTGCTTCCTGTCAAGCTGTCTATGCGCGAGTTCTATAGAAAGAGGCTTCTCCGCATTGCTTTTCCTTTTGTGATTTGGTCCGTCCTGTATAACCTTTTCCCTTGGATTACAGGAGTGCTCGGGCTCCCTAATAGTATAATTTCCGATGTGTTTGCCTATGCTCCGTCTGATGCATCGCAGACTTTCGGTGATGCAATGGCAAACATCGTCCTGATACCTGTCAAGTTCAGTACCTATACCGTACCCATGTGGTATCTGTACATGCTGATAGGTCTTTATCTGTATATGCCCGTCTTGTCCTCATGGGTGGAGACAGCAAGTCGCAGACAAATGCAATTCATGTTGGGCGTGTGGGCAGTTACATTGTTCTTGCCCTATGCCTATTCATTCTATTCATCCGATATTTTAGGTATGTGCGCATGGAATTCGTTCGGCACATTCTACTATTTTGCGGGATTCAGCGGTTATCTGCTGCTGGGGCATTTCCTCATCAAGGAGGTGGAGGAATGGAAATGGGGCAAGACGCTTTCGGTAGCTTTGCCGATGCTTGCTGTCGGATACGCCGCTACATATGTGGGATTCAAGACCATGTCTGCCGTTCCCGACTGCTCGGAGCAGGAGCTGGAATTGTTCTTCCTGTATTGTTCTCCTAATGTGGCTTTGATGACCGTTGCATGGTTTCTGGTTGTAAGGAAAGTGAGAATCAAGTCACCCATAGTTGTTTCTGCCTTGGCGAACATAGGCAAATGCAGTTTAGGAATCTATATGGTACATTACTTTATAGTCGGATTTGGATATGCCATTGCCGACTCTATAGGTGTGCCGGTCTCAGTCCGCATACCTGTCACGGCAACAATAACCTTTGTGCTCTGTTGGGGCTTTGTGGCTTTGGGCCACAGGATGACGCCCAAATATGCCAAATGGATATTCGGATAATCAAGACAATATAACAACAACAACAATTTTTTCCCTATGAAGAATTATAGATTTCTATTGCTGGCGCTGGCTCTCTTGCTGTTCAAGACGGCCTCGGCAGACAGCAATCCCCAGTTCTCTACGGCTGGTTTCTTTGAACTGCCGCAGTCTGGCAGAACGGTACATTCGATGAACCCAGCCTGGCGGTTCTATAAAGGCAGCGCCAAGGGAGCCGAGTCGGTCACTTTCGATGACAGTCGTTGGGAGGTGGTGTCCCTGCCTCACGGACTGGAATATCTGCCCACAGAAGCCAGCGGTTGTATCAACTATCAGGGTGAAGCGTGGTACCGTAAGCATTTTACCCCCAACGAACAGTTGAAAGGGCAGAAGCTGTTTCTGCATTTCGAGGCAATCATGGGAAAAAGCAAGGTCTATGTGAATGGCAAGTTGCTGGCCGAGCACTATGGAGGCTATCTGCCCGTTGTGCTGGATGTCACAAAAGCCATTCAGTGGAACAAGGAGAATATTATAGCCGTATGGACAGACAATAGTAACGACCCTGCCTATCCCCCAGGCAAGGCTCAGGAAATGCTTGATTTCACTTACTTCGGAGGTATATACCGCGACTGCTGGCTCATTGCCCATCGTGATGTGTATATCACCGACCCCAATTTTGAACACGAAACGGCTGGCGGCGGTCTGTTTGTTGCCTATGACAACGTGTCGGAATCCTCTGCCACTGTTCTTATGCAAATTCAGGTGCGCAATGATAGCCGACAGAATTTCCGTGGCGTCATCGAATATGAATTGCAGCAGCCTGACGGGCGGCAGGCGGCTTTGGTAAATACCAAGGTGCAGATACGCTCGGGAAAGGCGCTTACTACAAGTGATAAGGTGAAACTCCAGACACCGCAACTCTGGAGCCCGGAGCATCCCAACCTCTATAACCTCATTGTACGCATCCGCAACCAGAAGGGAGATGTGGTGGATGGCTACCGTCGTCGTATCGGTATCCGCAGCATCGAGTTCAAGGGGAAAGACGGATTCTGGTTGAACGGGAAACCCTATGACCAGCCCCTCATCGGTGCCAATCGTCACCAGGACTATGCCGTTGTGGGAAATGCAGTCTCTAACGGACTTCATTGGCGTGATGCCAAGAAGCTGCGTGATGCCGGACTCAAGGTTATCCGCAATGCCCATTGCCCTCAGGATCCCGCCTTTATGGATGCCTGTGACGAACTCGGCCTGTTTGTCATCGTCAACACGCCTGGGTGGCAATTCTGGAACGAGGCTCCCGTTTTTGCCGAACGTGTATATGATGATATCCGTCAGATGGTACGTCGTGACCGCAACCATCCTTGCGTATGGTTGTGGGAACCTATCCTGAACGAAACATGGTATCCTGCCGACTTTGCCAAACGTACAAAGGACATTGTCAGCGAGGAGTATCCTTATCCTTACTGCTACTCGGGCTGCGACAGTGAAGCCCGTGGGCACGAAGAATATCCCGTGCAGTTCGGGCATCCGTCCAATGCCGACAAGCAATGGGCCATGACGCACATGGATCCCAATGTCACTTACTTCACACGTGAGTGGGGTGACAATGTGGATGACTGGAACTCACATAATTCTCCAAGCCGTGTGGCACGCAATTGGGGCGAACATGCTATGCTGGTCCAGGCGCAACATTATGCCGCCCCTTCCTATCCATATACCAGTTACGATGTGCTCTACCGCACTCCAAGACAGCATGTGGGAGGTTGTCTGTGGCATTCGTTCGACCATCAGCGCGGTTATCATCCCGACCCCTTCTATGGAGGTATTATGGATGTGTTCCGTCAGCCCAAGTATTCCTATTATATGTTTAAGGCGCAGCGCAGCGCAAAGGTAGAGGAACAAGCCTTTGAAACAGGCCCCATGGTTTATATTGCGCATGAAATGACGCCTTTTTCGCCCAAGGATGTTACCGTGTATTCCAACTGTGACGAAGTGCGTCTGACCTATAACAAGGGAGGCAAGACTTGGACCTATAAGCGTCCCGTCAGGACGGAAGGAATGCCTTCTCCCGTGATTGTCTTCAAGGATGTCTACGACTTTATGATTGATAAGCAGATGTCAAGAAAACAGCGACAAGCCGACGTGTTCCTTCGGGCCGAAGGATTTATTGACGGGAAGGTGGTCGCAATACATGAGGTAAGGCCGGCACGCAGACCGGCGAAACTGCTTCTTTGGGCAGACCATGAAGGGATGGAACTGAGTGCTGACGGATCAGACTTGATTACTGTCATAGCTGCGGTGGCCGACGAAAACGGAAACATCAAACGCCTGAACAATTACCAAATCCAGTTTCACGTAGAAGGGGAAGGCCGCATTGTGGGCGATGACAGTGCAGGTGTCAACCCGGTTCCCGTAAAGTGGGGTACAGCTCCTGTGCTGATACAGTCAACCACCAAGCCAGGCAAAATTCGTGTCGTAGCCAGTGTAAGGTGGAAGGGTTCGCAGATGCCTACCAGTGCCGTACTCGAACTTGAGAGCAAGCCTGCTGTCCATCCTCTGGTTTATGCAGAGTCTGAAGCCAAGCATATCGGTCAGTCAATGGGCAAAGCAGAAAGTGTTTCGACAATGAAAACTGCCGAGGAA
Source organism: uncultured Prevotella sp. (assembly GCA_900550035.1). GTDB lineage: Bacteria > Bacteroidota > Bacteroidia > Bacteroidales > Bacteroidaceae > Prevotella. The sequence goes on along the minus strand of URQS01000031.1, from coordinate 2,357 downwards.
CTACAAACCGAGCGGAACCGCAAGGCAGAGAACGACCGCAAACTGAAAGAAGTGGAAAAGCAGCAGGCTGATTTCGGCGAGAAGAACTAACTCTAACGGGTGAAAGCACACATCGTGAGGTGTAAAAGCACGAAACCGCCGTATGCCGAACGGCACGTACGGTGGTGTGAGAGGTCGGTAAATACGAAAGTAGGAGATAAACACCTATGATTAGTGTTTACCTCCTACTCGATTTATTTATTGAGCAGTCTCTCAATATATAGTAGCATTACTATGCAAATATTGTACAGGTAGTAAAAAAGTATTACAAAATAAAAATTGATTCTAGAGATTTCAGAAGCCGTTTGGGTTGGTTTTTATCATTGTTTTTTATGCCTGTCTTCATTTTTTTATCAATTAAGCCTCCTTTGCATTGCAAAGGGAGTCCTTTTGGAAGCCAAAGGGAGTCTCTTTGCAATGCAAAGGAGGCTTATTTGTAGTGCAAAAGTAGCCCTTTTGCAATGAAAAAGGCTTCTTTTGCGTATCTTAAAATTGCACACTTTTGTTGTATACGCTGTAATGTGTTGTGTATGAACAAAATAGTGCTGCACGCTCAAAATTCACGAATTTCGAGTCAAAGATTTTCTTGTGCGTTCAACTCGCAGTTTTGAGCGGTTAGAAATGCAAATATTGTATATTTACTCCTCAAGTGCCGCTGTAAATTCGCGGTGGAAAGTCGAGAAGAAGTGGATGATTTCGTTGCGTGCTTCTTCGTCGAGAGTCCATACGCTTTCTTCGCCGTTGCGGTGAGCCTGTATGCGGCGTACGCAGCGAGCAATCTTGCGCTTGTTGTTGCGAGCCTGCAACTGGTCGCCCTGTATGGGGTTCTGCGAGATGTACGAGAAGGCAGTAAGGCGCTTCATGAATGTCTCGTAGCGGTTGAAGAGCAGGGCTTGGCGCATCATCTTTTCGGGGTCGTCGTCGAGATTGTCCATGTCAATGAGACCTTCGAGATGTTCATGGCTCCAGTCGTCTTCGCTGAGCCAGAACCACTGGAAACCGTATTTTTGCTCCATAGCCATGAGACGCTGTGCTATTGCATCCTCGTCGGCAGCATCGGCATTGTTGAACACGGTGAATGCGAAACGTGCCAGAGCTACGCCGTTTAGTTCTACCTCGTCGGCACCTTCTACTTCCTCACCGGTGAGCTGCACGCGCCAACGTGATGACTTGTTCTTGATGAGAGCCGAGTGGGCACCCATGAGAATGTCAGAAAGCGGACCCTCAGCATCGATTTCACCAACCAGTGACATACGGTCGCGCATATCGCGAATCGACAGACGCAGGTCGTCACCCAACACGCACATGTAGTTGAGCTTGCCGTCGGCCAGTGATATCTGGAAACGGTCGTTGTTGTTGTCGCCAACGAAGGCGTAACGATAAGAAGCCAGGTCGTTGTGGGTGATGTTGATGTCGCCCATTAAATGCTGACCATCGCCGTCGGTGATTGCGAATCCTACATAAGGGATGGTGAGACGTATTGTGAAGGGGTTGCCCTTGCGCGGAATAAGACGGCAGGCAATGCCATCCTCACCGAAGTCGTCCTTGCGCAGCACGTAGCCTTCGTCGGTGCGCTCAGCACGGTCAATCTCTACGTTGCCATAGTGCCATGTGAAGTCGAACACAATCTCGTTGTCGTCGTTGCGAACAACCTTTATAAATCGGTCGGGCGACACTCCGAGATACACAGCATCAGCCGGCTGTATCTCCTCATCATCGTCGCCGAGCACAGCCATTTGCAGACGACCAAGCATTGGGTCGTCTTCCCAATCGTCTTCGGCAGCGCCCTCAGCGCGGAACACTACGAAGGTGAGACGATGCTGCTCGCGAGTGCCGTCTGGACGGCAAAGAAAGTAGCTTGTCTCTTCGGGTATATAAATAGGTGTGCTTATGTATGGGCTCATGCAACGAGCCGAAAATTCCAGCTCTGTCCATGCAGAGCTTGTAGATATAGTATTTTTGGTAGCCATAAAATTTATAATGTTATCCTTTGGGGCTGCAAAGTTACTCATTTTTTGTGATATTTGAAAGAATGTTGTTTCAAACATATTACATTATTATTCAGTTTCTGTATGTGCAAAAGACATGTATTTATGTATATTTATACAATACATATCCGTATATTTAAGTATGTATACAATGTCTATTGCATTAATCTTCAATTTGTTTGTGTCGTTGGATGATATCCTGTAACTTTGTGCTTCTGTTTTTGGAAAACTGCATAATTATACGATAATACGACGTAAAGAACATAATTTAGAATATAAGTAAGTGATCTAAATTATTTATATATATCAGTACTAATATGGTTCATTTTC
>URQS01000030.1 GCA_900550035.1 uncultured Prevotella sp. | reverse complement strand
CTTTTGGGGGGAGGGGCTTTTTGGGGGTTGAGTTCTTTTAATTACTCAATTTCTTCAATCTCTCCAACACTTCCTCCGGAAGCTTAGCCGGCAGATGTTCTTCGGGATCGTAGAGCATTCCGGTGCAGATGCAATACTTACGACCGGTGCGCTTGAGCACGTCTACATTGATGCAGCCCTCGCATCCGCGCCAGAAAGCTTCGTCGTCGGTGAGGTCGGCAAACGTCACGGGATGATAGCCCAACTGGGTGTTCATCGCCATAACGGCAGCTCCGCTCGTGAGCGAGAATATCTTGGCATGCGGCCAACGGGTGCGGGCGAGCGTGAAGGTGAGGTCTTTGATGCGCTTAGCCACTCCCAGTCCGCGGAACTTAGGGTCAACAATCAGACCCGAAGTGGTGACATACTGCTTGTTGCCCCATGTCTCGATGTAGCTGAATCCTACAAACTCGTCGCCGTAAAGGGCTATCACCGCCTTGGCTTCCTTCATCTTCGTAGCCACATATTCGTGTGTACGCTTTGCGATACCGGTGCCGCGAACCTTGGCGGCTTTCTCTATGGTATCGAGTATTGTGTCGACATATTTCTCATGTGATGCGTCGGCTACCATCACTGTTATATCTTCCTTGTTCATAATCGATTTTATCGAGTTTTGAATTTTGAGTTTTGAGTTTTGAATTGTTCTCGGCTTACGCCTGCGATTTTGAATTGATGAATTATGAATTGAGAATTGAAGAATAAGATTCTGGAAATTCAAAATTGAATAATTCACAATGCGCGAAGCGCACCAATTCAAAATTCAACATTCAAAATTCCTAATTCAAAATTCCGCTTCCATTCCCGGTACTATTGTGCTCAATCCCTTGATAACCTGATCCTGCGTCACACCCTCCTTTATCACGATGAAAATGGTGTCGTCGCCGGCTATCGTGCCGAGTATTTCGTCAATGTGTCCGTTGTCAATGTTGTATGCTATCGAACTGGCGTAGCCCGGTCGGGTACGTATCACACCCATATTGCCCGAGAAGTTGATGGAGCGATAGCCCGGAATACGGAGCATTTCCGACGCCATTCGCGGCGTGGGCACACGCTTATACATGGTTTCGTTGGGCAGCACATATACATATCTGCCATTCATGCTGGCCGCCTTAGCCACCTTGAGTTGCTTGAAGTCGCGGCTCAGTGTAGCTTGCGTCACGGCATAACCCTCCTGGGCAAGAGCTGCAAGCACCTCGTCCTGGCTTCCAAGTTCCTTGCTCGAAATGAGCATCTTCAATGTTTCGATTCTGTCGCTTTTTAACTTCATATTTCTTGTATGGATGTATATTTATTCGTTTACAGATGCAAATGTATGCATATTTGAATAATTATCCAAACAATACGTTATAAAAATGCAATATAAAATTACGGTTTGTTATAAAATGGAAGATTTATTGTATATTTATGCATATACAGATATACAATTAAGAATAGACTGTCGTTGCTTAGTAGTAGGATTCTTATATAGTAGTGGAGGTCTCCAGCCTCCACAGCAAGCAATAAGAAAAAAAATATGGCACAACTCTCAGCGAGCTGTGCCATATTTCTATGTTTAACTAAAAAATTATTTTCGTAATGAATGAAGACTCTCACGAACCCTCATCGCTACCTGTTAAACAATCGTTCAATTTACCTTAAACCTAATAACTAAAAACCTAAATCTATTACTACTAACCTAAACAATCTATTAACCTTTTGACGATGCAAAGGTATGAATATTTCGCTGTTTGCGCAAACAATCTAACAAAAACATTCGTTTTTTATTCGAAAACTTGATTTACAGCAAGTGTGTTACAGCCTAAGCGTCTGCGTACAGTATTTCAACACAGCCGGTCGGTGGGTGATGAAGATTACTGTATGGCGATTGTCGTGGAGCAGACTCTCGAGCAATCGGCATTCGGTGTCGGCATCGAGTGCCGATGTAGCCTCATCGAATATCATTATTGAACCGTTGCGCAGCAAGGCGCGCGCAATGGCTATGCGCTGTGCCTGACCTTCGGACAATCCTCCACCCTGCTCGCCACACTTTGTGTCGAGTCCTAAGGGCAACGTCCTGACAAAGTCGGCGCAACTGCGATTGAGTACATTCCACATATCGGCTTCGGAAGCATGCGGATCGCCAAGCAACAGATTTTCGCGTATAGTACCGCTCATGAGCGTGTTGCCCTGCGGCACATACACAAAGTTGCATCGCATAAGTGCTGTAAGCTCGCAACTTTCCACCTTATTATATATATATATGTTGCCACTCGTCGGTCGTGCCAGCGCCAGTAGCATACGCACAATGGTGGTCTTGCCGGCGCCAGTCTCGCCCAATATTGCTGTACACGTGCCTGGAGCAAAGTCGAACGAGAGATTGTCGACGACATTGCGCGTGCCGTCCTCGTATCTGTACGTCACGTTCTGAAGCCGCAATCCGCACGGTGCCTGCATACGCTGGGGCTCGCCCTGCGGTTCAAGAGGTTCTTCGAGCAGTTCGATAAGTCGCTCGGCTGCGGTGAGCACGCCTACAAATGCCGGCGCGAGCTTGGTCAGATTGCGTGCCGGAGTCTGTATCTTGTTGACCAACTGCAGGAAGGCAGTCATGCCGCCAAACGTCAGCGTGCCAGCCGACATGCGTACGGCAGCCCATAGGAAGGCTACGAGATAGCCCATGGCGAAACCAAGATTAAGGACAAAATTGGAGAATATGGAGAATATGGTACGCTTCACAACATTGCTGCGCAGCTCCGACTGTGTGCTCTCAAGGCGCGACACCATGCCGTCGCCAGCCTCAAGCGTCTTCACTACCATACGGTGCTGCACCGTCTCTTGCATTGCCGACTGTACATGGCTGTCAGAGTCGCGCACCAGTCGGGTCAGACTGCGCATCTTCCCTACATAGATTCGGCTTACGGCAAGGAACACCGGCATGATAGCCACAAGCAATACGGCAAGCGTATGATCCATAACGAACATGCAAGCGAATGCACCTACAAACATAAGTATGACGGAGAGCGTGTTGGGAAGGGTCTCCGTGAGGAACGTAACAACCGTTGCTACGTCAATTTCGAGTCGGTTGAGCACGTCGCCCGAGTGATGCCGCTCTCTACTGTGCCACTCTGCCTGCAATATATGGGCAAGCATGCGCTGCTGCATACGGTTCTGCGCACGTATGCCGAGAATGTTGCGCACCCACACGCCGGCTATGCTCACGCCGAAGTTGGCAAGTATGATGAGTCCCATCAGCGCCACCGCCCAATATATCGACCCCTGCTCACTGCCCGAGGCTATGTCGATGGCGTGCTTCACTGCCCACACCTGTGTCAGACTCAACGCCACATCTGCCACTCCCAACGTTGCGTTGAGCAGCGACTGCAACCTATTGCCACGCAGTTCGCGCCACAACCATCGCAAAATAATGCGAGCCGGATACTTGGTTTTGGGAATTTTGAACATATTGAATGTTGAGTGTTGAATGTTGAATGTTGAATTGATGCCTACGGCATTTTTGAATTTTGAGTTTTGAATTTGGAATTATTCTCGGCTTACGCCTGCGATTGTGAATTTTGAATTAGGAATTAGGAATTAGGAATTATTCGCGGCTTGCGCCTGCGATTGTGAATTTATGAATTATGAATTATGCAATTCAAAATTGAATAATTCATAATCGCCAAAGGCGACAAACTCCTAATTCAAAACTCGAAATTCAAAATTCTCATCTCTTATCCGCTCCCCACATCATCTTTTCGCGGAGCGACGAGAAGTAGCGCAGACCGTTGGGCTTTACTATGCGTGTTACGAACGGGGCGCGACTTATGGTTACAGCCGAACCCTCGTGCATCGTGTAGCTTCGTCCGTCGACGGCAATCAGATAGTTGTGCGAACGCGATTCCACCTCCAGACGCACCACACTCTTGTCGCTAATCACAATAGGACGTATGTTGAGACTGTGCGGAGCTACGGGCGTGAGGCACAGCGTGCGGGTCTGCGGCACTATTATCGGACCGCCGTTTGACAGCGAATAGGCAGTCGAACCAGTCGGAGTGCTCACTATCAATCCGTCGGCCTGATACGTAACCAGATAACTCTCGTCGATGCTTGTACGAATGCTGATCATCGAAGCCACGTCGCGCTTGAGCACGGCAATGTCGTTGAGAGCATAATGACAGCCCTCAAAGCCGCCGCCTTCGGTGACTACCTGTATGGCGGTGTGCTCCTCAATGGCGTAGTTTCCGGCTATGATGGTGGCAAGCGCAGCCTCAACCTCAGCCGGCAACACGTCAGCCAGAAATCCCAGTCGGCCCATATTCACGCCAATGATGGGTATCTGCTTGGTGCCGACACGCACCGCTGCCTTGAGGAACGTACCGTCGCCACCCATCGAGATGACGAAGTCGGCATCGAAGTCGTCGCCGTCGAACACGTCGACACCAGTGAGGTCGAGCATGTGCTCGGACGTGAGAAAGTCGTAAAACTCACGGTCGAACATCACACGCTCACCGCGCGACTTCAGAAAAGACAGCACACGCAAGAGCGATGTCGACTTGCGCGGTTGGAATGAGTTGCCGAATATGGCGAATGTCAGTGGTTGGTCTGTCATCATATTAGAATATACGTATTTATTCGTTGTGCTTTTTGAAAGTTACAAAAGTAATGAAAAAATCGCGTATCGAAAGGGTTGTTTTGTAATAAAAACACAACAAATCGAACTTTTAGAGCTATTTAATTTCATTCTTTCACGCATTTTACTTAACTTTGTCTGACTCACACAACCAAAGTTTCATATGCGATACAATATAATGTATTATATAATCTTTATAATAATAAAGGTCCTATCATATATTCCCTTCTGGGCTCTTTATGTACTGTCAGACATTATGTACTATCCGCTTTACTATATCATCAGATATCGTAGAAAGGTGGTACGTAAGAATCTCACCGAATCTTTTCCCGAGAAAAGCCATCACGAAATATTATCTATAGAGAAGAAATTCTATCACTACTTTATGGACATGATTCTTGAAAGCACTAAGATGGCTTCAATCTCTCCCGACGAAATCAAGAAGCGCATGAAGTTCGTAAACGTGAACAAAACCAACGAACTGCTCGACCAGGGCAAGTCGGTCGACTACTTCATGGGACATTACTGCAACTGGGAGTGGATGACCTCTATCGGACTTTGGATTAAAGACGATGTAGTATGCGCCCAGGTTTATCACAAACTGATAAACCATACCTTCGACAACATCATCAAGCAAATGCGCGAGCGTATGGGCAATATATGTGTGGAGATGCGCGAGACGGCACGCTTTGTGGCTAACATGGCATCGCAAAACCAACCGTGTATGGTGGCACTCATAGCCGACCAGTCGCCCAAGCGGAAACAGATAAAGCACTACGTGAAGTTCTTGAACCATACCGTGCCGGTGCTGGTAGGTCCGGAGAAGATAACCAAGCACTTCGGCCACATACCCGTCTTCGTAAACGTGAAAAGAGTGAAGCGCGGCTATTACGAGTGTGAATTCATTCCACTGCACGACAACCCGTCGTCGCTGCCCGACTACGAATTGTCCGACATCTACTTCAAGCATCTTGAAGACGAAATACGTCGACAGCCGGAGTGCTATCTGTGGACACACAATCGATTTAAATACGCCCAAAACTAAGAATACATAACAAATAAAACAGACATATATGGATATTGATTTTGTGGTTACTTGGGTCAACATGGATGACCCGGAATGGCAGAATGAATTCGCAAAATACTCTGGCAACAAAGACAATACCAAGAACGGAGTTTCGAAAGCCCGCTTCCGCGACTACGGATTCCTGAAATACTGGTTCCGAGGCATTGAGAAGTTTGCACCCTGGGTGCGTAAGATTCATTTCGTCACAAGCGGCCAAAAACCAGAATGGCTCGACGAGAACAACCCCAAGATTCACCTCGTCAACCATAAGGATTTCATACCTGCCGAGTTTCTGCCCACCTACAATTCTGTAGTCATCGAACGATATATGTACAGAATTCCGGGACTGGCCGACCATTTCGTCTACTTCAACGACGACTTCTACATCATAAACCATATCACCCCAGAACGATTCTTCAAGAACGGTCTGCCATGCGACATTGCCGTATTCGACTACAATCCGTCGTGGTCGCAATGGTATGTACGTATCAAGAACAACATAAAGATTATCAACCGCCACTTCAACAAGAAGGAGGTGATGGAGCGATGGCACGACAAGTGGTTCCACAAGAGCTACGGTTCGAAGGCACGCTGGAACTATCTGCTGCGCTTCTACAACAAGTTCATCACACTGCGCGTTCCTCACAACGCTCAGCCTTATCTCAAAAAGACATTCGAGGAGGTATGGGCTGCTGCCGGAAAGGAGCTCACCGAGACCTCGTCCAACCGTTTTCGAGCGCTGACCGACTACACTCCCGAGCTGTTCCGCATCTGGCAGATATGCAATGGCGACTTCGAGCCTTACAACACATACAACGACACCAAGATGTTCCCGTTGATGATAAAGTCGAAGAAGGCCATCAAGGCAATATACGAGCAGTCGTACTCGCTCATCTGCCTCAACGACAATGTGCACATACGCAACTACGAGGAGGTGATGCACAACCTTCAGGAGGCATTCGAAAGCATATTGCCCGAGAAGTCAAGTTTTGAGCTTTAACAACGCTTTTTCAATCCAAGCCTATGCATAAAGTTTTAGCTGAAATCATAGCAGGAGTAATCCCGCACAAGATGACACGCAACCAGTGGCGTGGCATCCTGCGTTTCGGCGTGTTCAACGCCATAAAGCTGAACATCGACATACGCCGAAACCATACCGCTCCGGAGCATAATCTGGCTGTATGCGCCATTGCCAAGAACGAGGGACCGTACTTCAAGGAGTGGGTGGAATGGCACCTGTCGCAAGGCGTAGACAAGTTCTACGTCTACGACAACGAGAGCACCGACGGCACAAAGCAGATTCTCGAACCTTACATCAAGCAGGGTATTGTCGAGTATATCGACTGGCCTGGCTACCGACGACAGCTTGCCGCATACGACGACTGCCTCAAACGCCACCGCTTCGACACCAGATGGATAGCATTCATCGACCTCGACGAGTTTATAGTCCCCATCAAGGACGCTTCCATACCCGACTTCCTCAAACGCTTCGAGCAGTTCCCCGCCGTTGAAATCAACTGGCTCATATATGGCAGCGGAGGCAACAAGGCAAAATCGTCGGAGCCGGTGATGAAGCGGTTCCGCTTCCACTCACAACCCGACCATTATCTCAACCGACACGTCAAGAGCATTGTCAACCCCCGAATGGTGTACACAATGATTGGCTGTCATGAAGTGGCGCGAATCAAAGGGAAGGCTGCCGACTCGCATGGCAACCCCATAACAAAGAACTTCAGACAGCGCACGCCGCAACAGGACGTGATACGCATCAACCATTATGCAGTAAGGTCGCTTGAGGAGTTCCGCGAAAAGCAGATGCGAGGACGTGCAAGCGGCACACAGACTTCCGTGCCGATGGAATATTTCAACCAGTATGACCTCAACGATATAGAGGAACCGGCTCCCAATACCGAGCAAAAACAATAACACCCGTATATTATGACAGACAATAATAACAAACCGCAGGTCATAATTTCAATGACTTCGTTTCCTGCAGCCATCACTATTGCAGAGCAGGCTATACGCTCATTGTTGAAAGGCAGCGTTCTGCCCGACAAACTCATACTCTACGTCACACTGGCGCAGTTTGCCGAAAACGAAATGCCACAGAGCCTTCTGGCACTTGCCAAGGAAAGCCCCATATTCGAGATACGCAACTACGACCGCGACATACGGTCGTACCGCAAACTCATTCCAGCTCTGATCGACTTCCCCGACGCCATCATCGTCACCGTCGACGACGATGTGTATTACCATAAATACATGCTGAAGGAGCTGCTCGACTTGCACGCACAAATACCCAACGCCATACTGGCACACCGTGCCAAACGCATCAAGTACGGCAAACCGTACAAGAAGTGGAGCAAATACCGCTGGTATCACTTCCTGCTGAAGCGCATCCACCGCAGCTTCCTAAACATTCAGACCGGCGTAGGCGGCGTGCTTTATCCGCCCCACTCGCTTAAGGCAGACATGATGGACGTAGAACTGTTCACCAAGCTTGCGCCAAGCACCGACGATATATGGTTCTGGGCAGCAGGAGCCGCCAACGGCTATCCCGTAATTCCAGTACCGTTCGGACGCAACAAGCCGCGCGGACTCGGCAAGCCGAAAGAGCTGTCGCTCAAGACAAGCAACTTCAAGGCAGGCATCGACCGCAACGTGAAGGCGTTCAACGCAATATGCGAGCACTACCCGGCTATAAAGAAACTTGTAGAAAATAAGTAAAGAATGAGCATTATGGATATAGACTTAGTATATCTTTGGGTCAACGGCAACGACCCGAAATGGCAAGCCAAACGCGACGCTTGCATCGGACGCCCCACCGAACGTCAGGAGAACTGCAAGGGCAGATATGCTGACAGCGGCGAACTGAAATATAGTCTGCGCTCTATCGAAAAATATGCACCATGGATACGCAAGATATTCATCGTGACCGACGACCAGACTCCCGAATGGCTCGACACCACAAATCCCAAGATTCGTGTGGTAGACCATAAGGAGATAATGCCTGCCGAGAGTCTGCCGTGCTTCAACTCGACATTGATAGAGCACTATCTCGACAAGATTCCAGGCCTGTCGGAGCATTTCCTCTTCTCCAACGACGACATGTACATCAACCAGCCCGTCACTCCGGCTACATTCTTCGCAGCCGACGGACTGCCTATACTGTATATGAACCGCAAACCATTCCGCAAGCTGGCGCTGTGGTATAGAGACAAAATGGGCAAGCCATTGAGCATGTATCTGAAGATAATACGTAACGCTGCCGAACTGGTAGAGAAGCATTACGGCACCTACTACGGATGCAAGCCTCATCACAACATCGACTCGTATCTGAAGAGCACCATAACATTCACAAACCGTAAGTTTGAGAAGGAGTTCAGTCCGATGGTACCGCACCATGTTCGTGCAGCCGACGACGTACAGCGAAGCGTATACTCATATGTGGCTCTTGCCGAAAAGAAGGCTCACCTGCGCTATGTATCACAGCACCATTCGTTCCGTCTGCACATCGACAACAGCAAACTCTACGAAAAGTTCGAGCGCTACAACCCCATATTCTTCTGCATGAACGATTCGGAATTTGCCAACGATGCCGACCGCAAAGCAGCAATCGAGTTCCTCGAAAGCAAGTTCCCGACAAAGTCGGAGTTTGAGAAGTAAACAGTAGCTGAGGTCTCCGGCCTAAGCAGCAACCAACCATAACGGCGGACTCCCGTCCGACGCACAGCAATAAGCCCACAACTAATAGGCTGGCTGCGCGTCGGACGGGAGTCCGCCGTTCCGTTTTAATATATACGATTCGTATTCTACAAACTCAATTTCTTTCCATTAGCCACTGCATAATACGCATCTTTGGCTTTAAGCTCTATGGGCTTTGTCGCATCATCGAAGAATCCCTTCTTCACCAATTCGGTGATATGCTGCACAAGACGATCGGTCTCTTCGCCGGCAGGCATTTTATACAACACTCTTGAACTGCCCGAAAGTATAGCCCACTTTATGTTATGGCTCCACAAAGCCATACGTTCCGCATCACCGTATTTCTCATACTTTTCCTGTGCGTATGCCAGTCCGATAAGCTGCGACTGGAGTCGTTCCACACCCTCAGTAGCCTTCGATATTGACTTGCGGTTTTCGTAATAGTAGTAAAGCGGCAGATGAGTGATAGTTGTCTTCACAGGCTTCACCAGCAATTCCGACCACCAAGGCAGGTCTTCAAATTTCAGTCCCTTGATGAAGGGTATGTCCTTGACAAGCGAGCGTTTGAACAGATGGCGCCAGACGTAGCAGTGCTTGATGGGGAACTTAATGTCAGGATGGCGCCAATCAGAAGCAAACTTCAGTGCATCGTCGGTGACAACCGACCTTACGAAGCTCAGCTTATATCTGAAAGGCATGCGCCACGGACGCGAATTGATCGTGTCGATATTGTATTTGTTGAACAGTCGCAACTGTATATTCTTATACACCACATCCTTATACCAGCTCACCATGTCCGTACCGTCACGCTCCATTAGCTTGACAGCGAGTTCAAGAGTCTGCGGATGAATAAAGTCGTCAGAGTCTACAAACATTATATACTCTGCATCAGCTACAGCCATACCCTCATTGCGGGCATGCGACAATCCGCCATTAGCTTGATGAATCACCATAAAGCGCGAGTCCTTAGCGGCATATTCCTCAAGGATGGCGGGACACCCATCCGTCGAACCGTCATCAACGCATATTGCACGCCAATGCTTGAACGTCTGTTTAAGGACACTGTTAAGACAACGCCTTAAATATGGCTCAACGTTATAAACGGGAATAATAATGTCTACTCTTTTAGTTTTCATACTTTATGTTAGTGCTACAATATATTAGTGTATTCTTCTGCAAATTTAATAAATATTTCTTACCCAGTACCAATACACCGAGCTATTTATATTACTATTTGCATATTTCATACATATATACAATGCGTAAAGGATGAAAAGCTTGCATGCCTTATCGTAAAATAATGTTAATACATATTGGAATGGTTAGCCTTTTCTCAATAAGTTCCGCGAGAAAACTGTATTTTTTGCAAAAACATATTTTCAAAAATCATTTTCTAAAAAATCATTTTTATAATATGGAATCGACACATACTCGCTTGGTATGTGCCGAACCTTTCATAAATACTGATTGTATATAGCCATAAGGATTAGAGCAAAGTATATGGCTATAGCCTATATTTGCAAAAAGCCGCGATAGACTTCACAGTCCGTCGCGGCCAAACTTAAACAACCAATAAAAGAAATAGATAGCTGTTAAGTTTTATAATTATGTTTTTATCGGATGAACAGGAGTTCGCGATACTTAGGCAGAGTCCAGAGTTCGTCGGCAACGATAAGCTCGAGCTTGTCTATCTGATAACGAATCTCCTCCATCTTCGGAGCTACGGTGTCGTGATAGGCAATAGCCTTCTGGTGTTCGTCCTCAATCTTGTTGGCTACCTTGCGGGCATTGACCAGTTCCTCCACACCAGTCTCAATGATCTGTGTGCGCTCAGCCATTTCCTCGATAATCTTCTTGTTGCGTGAGGTCAGCTTGTCGGCCTTCTCAGCAGGGAAGATGTCGTACATGCTCTGCACGTTCTTGGCCAGACGGCTCTGATAGTGAGTGCATACGGGGATGATATGGTTCATAGAGAGGTCGCCGAACACACGTGCCTCGATCTGAATCTTCTTGGTATAAGTCTCCCACTTCACCTCATTGCGAGCCTCAAGTTCCTTGCGGCTCATCACGTTCTGGCCCTCAAACATCTTGATAGTAGCCTCGTCGAGATAGCGCTCGAAGATTTTCGGGCAAGAAGTCTCGCAGTCAAGACCGCGACGCTTAGCCTCCTCAACCCACTCGTCAGAGTAGCCGTTGCCATCGAAATGGATAGGCTTGCAGAACTTAACGTCCTCGCGGATAACGTCGAGTATTGCGCATATTTTGTCTTCGCCCTTCTCGATGAGAGCGTCAACACGCTGCTTGAAATCCTGCAAAGCCTCAGCCACAGCAGTATTCAGCACAATCATAGCCGAAGCACAATTGGCTTCAGAACCTACAGCACGGAATTCGAAGCGGTTGCCGGTGAATGCGAATGGCGAAGTACGGTTGCGGTCGGTATTGTCGACGAGCAGTTCAGGAATCTCAGGAATGTCGAGCTGCAATCCCTGCTTGCCGGCGATGTCGAAGAGTTCGTCCTTTTCTGAGGTCTCGATGCGCGAGAGAATCTCGGTGAGCTGACGACCCAAGAACGACGAAATGATGGCAGGAGGAGCCTCGTTGGCACCAAGACGATGTGCATTGGTAGCGCTCATGATGCTCGCCTTAAGCAATCCGTTGTGCTTGTATACCGCCATAAGGGTCTCAACGATGAACACGATGAAGCGGAGGTTGTCCATCGGGGTCTTGCCCGGACCGTGCAGCAGTACGCCGGTATCGGTAGCGAGACTCCAGTTCTCGTGTTTGCCCGAACCGTTGATGCCTGCGAACGGCTTCTCGTGCAACAGTACGCGGAAGCCATGATGACGAGCCACCTTCTTCATGAGCGACATGAGCAGCATGTTGTGGTCGATGGCAATGTTGGTCTCCTCGAATATAGGAGCCAGCTCAAACTGGTTGGGCGCAACCTCGTTGTGGCGTGTCTTGCAGGGGATGCCCAGTTCGAGAGCCTGGATTTCCAGATCCTTCATGAAAGCCTGCACGCGCTCAGGGATAGCTCCGAAGTAGTGGTCGTCCATCTGCTGGTTCTTGGCAGAGTCGTGACCCATAAGTGTGCGTCCGGTGAGCATGAGGTCGGGACGTGCCGAGTACAGTCCTTCGTCAACGAGGAAGTACTCCTGCTCCCAACCGAGGTTGGAGATGACCTTCTTCACCTCCGGATAGAAGTAGTGGCAAACCTCAGTGGCTGCAACATTCACAGCATGCAGCGAGCGCAGCAGCGGAGCCTTGTAGTCGAGAGCCTCGCCTGTGTATGAGATGAAGATAGTAGGAATACACAGTGTATCGTCGATGATGAACACCGGCGAAGTAGGATCCCAAGCCGAATAGCCACGTGCCTCGAACGTGTTACGAATACCGCCGTTAGGGAATGAGCTGGCATCAGGCTCCTGCTGTACGAGCAGCTTGCCCGAGAATTCCTCAATCATTCCGCCCTTGCCGTCGTGCTCGATAAAAGCATCGTGCTTCTCGGCTGTGCCTTCGGTAAGCGGCTGGAACCAGTGTGTGTAGTGTGTCACACCGTTCTCGTCAGCCCACTGCTTGATGCCCTTAGCCACTGCATCGGCTATGGAACGATCCAGACGAGCACCGTTGTCGATAACATCGATGAGTTTCTCATACACGTCGCGCGGAAGATACTTATACATCTTGGCGCGGTTGAAAACGTTCTTACCGAAGAACTCTGACGGACGTTCAATCGGTGCAATCACGTCGACGGGTTTCTTGTTGAAAGCGTCGGCTACAACCTCGAATCTCAAATTTGCCATTGTTGTTTCTTTCTTTTATGTTGTTTATTTTTTAGTTTTTACTGAGCCTTACTGGGCCTTCTTGGGCTTACTAAGCCTTCTTAAAGCTTGCTGAGCCATTCTTTGATGCGTCGCATTGCTTCGTGGCAGTCGTCGCGGTCGCCGAAGGCTGTTAGTCGGACATATCCCTCGCCGCTCGGTCCGAAGCCTACGCCCGGTGTGCACACCACGCCTACAGCATAGAGCATCTGCTCGAAGAACTTCCACGAGTCGATACCGTCGGGAGTCTTCACCCACAGATACGGAGCGTTGCGTCCGCCGAACACCTTGAAGCCCATCTGTGTGAGCTGTTCGTGCATATAGTGGGCGTTGGCCATATAGTAGTCGATGGTGGCCTTCACCTGCTTCTTGCCCTCGGGCGTGTAGATGGCGGCTGCGGCACGCTGCGAGATGTAGCTTGTGCCGTTGAACTTGGTCGACTGTCGACGGTCCCACAGATGATTCAGCTCGACACGCTGCTTGCCGTCGAGCGTCACGGCTGTGATGTCCTTGGGGATGACGGTGTATCCGCAACGCACACCGGTGAATCCGGCTGTCTTCGAATAGCTGCGGAACTCAATAGCGCACTTGCGTGCTCCCTTTATCTCGTATATCGAGTGCGGTATGTTGTCGTCCTGGATATACGCCTCGTAAGCGGCATCATAGAATATGATAGTGTCGTTGTCGAGAGCGTACTTCACCCATTTCTTCAGCTCGTCCTTAGGCAACACGGTGCCCGTAGGATTGTTGGGATAGCACAGATAAATCATGTCGACACGATGGTCGGGTATCTGCGGCACGAAATTGTTTTCGGCTGTGCACGGCATATAGTTGACGTTGCTCCAGCGTCCGTTCTCAAGCACTCCGGCACGACCGCACATTACGTTCGAATCGATATATACCGGATAGATAGGGTCGGTCACTCCGATGGAGTTGTCCCAGCGCACTATCTCGCCGATGTTGCCCGTATCGCTCTTAGCACCGTCGTTGACGAACACCTCACCCGGGTCGATATGTATGCCTCGCGGTGCATAATCGTTCTTGACTATAGCCTCGCGCAGGAAGTCGTATCCGCGTTCTGGTCCGTATCCGTGGAAAGATGCCTTTGTAGCCATTTCGTCTACGGCCTTGTGCATAGCCTCTATTACTGCCGGACAAAGCGGTTGGGTCACGTCTCCTATGCCGAGACTTATCACCTTAACTTGCGGATGCGACACCTTGAAGGCATTCACCTTCTTGGCTATATCTGCAAACAAGTAGCTGTTGGACAGCTTCAGAAAATGTTCGTTTACAAGTGCCATACCTGTTGAATTTTGAATTTTGAGTTTTGAATTTTGAATTATTCTCGGCTTACGCCTGCGATTTGGAGTTTTTGAATTTTGAATTGTTCCTTACGGAATTTTGAGTTATAGAATTACGAATTCAAAATTCAACAATTCCTAATCGCCAAAGGCGACAATTCAAAACTCAAAATTCAAAATTCAACATTGCCGAAGGCTTACGGCAGACTCACTTCTCCCTCGAAGACGAACGCTGCCGGTCCGGTCATATATACATGTCCGTCCTGCTCGTTCCATTCTATGTGCAATGTGCCGCCATCCATTGCAATATCGCTTGTACGGCCTTTACGGTCGGTCAGTGCGGCAGCTACGGCTGTGGCGCAAGCGCCAGTGCCGCATGCCATCGTTATCCCGCTGCCACGCTCCCATACCCGTGTGCGTATGGTGCCGTCAGCCATAAGCTGTGCAAACTCGATGTTGCAACGCTCCGGAAAGGCTGCGTCACGCTCCATGATGAAGCCATATCGGGCTATGTCGAGCGTCTCTATGTCGTCGACAAAGCACACGAAGTGCGGATTGCCCATCGACACGAACGTGCCGCGGAAGGTGCGGAAGTCGGCAGTGAGAGTGTCGCCTGCCTTCTCGTCATACTGCTTCTCGTTGTGAAACACGGGCTGCAGCATGTCTACCGTGACGCTTTCCACCTTATTTATATTATGGCCTTCGTCGGCAAGATGCAGAATGAGCGTCTTCACACCCGACAGCGTCTGCAGTCGTATGGAGGTATTACTGGTCAGCCCTTTCTCGTACAGATACTTGCCAATGCATCGCGACGCGTTGCCGCACATCATGGCTTCCGATCCGTCGGCATTGAAAATGCGCATTGAGAAATCGGCGTCTACTCCTTCATCGGGCTTGCCTATCAATACAAGTCCGTCGCTGCCTATGCCCGTATGGTATTTGCTCCATGCTATTGCAGCTTTCGAAGGGTCGGGAATGGCGTATTTCTGTGTGTCTACATATATATAGTCATTGCCAGCCCCGTGCATCTTTGTGAACTTAACCGACTTTACCATTTTGTCTATCTTTTTACCTTAAAGAATTACTCTTTGTCCTTTGCGTTTGCAAAATTACAACAATTTGCGCAATAGACAACAATTTAATTACCACATTTTCGGGTTAATTATCATTAAGTTTCTATTTGTAAGCATTCAGCATTGTTTTTCTTTCAATCTGAAAGTATTTCGTTTGTTTTAGTTTACAATTATGCACCCGAAATAATATTAAACTATTAAAATGCTACTATCACGTTGTTTTTATTTGCTTTTTGTCGTAATTTTGCAGCGTGACAGTTACATAATGCAACAATTAACTTAGGATAACCAATAAAAAGAAAGTTATATGAATCACCTATATATTATATGTATTGGTAGACAAGACTATCCTAAAATAATGACTATTCTTTTGATCCTGGATGCCCTCTGCCTTGCGTGGCAGAGGGGCATCTTTGAATTTTAAAACGAATAGACAAGGGTCGTACGACATCCGGAAAATACACCCCCAAACAAACAGCAAAACCAATAAAAGAAGACAAAAATATGTGTGGAATAGTATCTATTTTCAACCTTCGGGAGCAGACTCCCGAGTTGCGCCAAAAGGCTCTGCGCATGAGCCGTAAGATTCGTCATCGCGGTCCTGACTGGAGCGGTATATACTGCGGAGGTTCTGCCATTCTGGCTCACGAACGCCTGTCGATAGTCGATCCAGAATCGGGCGGACAGCCGTTGTTCTCGCCCGACCGCCAGCAAGTGCTTGCCGTCAACGGCGAGATATACAACCATAAGGACATACGCGAGCGCTACAAGGGCAAATATGAGTTTCAGACGGGCAGCGACTGCGAGGTGATCCTCGCACTGTATCGCGACAAGGGCATCGACTTCCTTGAAGACCTAAGCGGCATATTCGCCTTCGCCCTGTACGACCAGGAGCGCGACGAGTTTCTGATAGCACGCGATCCCATCGGTGTAATTCCTCTATACATAGGCTACGACAGCGACGGCACAGTATATGTTGCATCCGAACTGAAGGCTCTTGAGGGCGAGTGCGAACGCTACGAACCCTTCCTGCCGGGCCACTACTACTCAAGTCGCGAGGGCAAGATGACCCGCTACTACAAGCGCGACTGGTTCAGCTACGAAGCCGTGAAAGACAACAAGGCGAGCGTCAGCGCCATCCACGACGCACTGGAGGACGCTGTGCGCCACCAACTTATGAGCGATGTGCCCTACGGTGTACTGCTGTCGGGCGGACTCGACTCGTCTGTCATCTCGGCAATAGCCGAGAAATACTCCGAGCGACGCATCGAATCGGACGGCAAGGAACGTGCCTGGTGGCCGCGACTGCACTCGTTTGCCGTAGGACTGAAGGGCGCACCCGACTTGGCTAAGGCACGGCTTGTGGCTGACTACATAGGAACGGTCCACCACGAGATAAACTACACCATACAGGAGGGACTCGACGCCATACGCGACGTGATATACTTCATCGAGACCTACGACGTCACAACCGTGCGAGCCTCAACACCTATGTATCTGCTGGCACGTGTAATAAAGTCGATGGGCATAAAGATGGTGCTCTCGGGCGAGGGTGCCGACGAGATATTCGGAGGCTATCTTTACTTCCACAAGGCTCCCGACGCACGCGCTTTCCACGAGGAGACCGTACGCAAGCTGTCCAAGCTACATCTGTACGACTGTCTGCGTGCCAACAAGAGTCTGTCGGCATGGGGCGTTGAGGGACGTGTGCCCTTCCTCGACAAGGAATTCCTTGACGTGGCTATGCGCACCAATCCCGAAGCCAAGATGTGCCCGGGCAAGACCATTGAGAAGAAGATTGTACGTGAGGCGTTCGCCGATATGCTGCCCGAGGAGGTGGCATGGCGACAGAAGGAGCAGTTCAGCGACGGCGTGGGCTACTCGTGGATTGACACGTTGAAGCAGATAACCGAACAACAGGTGTCGGATGAGCAAATGGCTCATGCCGCCGAACGCTTCCCCATCAATCCGCCACGCTGCAAGGAGGAATACTACTACCGCACCATCTTCGAAGAACACTTCCCGTCGGAGTCGGCAGCACGCAGCGTGCCCAGCGTTCCGAGCGTAGCATGTTCTACAGCCGAGGCGCTGGCTTGGGACAAAGCCTTCCAAGGCAAGAACGACCCCAGCGGACGTGCAGTAGCAGGAGTACACGAGAAGGCGTACTAAATAAATTTCAACATCTCAACACCTCAACACAACAACTATAGGGAGCTCTGCCCCGACACAATATTTGCATTTCTGACCGCTCAAAACTGCGAGTTGAACGCACAAGGAAATCTTTGGCTCGAAATTCGTGAGTTTTGAGCGTATAAGACTATGTAGCTCATACACAACGTGTTAGCCATAATACAACGTAGAACACGCTATGAGCAAGTGCAAAAAAACGTCCTTTTGATTTCAAATGGACTACATTTACAATGCAATAAGGGCTTCCTTGCACTCCAACTGTAGTCCTTTTACATTGCAAAAGTAGTCCATTTGGAGAGCAAGGAAGCCCTAAATGAATAGTGAGGTGGTGTTTGACGCTGAAAAAACCGATAAAACCAGCGTCAGAAATCTCTAGAATCGATTTTTAAATTGTAATAATTTTTTACTAACTGTACGATATTTGCATCAGTAAGCCCAGTTCTAATTACAAGTTCCTACTACAGCAAATCTATCCACTTCTGACCTACTTTAGCAGGACTGTACTCAAGCGACTTCGCCACCACCAGATGGCGGAGTCGCTGCTTTTTGTCCTCATCAAGGGCAGCAAACTCCAGCATCCTGTCGGCAAAGGCTTGCACGTCGCCCTTGGGAGTAAGTATGCCGGCAGAACCATCTGTGCCTACTATACTGCGCACTCCTTCGCACATGTCCATCGTTATTGGCACTACTCCATGCGATTGTGCCTCAATCAGACACAATGGAAATCCTTCGTACTCTGACACAAGACACAAGGCTGAAGCATGACGATAGTATTCAGCAGGACTTTGATAGCCCTCGAAACTGACACGAGGCAATCCCTTAGCCAACGACTTCAAACGCTTAGCATCAGGTCCGTCGCCTACAATAACAAGACTCCAGTCGGGCAACTTGTCACAAATCATACGCCAGGCATCAATCAATCGGTCGATACGCTTGTCGGGATACGACAGACGACCTACATACAGAAACTCCTTACGCTTGTCGTAACAAATGTCAGTAGCAGGCTGCTGCATATTGGGAATAACATGCATATGCTCTACTTGCTCGGGGGGCAACTTCAAGTCGCGCACAATCTGGTCACGATAGCCGTCGCACAGAACCATATACTCTTCAAAATGATTTATATCCTTTTTATAGCGCTTGATATAACGACGTTCGAGAATATGTGTCATTTCATATCGTACATACTTAGTCAAGTAATACTTAAGAGCCTTACACAAGCTTTTACTACTATTCTCACGGGCAAGTTGACGCTTGCTAACCATCTCCCAATACGGTATGTTATGATTGGCATATATCGTCTTACATCTCATACGTCGCAGCTCATCAATGACATCATACTGACGCTGCATCACAAACACCACCGAACTGATGCCATTGGCACGTACACAATCAAGAATAAAACTCCAATCGCTAACCTTACCATTTGCTTCTGAAACTGGAGATTCTACCATATGAAAACGTTTGTCTATTGCCAGATTGGCAGGCAATATATCAGGATACAACCTTGTCGCAAATACATATACCTCATACCCCCCACGCTTGAACAACTCATTGGCTATATCACATGTCACACGCTCAGCTCCGCCAACTGGAAACTCACCATGCACAAACGCCACCTTCTTAACTTCTTCCATAATATCTAACTAATTATTTGCAATGTTAGTACTAAAACAAATGCAAATTTAGCCTTAAACATCGGAATTAGCAAAGATATAAAACAGAGAATGCTGTATAAGGACAAATAACCATAAATTCTACCTGCCATTCGTTTGGTTGAGAATACACAAGCTATTGCGTATGACCTTATTAGCTACTATTAAAGGCTGAATAAGGGGGAAGAAATTGTTAAAGTTATTACAAAAACTGTTAACATTGAAAGGGTGTTGCAATATTATGCAATATTTTTAGTAACTTTGCATTGCAATTACAAAAATGCAACATCTGCATTGCAAATTACAAACCGAAGGTTGAACACGATTGTTAGTTCGACGATCACCTTTTGAAAGAATGATATACTCATTCTAATCTTAAATGCATCCTTAAAAACAATGAATTTAAAGAAGACAATTAAGACATTAGCAATATCATTGTTCCTGGCTGTGGCTCCAAACCATGCCAGCGCACAAGACCTCATTGCAAGACAGGCTCCCGTTGACCGCAAGATGGCTGCTGTAGACACCATCATGTTGCGAAACATCACAATCAAGGAGGAAGCCGAATCGCCAGCTTCTGAACTGTACGCCAACTGGGACAACAAATACGCTCACCGCGCCACAGAGCTGCCCGAGCACTTCAACATCGACCTGCGCCACTTCTGCATGCCCACCACAAGCCGCGTCATAACAAGTAATTTTGGCTCGCGATGGGGACGCCAGCACAAAGGTCTCGACATCAAAGTGTATATCGGCGACACAATACGCTCTGCTTTCTCAGGAAAAGTAAGAATAGTACGCTACGAGCGTGGCGGATATGGCAAGTATATCGTAATACGACATAACAACGGACTGGAGACCATATACGGTCACCTCTCTAAGCAACTCGTAGAAGAGAACCAGACTGTCAGAGCTGGCGAGGTAATCGGACTTGGCGGTAATACCGGACGAAGCACCGGTTCGCACCTGCACTTCGAGACTCGTCTGTGCGGAGTTGCTCTCAACCCGGCATTGATGTTCGACTTCCGCGAGCAGGACGTAACGGGCGACTACTACGCATTCAACCGCTCTACATACGACAACGAGTCGGCTAACGCCACTCGTCTGCGTGGTAAGCAGGATGGTTCTACTCTTGCAAAGAACGATTCTAACGACGACTACGCTACCAACAACCGCACTACATCAGGTCTGGATGACCAGATACAGTATCACAAGGTGGTTAAGGGCGAGACTCTGGAGAGCATCTCACGCAAGCGTGGCGTTACTATCGCACAGATTTGCAAGCTCAACCACATAACCAAGAAGATGAAGTTGCGTCCAGGACAAATCCTGCGCTACTCATAATAACATAAGATTATTACCAAATTATTATATTAGATCGAGCGCGCCAGAAGAAACAGTGATGTTTCGTTCTGGCGCAGTTTTTTATATCAACACCTTCAATATTCAAACGGATAACACTCATTCACTATGCTGTTGAAATTTTTCATGACATGCAACAAGATTGGAGCGTTCACCCTCGGTGGCGGATACGCCATGATTCCGATTATGGAACGCGAGTTTGTTGACAAAAATCAATGGATGGACCGTCAGGAGTTTATGGACATTATGGTGGTGGCACAGACCACACCTGGCATTTTCGCCGTTGACATGGCAAGCCATATAGGCTACAAACTGCGCGGCGTCTGGGGCGGTATTGTTGGCGCCGTTGGCATAGCCCTACCCTCTATCATCGCCATTATGATTATAGCCATGTTCTTCCATAACATCAAGGACAATCCATGGGTGGAGAAGTTCTTCCGCGGAGTGCGCCCGGCTGTGGTGGCTCTGATTGCTGCGCCGTGCTTCAAAATGGCTAAGACGGCTGGCATAACATGGCGCACCGTATGGATTCCGATAGTGTGCTGTCTGCTCATCGCCGTAGCCAATGTCTCGCCTATATACCTTATTATTATAGCCGGTGTGGCAGGGTGGCTTCTTGGACGTTGCACGAAGTGCAATTAGGAGTTTTGAATTTTGAATGTTGAATTATTCTCGGCTTACGCCTGCGATTTTGAATTTTAGATTTTTGAATTTTGAGTTACTGTATTTGGCAATTCTAAATTCGAAACTGAATAATTCCTAATCGGCAAAGCCGACAATTCAAAACTCAAAACTCAAAACTCAAAATCGGCAAAGCCGACAATTCAAAACTCAAAACTCAAAACTCAAAACTCACAACATGATTTTTCTGAAACTCTTTATAGTCTTCACCAAGATAGGAACATTCAATTTCGGCGGCGGATATGCTATGCTGTCGCTTATACACAACGAGGTGGTGGTGAAGAACGCATGGCTTAGCAATGCCGAGTTTACCGACATCGTGGCTATAAGCCAGTCGACACCAGGTCCAATAGGTATCAACGCTGCTACATACGCAGGATATGTGGCAGTACTGAATCAAGGTTATCCGGAATGGTTGGCAGCTATAGGCTCAGTAATAGCATCGCTGAGCATAATATGGTTGCCATTCGTTATAATGATAATGATTTCGCGCTATCTCATCAACCACAAGGACTCGAAGATTGTAAAGGACATCTTCGCAGGCTTGCGCCCTACAATCGTAGGACTGATAGCTGCGGCTGCCGTGCTGCTTATGAACAAGGAGAACTTCGGATCGCCAACCGACAATGCCGTAAGCTTTGCCATAAGCATAGCACTCTTTGCCGCTACATTCTATTTCACCAAGTTCCGCAAGAGCAACCCCATACTCGTAATGCTCGTATGCGGACTCTTGGGACTCGTGATATTCTGATTTACTCCTCTACTGCCTCTGCTCTAAACAGCGAGAAATTGACGCTGCCATAAGCTCTGTGCTCAATAAAGCCCGGAATGTCGGAGAAGTCGTTCTTCTTGCCATGCTCGAACACAAGCAGACCGCCGGGCTTCAACGCAACATCAAAGATAGTATCTATAGGATGTAAGAAATAACATCATTCAGCATGCCGCCAGTGAGAGGAACGCACATCTATATATATTACAAAAAAAGGAACAGATTCTAATAACGACCTTAACAACTTTATTATTAACTATTAACTATAAATAAATATGATAGAAGTGATTATAATTATATTAATTGGTATACCTCTAATATTAATAGGTAAAGCCATAGAAAGTAATTCCCTAATTATTTGGGGAGATAAAATTCCACAGAAAGAATTAAAAAGCAGAAAAGGTATTCTTGGATTAAGGAGAATAAAAAGAACTTTTATAATTTCTGGAATTATAACAATAGTTGGCGGTGTAATCTGTGTTATATTTAATTGGACTGATTTTATTTTTGGGTTTATGTTTCTACCCTTAACTATTGCTGTTATCTTTATGCTTATACAGCTATGTATCATCAATAGAAACAGGAAAAGTACAATAGTAGTTTCTATCGTATCTATTGTTATTGTTATTCTCATACCATTAATGATTATAGAACCGACATTCAGAAATGATGAAAATATCGAAATTAGAAATGATACATTATTTATAGGTGGCTTATATTCAAAGATTATTCCAATATCAGATATAGTGTATATCAATGAAAATAGTATAGTACCTCCTATTAAACTTAGAACAAATGGAGCCTCTTTAGGGTCATATAATATTGGCCATTTTCGAACAAAAAAAAATAAAGATATCTTGTTATATCTACATTCAAGCAAAACAAATGTCACAAATATTAAAACAAGAAATAATGAAGATATATATATAAATTTAAGAGACTCAACAAAATCTCTCAACCTTTCAGCTAAATTAAAAGAAATTTGTAATCGTAAGCTAATTGAATCAAATTAAAAGAAGTCCCGAAGGCTTTATATGGTTTAAATAAAGAAGACGTCAGAAACTTAGTTAAGTATAACATATAAGCATAGCACTCTTTGCCGCTACATTCTATTTCACCAAGTTCCGCAAGAGCAACCCCATACTCGTAATGCTCGTATGCGGACTCTTGGGACTCGTGATATTCTGATTTACTCCTCTACTGCCTCTGCTCTAAACAGCGAGAAATTGACGCTGCCATAAGCTCTGTGCTCAATAAAGCCCGGAATGTCGGAGAAGTCGTTCTTCTTGCCATGCTCGAACACAAGCAGACCGCCGGGCTTCAACATTCCCTTTTCGAGGATAAGGCGCGGGATGGTGGGCAGTTCGGGCAGGGCGTAAGGTGGGTCGGCAAATATCAGGTCGAACTGCTGCTTGCAGGTCTTTATGAATCTGAACACGTCGCCACGTATCAGTATGTTGTCGTTGGTGTCGAGCTTCTTCATACACTCACGGATGAACGAAGCGTGGTCGCGGTCCATCTCAACGCTCACCACGGGAGCACAGCCGCGCGACAGCAGTTCGAGCGATATGCTGCCCGTACCTGCAAACAGATCGAGAGCATTGGCTCCCTCCATGTCGACATAACCATTTATTACGTTAAAGATATTCTCCTTTGCGAAATCGGTTGTTGGACGCGCCTTAAACGAACGTGGAATGTCGAAGTGGCGTCCCTTGTATATACCAGTTATTATTCTCATAGTCTTGTTTAATATTTAATGGACATGCTTTATGTTCTTGATAAAGCGTCCCAATTCTTTCACCAGCTGTTCAAGTCCTGCTATATTGCCCGATAGACATAAGATGTCGGTGCGTTTCATTGCGAGCGTCTGCCATACATTCAATATATAGTAGGCTGCATCGGGAGCAAGTGTCGCATCGAACGAATTGCAGAAGCGCACCCTACCCTTACGGAATGCGCAGATGTCGATGCGCTTGTCGTGGAAATAGCAGAACAGTTTCTCCTGAAAGCCTCCCCACGACTGCTGACTGAACTGCACAAGTACGGGGGCTAGCAACGGCATGTACTGCACGCCACGGAATGTTTCGCTCAATACAAACCGCAAGTCACGGTTGACAGCATAGGCTGCCACTACACCGAGTTGCGCAATGGGATATGTCAGCACCTCATCCTGACGCATGTTCGAATTGGTGTGGGCATAAAGCAAAGCCACGGTGTGCTCGTCGAATTCCTCCTGTGGAATGAGCAGTAGCTGCGTGTCAATCACCACTAACACTTCATCGTAGAGCGACTCTGCCTGAGGCACAGCTGTCGACACCACATCAGCGTTGGCTTCGCCCGATAGCGGTGTGAGATGAGTGGGGCGCTTGGCTTGCGGCAGTCGACACTCGGTCAATGCCTGGCGCAGATTGGCAGCCACGGCAATGCCCGCCTTCATGTTGTACTGCTCGTAGTCGGTCTGCCCCTCGATGACTGTGTTAGGGGCAGTAAACGTTATCGTAGTACGTGTTATGCGTATTGTCAGTTTCATAAGAGTAATTCTCTGTTATCAGTATTTTATCACCAATGCTTTGCCTTTCCGAATATCTTATGCAGTCGGTTGACCACCGAGCGGCGTATGTGTCCGAAATTGCCGTAGCGCAGATTGAGCCACAACTCCTCCAATGAGCGTCCTGCCTTAATCCACGGATGTCCGTAGGCGTAGGTGCGATACACCTTGTTCTTGAATGCCACATCCTCCACCACATAACGCGGATGGCGTATGTTGGCAGTGTCGATGTCGAAACGCTGCATGGTGAACAGTCGGCGCAAGCGGCGTGGCATGGTCTGCAGCGAACCGGTGTAGTGGGTCGACCCGTCGGTAGCACCGAGATTGTTTATCATATTGCGCGTTGGCATAATGGCGAGACCTGAATTGAGAAGCATCGACGACCAGAATATGGTCTCGTAGTATGCCTTGCCCGACGCACGATGGTCGTAGCAGGCGTGCAACGTGTCGAGACAATAGCGACGCTGGTGCATCACTCCTTCAAGCTGACGCATTGCGTCGGGGTCGTCGAGAAAGGCGTAGGTCTCGTCCCATGTGTCGATGACGCGTCGCCATGACGCCCATCCCCATATAGAGAACACCGAGGTGAACATATAGTCGTAGGGGCTGTCTACCTTCTCCTCAGGATTGAATCCAGCCACCATCCACACACGGTTGTCGTGCTCGTAGCGGTCGAGCATCTGCTTGCAGAACGGGAAGAACGACTGCGACGGCACGTCGTCGTCTTCGAGCACGATACACTTGTCGACTATCGAGAACGCCCACTTCTGCGAAATATACTCCGAAGGGTCGCATCCGTAGTTGCGCTCCTGATATTTGCGATGCACCTCACACTGCCAGTCGATATTCTCAACCACACGTCGGCATCCTTCAATGCCGGGCATATCGCGCTCACCACGTGGTCCGTCCTGATAGAGGAACAGGCGTGACGGGCACGCCTTGCGCACTTCGTCGAACACCTTCTTTAGATGGTCGGGACGATTGAAGAACAGTATGAGTACGGCGACGTCGGTTTTGTATGGTTGTAGCGTCATAAGCTTAATGTTGATTATGTTAATGATTAAACATGTATTGTCTATGATATGGCAGCCCAGTTGACGTTGGTGTCGCGCAGCTGCCGCAGTCGGTTCCACAGCATTGCATATTGTGTGGACGTACAGGTGGGGTCGGCATCGATGATGCGCTGTGCCTCCTGTCGTGCCAATGCAACGAGCTGGCCATCACGTGCTATGTCGGCTATCTTCAGATCGAACGCAATGCCACTCTGCTGCGTGCCTTCAAGGTCGCCAGGTCCGCGCAGTTTGAGGTCGGCTTCGGCTATGCGGAATCCGTCGTTGGTCTGACACATTATGTCGATACGCTTGCGTGTCACTTCCGACAGCTTGTATGTAGTGACGAGTATGCAATAGCTCTGGTCGGCACCACGTCCTACACGTCCACGCAACTGATGCAGCTGCGAGAGTCCGAAGCGTTGCGAGTCGAGTATCACCATCACCGAAGCGTTAGGCACATTAACGCCCACCTCGATAACGGTGGTTGCGACGAGTATCTGAGTCTCACCGCTTACAAACTTCTGCATCTCGGCATCCTTCTCCTTCGACTTCATCCTGCCATGAACCTTGCTGATGCTGAACTCGGGGAAGATGTCGCACAGCGCTGCATATCCCTCTTCCAGATTCTTGAGGTCGCTCTTCTCGCTCTCAGTGATGAGCGGATAGACGATATATACCTGTCGTCCGAGACGTATCTGCTGGCGTATGCCGTTGTAGAGCGATGTCATCTGATTGTCAAACTTATGTATGGTCTGCACCGGCTTGCGTCCAGGCGGCAACTCGTCGATAACGCTCACGTCGAGGTCGCCGTATATTGTCATGGCGAGGGTGCGCGGAATTGGTGTGGCGGTCATGACAAGGATGTGTGGCGGATTCTCGCTCTTCGCCCATAAGCGTGCTCGCTGGGCTACACCGAAGCGGTGCTGTTCGTCTATGACAGCAACACCGAGACGCTGAAAGCGCACGGGGTCTTCGAGTATGGCGTGAGTTCCGACGAGTATGCGCACGTCGCCCGATATGAGTCCATCAAGTACTTTGGTGCGCTGCTTGCCCTTCACCATTCCCGTGAGCAGTTCGGTACGTATGTCCATACCGTCAAGAAACTCGCGTATGGTGGCAAGATGCTGTTCTGCCAATATCTCGGTAGGCGCCATGATGCACGCCTGATAGCCGTTGCCCAGAGCTATGAGCATGGTCATAAGCGCCACAAGCGTCTTGCCAGAACCTACATCGCCTTGCAGCAGACGGTTCATCTGGCGGCCCGAACGCATATCGTCGCGTATCTCGTGCATCACACGTTTCTGTGCACCGGTGAGTTCGAACTTGAGGTTGTTGGCATAGAAATCGTTGAACTCCTGCCCTACTCTGTTCAATATGTAGCCACGGTATTTGCGACGATGGTCGCTGGCGTAGCGCAAAATGTTGAGCTGAACGTAGAACAGCTCTTCAAACTTGAGTCGTTCGCGCGCCTTCTGCATGTCCATAGCGTTGCGCGGATAGTGAACGCAACGCATAGCCTCATCGCGCGACATAAGATGCAGACGCTCCACGATGAATGGTGGCAGCGTCTCGGGCAATGGCGTAGCTATCTTCTGCAGCATCGTCTTGACCAGACGCTCTATGTTGCGCGACGACATGCCCGCCTTCTTCATCCGTTCGGTGGTGATATAGTAGGGTTGCATGCCCATCTCGGAGAGCTGCAACTCTTTAGCAAGGTCGATGTCGGGATGTGCTATCTGATAGCGTCCGCCAAATACCGAGGGCCGTCCGAAGACTATATACTCCACTCCCACCTTATAATTCTTATATACGTATTGCGTGCCTGAGAACCATACGAGGTCCATCACGCCATGGTCGTCGGTGAAGTGTGCCACGACACGCTTCTTGCGTGGTCCCATCTCAAACTCCTCAAACGACAGTATGCGTCCCTTTAGTTGCACGAAAGGCATATCGCTCGTCAATTCGCTGATGGCATATATACGACTGCGGTCGACGTATTTGTAGGGATAATACTCCAACAATTCGCCCCAGGTGCTCACCTCGAGTTCCTTCTTCAACAGCTCCTTGCGCTGCGGCCCTACACCGGGCAGATACATTATGTCTTGTGAGAGTATGTCCATCGCTGATGCGAATTTTGAATTAGGAATTTTGAATTAGGAATTTTGAATTAGGAATTGTTCTCGGCTTCGCCTGCGATTTTGAATTGATGAATTGTGAGTTTTAAGTTGAGCAATTCAAAATTGAATAATTCCTAATCGGCGTAGCCAACCAATTCAAAACTCAAAATTCAAAATTCAAAACTCGACTTATTGTTTGCAGAGGAACTCTGCAAACAATAAGTCGTAAGGCGTTGTGAGCTTTATGTTCTCACGGTTGCCGTCAACCATTGTTATCTTCATTCCGGCAGCCTCAGCCACTGATGCGTCGTCGGTGAAGTTGTCGCTGTATTCGGTATTGAATGCGCGCTTTATCTGCTGTATGTCGAATGTCTGCGGAGTCTGCACCGTGCGGTAGTTGTTGCGCTGCACATTGTGTCCTCCTTCATCGTCAACAAAACGCAGAGTGTCGGTGACGGGCAATACGGGCAGCGCTGCTCCATGCATACGTGCCGCTTCAAAGCATCGGGCTATTGTCTCATGCGACACAAAGGGACGTACGCCGTCGTGAATGCCGACAACGCCTTGTGCGTCGTCAGGCACAGCAGCGAGTCCGTTCTTCGACGATTGGAAACGAGTGTCGCCTCCATCTACTACGGTGTGTTCTACTGCAAACGCATACTTACTGCACAGCTGGCGCCAATAGTCCTGCTGCGAGTGCGGCAGAACTACGATGATGCCCAACTGCGGGTTGTACTGATTGAAACGCTCTATGGTGCGCATTAGCACCGGTCGGCCATCAATGGGCAGAAACTGCTTGGGCAAATCGCCTCCCATACGCAATCCCTTGCCACCAGCCACTATTATAATGTAGTCCAATGTTAAATGATAAATGTTAAATGTTAAATTGATAGATTGTGATGTCAACTTGTCAACTCGTCAACTAACCTTCGTACATCATTCCCTTCTTCAGTGCCTCTGCTACGCGTTCGCCCTTGAGCAGCGTCACAAGAGTATAGCCGTATTCGAACGATGCACCGGGACCTTTGCCTGTTATGATGTTGCCGTCGACAGTACAAAGAGCGGCTGTGTATTCGGCTCCTTCGAGCTGGTCTTCAAAACCGGGATAGCATGTAGCACGTCTGCCACGCAACAGTCCGAGATGGCCCAACACCATAGGTCCGGCACAGATAGCACCTACCAAACGTCCAGCCTCAGCCTGACGCATTACGGCATGGCGTACACCTTCGTGCTCATCGATGTTCTTTGCGCCAGGCATTCCGCCCGGAATGAGCAGCAGGTCGGCATCGGCAAAGTCGGCATCGGCAAAGAGCATGTCTGCCTTCACCGTCACGCCGTGAGCCGACTCCACCTCAATAGAGTCGCCAATGCTTACAGTCTTCACTTCCACGCCGCTGCGGCGCAGTATGTCTACGGGTGCCAACGCCTCGATATCCTCAAATCCGTTGGCAAGAAATTCGTATGCTTTTGCCATATTGTGTATGTTTACTAAAGGTTTTGCAGCCGTCTTTGTTTTTGGGCGCAACACTCCGAACGGGTCGGCTGTCTTCTCGTCTTCCTCGTCGCGCTTCTTCAAAGAATAAAAACGTGCCATATATGTTTACTGTTTAATTAGCTCGGGCAATATAAACACCGAGTGAATCTTCTGTTTCTCCTTGGGCGGTATCTGCATGTAGTCGCGGTAGAGATCGTGCAGATAGGCATCGGTATTGGCTGGTGCCGAGAATCGTTTGCCCTCAAACTCTATCGTTCCCAACGGGAATATGGAGTCGCGACGGTGCATTATGCCGTAGCCGTTGTTGATGAGTATGTTCGACATGTAGGTGCCGGTGCGCTTGAAGGCGAATGCTGCCTTCCACATAAGTTTGCAGAACTGGAAACGTGCGCCGAAGTAGAACAGTTCGGCTACTGCGCGCCACGAGTACTGATGCGAATGATGCAGTATTGAGTAGCAGCGCGACATGTCCTTGCCATACTTGCGACAGAAAGCACGCGACACATTGGGATAGTCGATCATGGGGAAGATGTCGACAAACAGACCCTTGCTGTAGTCGAGCGAGAAGTCTTCGTTGCCCTCTACGTAGAACGAGTTGAGGTCGCGCACCTTCATTATAGGCTCACGTGTATTCTCTGTATCTGGTGTCTGCAGACGCAGTGTTGATGGCAACTCCTTGGGTGCAACCTCAGCAAAGCGACGAGCATCGTCCTGCGGCATAGCTATATCGATGTCATCGTCCCACGGAATGAATCCGCCGTGGCGCACAGCACCCAGCAGCGAGCCGCCGTCGAGCCAGTAGCTTATATTGTGCTTGCGGCAGATGCGGTCGATTTCTTCGAGAATGCCGAGCTGTTTGAGCTGACACGTGCGCAACTGCTGCTGCTTGAATTGTTCGAGATAGTTCATCTATCGTTGTTTTACCCTTTTACTTTTTTTACTCTTTTACCCTTTTACTTTTTTTACTCTTTTACCCTTCTAACGTCAATCACCTGTCCGGTGCAATCAGAAGCGAGAGTCTGCAGAGTAGCCTCAGCCACACGTTCGGGCATGAGTAGCGTATCGTCTGGCTCAATGCCGAAGTTGTGCTGACGCATAGGAGTCTTGGTGCGTTCGGGGTTGATGCAATTAATCTTGATGCCGTCGCCGTCCCACTCCTGCGCCACAGCCTGCACAAAGTTGACAATGGCAGCCTTGGTAGACGAGTAGATGCTGTAGAAGGCACGACCACGTGTGTAAGAACTTGATGTGAAGAATATCAGCTTGCCCTCGGTCTGCTTCAGATAAGGATAAGCCTCAAGCGCCACGTTCACCGTACCCATATAGTTGGTCTGCACAGCGTTCTGTATGGTCTGATAGTCCATAGTGGCAAGCGGCTCCTTATTGAGTACACCGGCTGTACATATCACATAGTCGATATGGCCAGCCTGCTCGTGGGCATCGGTCATGGCACGCACCACATCCTCGCGCTCGCCTATGTCGATACGATTTTCAGAGCGTGAGTAAGAGAACACCTTGGCACCGCACTCGTGCAGCATATCTACCACACACTTGCCGATGCCGTAGCTTCCACCGAACACCACAGCCACCTTGTCGCGGAACACGTCGTTGACATGTGCGGTAGTGTCGGGCTCGGTATTCTTCAGCTGGAACAGCTTGTCGAGCATGTATGTATCCTCACGATATGTAAGCTTCATGTTGCTCTCCTCGCCTCGTACCACAAATACGGGTTCGTCGGTATAGCGACGCACTACGCCACAGTCGTCGGTGGTCTTGAATGCGGGGTCTTTCAGTGCACGCTCATAGGCATCGGCTATGAGCTGACGGTCGAAAGCCTGCGGAGTCTGTCCGCGACGCAGACGCGAGCGGTCAGGGATTGATGTTATGTTGTCGTTGTCGTCAACTTCAATAATGGTGTCGGCAGAGGGTATTGCCACGTCGATGGCACGATGGTCGGCAAGAGCATCAATCACATCGTTGATGATGCGCTGGCTTACGAGCGGGCGCACGGCATCGTGGAAGATGAGGTTCACGTCCTCGTTGTCGTAAGCCTGTATAGCCGAGAGCGACGAGTCGTAGCGCTCCTTGCCACCCTTGAGTATCTTCTTTACCTTATGCCACTTGTTGCGCAACACGATGTTCTCAAAGTCGGCGATGAGCATAGGGTTCGACACGATGGCTATCTCGTCGATGCGGGGATTGCGTTCAAATACGTCGACGGTGTGTTCAACCACCATCTTGCCCGCCACCTTGAAGAATTGCTTTGGGGTGGAAATGCCGAGGCGCGATCCTACGCCTCCTGCCAGTATGACGGCTATATTTCTTTTCATGCTTTGTGAATTTAGGGTTTCAAATAAATAGCTTATTCTTTCAGAACAAATCGGCGCTATTGTCGCTGTCCGCGTGCTACACACAGACAATTATTGCATCTGCAAACTTACATAAATTTTCTGAGAAACAGCCCATTATCACCGCTTTATTGCGCATAAAACGAGTATTAATGGGAAAAAGACACAAAAAAAATACGGCATCACTCATCAACGAGCAACACCGTAAAGCCTATGTTTAACTAAAAATCCTTTTTTCTAAAGATGAATGAAGATTCTCACGAGTCCTCATTGTTTTCCTGTTAAACAATCGATAAAAATTTACCTTAAACCTAATAACTAAAAACCTAAATCTATTACTACTAACCTAAACAATCTATTAACCTTTTGACAATGCAAAGGTACTAACATTTTGTGACGTGACAAGCGTTTACACTATGAATATGAATATTATCATAGTTTTATTGATTTACATCAACGCAACGTGTTCGAACACAGCTATATATTAACATATATCAACACTCTTCATCTGAAAATCTGTAAGCAAATGCGCCCGTTAAGTTACGATATAAAATCACTTAACGGGCGCAAAAACACAAATATACGACAAGTCAAGGTGTCGTTTCGGGGGATTATCACTTCTTGAAAACGGCTCTCACTACAAACCAAAGATGCATGCCTACGGTCATGAGCAGCCCGTAGTGGCGGCGCATCACATTGAAGCGCTCAATGAGCGAAGCACGGTGGTTCTTGTTGGTCATGCCACCGTCGAGATAGTTGACTACCACCTGCGGCAGACGCAGCAGCGCCAGATGCTCGCGTTCGGCACGCTTCATAATGCGTATGCACCAATCAACGTCAGCCGAGAAGCGGTAGCGCAGGTCGTAAGGTTCGGCTTGGGCGAGGTCGGTACGTGCATAGAAAGCCTGATGGCACACGAGCATGCCATGACGGAACGAACGCCACGTGAGATTGTCGGGCGGAGCCAGGCGGCGGGGGTGCAACAGCTGTCCATCATCGTCTACTATATTGGTGTCGCCATAGAGCACGGCGGGCAGCTTGCCGTCCGAACGGTTGTTCACCTCGATGGATATCTGCTCGAGCGTCTCGTCCGAAGGGAACACGTCACCGGCATTGAGATAGACTATATAGTCGCCCGTGGCACGTGCCAGACCCTTGTTCATGGCGTCGTACAGACCACGGTCGGGCTCGGAGATGATGACTACTTCGTGCTCGGTCTCCTCTTCTTCGTTCTTACGGCTATAGTCTTCGGCCATAGCCAGGGTGTTATCCTTGGATGCACCGTCGATGATGATGTGCTCAATCTGCGTCCACGACTGTTCGAGAACGCTGTCGAGCGTGCGTGCAAGTACCGCCGACGCATTGTAGGTGCATGTTATAACTGAAAATTTTATCATTATTTTCTTATTGGTTGACTATTTATTAAACGATGTAGTGCTTAAGAGCTATCAGCTCGTTGTACACCTCTATATAGCGCATCGCCACACTCTGTCCGGAGTAGCAACGTGCCACCTTGCTGACGCATGCCGAACTGAGTTGGTCGGTGTCGGCCTCTTGCAGCACCCAGTTCATGCCAACAGCCAAATCGTTGCTATCCTTGAAGTTGGCTACATAGCCCGTACGGCGATGCTCTATCATTTCGGGTATGCCGCCCACACGGAATCCTACGCACGGCACTCCGCACGCCATAGCCTCCATGATGGTGTTTGGCAGATTGTCTTCGAGCGACGGCAGCACATACATGTCTGCCGAACGGTATATGTCGACAATCTTACGCTCGTCGCTGACGTAGCCGAGCGGATATGCCTTCAATGCCAAGCGGTCGCAAACCAGTTGGGCGTTGCCGCCGAGCACAGCCACCGACGTGTTGTCCTTGAGTTCGGGATGCAGCTTCACCAGACGGTCGATGGCGTCGATGAAGTATTCCATGCCCTTGCGTTCGTCGGTCACCTTCTGCGACACAAACAGTATGATGCGACCCTCGGCAGGCAGTCCTACGCTCAGCCTTGCCTCCTTGCTGTCGGCAAGACAGAACACACGGGTATCGATGGTGTTGGGTATGGACGTGACGCGCTGCCCTACGAATAGTGCGCTCTGCTTGGCCTGGTCTTCAAGCCATCGGCTGCACGTTACGAAGTGGATGTTCGAGTTCTGATACAGATGCTTCTTGCGCGTCCACACACGGCGCGAGAGGTCGTTGGTAGAGCCGCCTGCGGGCAACAACTGGCAGTTGTGGCATCCCGTGCGGAATGCGCTACAAGTGCGTGCGTAGTGGCATATACCCGTGGCGGGCCAAAGGTCGTGCATGGTCCACACCACCGGTTTGCCGCTGCGCAGTATCTTGCGGATAGAGCGTAGCGAGAGCATGCCTTGGTTTATCCAATTAAGGTGTATCACATCAGCTTCCTTAAACTCGGGCAGACTGGTTATATCGGAGCCTGCATTGGCTATATCTATTTCGAAGAGATGCCGGCGTTGCAGGTGCAGGCGGAAGAATATGGTGAGACGTTCCCACAGAAAATGCAGTCGTGTGAGTCTACCGTGTGGCAGTGGCACGACTGTTATCCGGTCGGTCTCCTTCTTGGCTACGAGCATCTTTGCCTTGACACCGTTGTTGTTGAGTGCCTCCATAAGGCGGTTGGCTGCTACTGCTGCGCCACCCGTCTTTTCGCTAGTGTTGACAATTAATACGCGCATATATTATTGGTTATTAATTAAGCAATTGCAAAAATACAAAAAAATGGCCGTAATCGCCACATTAACAATAAATTCATTCAAATTTGTCATATTGCCAATATTTTGCACTACCTTTGCAACTCGAATTATGCATCATCATTCATAATGACTAACAATATTCTTATAACCGGTGCCAGCGGTTTCATTGGCAGTTTTATTGTAGAAGAAGCCCTGCGCCGCGGCATGCAGGTATGGGCGGCAGTGCGCAAGACCACATCGCGCCGATACCTCACCGACAGCCGTATTAACTTTATCGAACTTGACTTTGCATCGAAAGATGCACTCAAGCAACAGCTCGATGGTCACACATTCGACTATGTTGTGCATGCTGCCGGCGTGACCAAATGTATTGACAACGCCGACTTCCGACGCATGAACACAGACGGAACACGCAATCTGGTGGACGCTCTCATCGAGCTTCAGATGCCTCTTAAGCGATTTGTATTCCTCAGTTCGCTCAGCGTATATGGTGCCATACACGAGCGACAGCCCTATCAGGACATCACCGAGAACGATTGTCCGCGACCCAACACAGCCTACGGACGCAGCAAGCTTGAGGCAGAGCGCTATCTCGACTCTATAGGCAACGATTTCCCTTACATAATCCTGCGCCCAACGGGCGTATACGGACCGCGCGAGAAGGACTATTTCCTCATGGCTGAGAGCGTGAAGCGACACATCGACTTCGGGGCCGGATTCCGCCGTCAGGACATCACGTTCGTGTATGTGCTTGATGTTGTGCAGGCAGTGTTCCTGGCTTTAGACCGTGGCATGAGCGGACGCAAATACTTCCTTACCGATGGCGAGGTGTACCAGTCGGCCGACTTCTCACGTCTGCTAAAGAAGGAGATGGGCGTGAAGTGGATGCTGCGCATCGTAGCTCCGATATGGGCGTTGCGTGCCGTGACATATATAGGCGAGCGCATAGGCCGCATCACTCACAAGCCGACGGCTCTCAACAACGACAAGTACAACATTCTGCGTCAGCGCAACTGGCGTTGCGACATCGAACCGACGATGGACGAACTGGGCTATCATCCGCACTACAAGCTGGCGGACGGTGTGCGTCTGGCGGTGGAATGGTATCAGCAGAACGGATGGCTGTAAAAACAAAACAATAATAAAATGAACTTCATAAAACAACTCTTCGCCATTGAACAGAAGCCCAAACGCGGACTGCTTGCTCTCGAATGGCTCGTACTGGGCTACACAGTGTTCACACTGCTGGTGGCTCTGTTTACATATACAAAACTGCAAAACCCCGACTCAATGATATGGGGACGTGTGCGCGTGGTGGCTATGACATTGGCTCTGTGGCTGGTGTACCGCATGATTCCATGCCGACTGACGCAACTGGCGCGTGTAGTGGCGCAAATGTCGCTGCTGGCATGGTGGTATCCCGACACCTACGAGCTGAACCGTATGTTCAACAATCTCGACCATGTATTCTGCACATGGGAGCAGTCGTTGTTCGGATACCAGCCCTCGCTCTACTTCGCCGAGAAATTCTCGTGGCCCGTCATAAGCGAACTGATGAGCATGGGCTACGCCAGCTACTACCCGATGATAGCACTGGTGGTGCTTTTCTATTTCGCCAGACGCTACAACGAGTTCCAGCGTGCGGCTTTCGTAGTGATGGCATCATTCTTCATCTACTACATCATCTTCATCTTCGTGCCCGTCGTCGGACCCACGTTCTATTATAAAGCTGTGGGCGTAGACAACATCGCATCGGGCATATTCCCGCAGCTCGGCACCTACTTCAACACCCATCAGGAGTGTCTCGCCACTCCGGGCTACACCGACGGATTCTTCTACGGACTCGTGGAGAATGCCAAGGCGGCAGGCGAACGTCCCACAGCGGCATTCCCGTCGTCGCACGTTGGCATATCTACTGTTTGCATGCTGCTGGCGTGCCACACCCGTCAACGCCGGCTGGTGTTCTGCCTGCTACCCTTCTACGTGCTGCTGTGCATGTCGACGGTGTACATACAGGCACACTACGTAGTGGACGCACTGGCTGGCCTCATCACGGGCGCCCTGCTGTACGCAGGCCTGACGATGGCTACACGACGAATGTAAAATCCATACAGAACAATATATACCAAAAGAGGCTATGGCAAATGCGCCATAGCCTCTTTTGGTATAATAACATTATGTATTGAATATGCGATGATTACATATCGTCGCTGAAGAGCGGATCCTCAGGTGTCACCATCAACGGCTTCTGCTCAAACTCCTTGAGCAATGTCTCAGGCACATATTTCTTGTCAACTACAAGACGGAACATGTACTCGTTAAACCAGCGGTTGGTCATGATAATGCAGCCCTGATGGCCGTTGGTTGCGCCCCAGCTGTTCTCCACCTTCCACTTGATCGGGTTGCCCTCGTTGTCGAGATCGACAGCAGTGAGGGTCATGGCGTGTGTCGAACCAGAATCGAATGTAGCGATACGGTCGGCCTTGTTCATCGGGAATGTGGTAGAGAAGAGCGATGCGTAGTCGAAGTTCTCAGTGTCAGAGAATCCACGCTCACGGTCAAACTGCTTGCCTACGTCGTACGACGAATACATCTTCTTGCCGTCCTTGAGCGAAGCGATAGCCAGCTTTGCAATCTCATCCATAGGCAGGTTGAGGTACTTCCAGTTGGTACCGTCGTACACATGGCGGTCGTACTCTACCTCGTATGTCTTGTGGTAAGGACGACGCGGGTCGTTCATCACCATGATGAATGTACCCTTAATCGGGTTGCCCACTACCTCGTCGTAGAACGACTTAGGTGTGAAGCGGCGCGGCTCGCCTACGGCACGACCGTTCTTGTCGCGGAACTGGTATGTGAACTCCTTCACCGGCTCGCCATATGCCATAGAGAGCATACGATATATGGTAGAGAGCATCTCGGTCTTGCGGTCGGCAATGGCCTGTGGCTTCTTGCCGGCAGCCACCATGCGATGCAGCTCAAGTCCATACTCGCGAAGCTTAGAAGAGAGCAGCGAACCCATCTTTGCTGTATTCTCAGCAGTGAATGTCTCGGGCTGAGCCGACATAGGAACGAGTCCGTACTTAGGAGCGAGGTCGGCTACACCACAGAATGTACCACCATCGTTGAGCGGACTCTTGAAGAAGAACTGCATACGTGGGTCGTCGATAGGCTTCTTGGCGTTGTCGATAACACCCTGAAGCATAAGGTTGGCCTTCTCGAGCTGGTCGTAGAAGAAGAGATAGTCGTGCGAGAAGTCTACGCACAATGAATCTCCATGACGACGGGCGAAGTCGGCACGCAGCACGTTGAAACTTGAGAACATCCAGCAGCGACCAGAACTCTTCTGGTTGTGTATCGACTGCTTGGGAGTCTCTACGCTGAAGTGCGAGTCGAACAGTCCCTTATTGGCGAAGTTCTTTGCCAAGTCGTCAATCTTGTTCGCAGCCAAAGCGTTGAATACGGCCTTGTTTACGGGCGCAGCTTCCTGAGCCTTCACAATTTTCTGCAAGGTCTGCGACGAGATGCCACCCTGCTTGTTCAGTGTCTGTGCGCCAGCCATTGGGGCAAGCGCGAGGCATAAGCCTAACAATACTGTTGATTTGTTCATAAATAAATATTTAAGGTAGTTTTTAGCACCTGATACTTATAAGATGTGCATCTTAATCTTCAAAATTCTCCTGTCCATCAGTTTTGCCACGCAGGGCCTCCTTGAACGATTCCCAATCCTGAAACCCAACCAACAGCGATATACGGTCGAGAGTTTCGCGCGAGGGCTTCTCCTTACCTGTGATGTACAGACGCAACTTGTCGAGGGCGCGAACCTTCTGCGGAATGCGCTCCAACTCATGCTCGACGGTGTCAAACAGTTTCTTCAGTGCGTAATTAATGCTCATAACATCCTAATATGTAATATTTTGACGCAAATGTACTGCTTTTTAGTGGAAAAATCGTAATTTTGCAGACATATTTTTCATTCTTATATTCACTGTATGAAAGAATTAGCACTCAAGTACGGATGCAATCCGAACCAGAAGCCTTCGCGCATATATATGGAAGAAGGCGAACTCCCTATCGAAGTACTCAACGGCCGTCCCGGCTACATCAATTTCCTCGATGCTTTCAACTCATGGCAGCTCGTCAAGGAATTGAAGGCTGCAACAGGTCTTGCAGCAGCAGCATCGTTCAAGCACGTATCGCCCGCAGGTGCAGCAGTTGGTCTGCCTCTGAGCGACACATTGAAGAAGATATACTTCGTCGACGACGTTAAGATTGAACTCTCGCCCATCGCTTGTGCCTATGCACGTGCACGTGGTGCCGACCGCATGAGCTCGTATGGCGACTTCGTAGCCCTGAGCGACACTTGCGACGCTGCCACAGCTACTCTCATCAAGCGTGAGGTGAGCGACGGCGTTATTGCTCCCGACTTCACTCCCGAGGCTCTTGAGATTCTGAAGGCAAAGCGCAAGGGTACATACAACGTGATTAAGATTGACCCCAACTACACTCCGGCCCCCATCGAGCACAAGCAGGTATTCGGCGTGACTTTCGAGCAGGGACGCAACGAGGTGAAGCTCGACGACCCGGCTCTCTTCGAGAACATCCCCACAAAGGCAAAGAACTTCACACCAGAGGCTATCCGCGACCTCATCATCTCGCTCATCACACTGAAGTACACACAGTCGAACT
>URQS01000029.1 GCA_900550035.1 uncultured Prevotella sp. | reverse complement strand
GATTTAGGGTGTCAACCTTATTTAAAAAAAGACACTACAATTATCCTTTTTTACTGCCAAACTATAGTTTAGATATGCTAACCATAAAATTTGCCCATCCAGAAAATAATGTGTAACTTTGCACCTCGAAACAACATAAAGAATAAAAGGCAATATGATAACAGTTAGCAATCTCGCTATTCAATTTGGTAAGAGAGTTCTCTACAAGGACGTAAATCTGAAGTTTACTCCAGGCAATATTTACGGAGTTATCGGCGCGAATGGTGCTGGTAAGTCTACATTGCTCCGCGCTATCAGTGGCGATTTGGAGCCAAACAAGGGTTCTGTAGAACTCGGTCCTGGTGAGCGTCTCTCTGTGCTCGAACAGGACCACTTTAAGTTCGACGCATACCGCGTACTTGATACCGTGCTCATGGGTCACGAACCTCTCTGGAAGAACATGAAGGAGCGTGAGGAACTCTACAGCAAGGCAGAGATGACCGAGGAGGATGGTGTACGTGCTGCCGACCTTGAGTTGAAATTTGCAGAGATGGAAGGTTGGGAGGCAGAAAGCAATGCTGCACAGATGCTCTCTAACCTCGGTATACCCGAATCGCTGCACGAAAAGCAGATGAGCGAACTGTCAAACAACGAGAAAGTGCGCGTGATGCTTGCAAAGGCTCTCTTCGGCAATCCGGACAACCTCTTGCTTGACGAGCCTACCAACGACTTGGACCTCGACACCGTACAGTGGCTTGAGGAGTATTTGAGCAATGTTGAGCAAACGGTGCTCGTTGTAAGCCACGACCGCCACTTCCTTGATGCAGTCAGCACACAGACCGTGGATATCGACTTCGGAAAGGTTACAGTGTTTGCCGGCAACTATTCTTTCTGGTACGAGTCGTCACAGCTCGCTCTGCGTCAGGCACAGAACCAACGCCAGAAGGCAGAGGAGAAGCGCAAGGAACTTGAGGAGTTCATTCGTCGTTTCTCTGCAAACGTGGCAAAGAGTAAGCAGACAACATCGCGTAAGAAGATGCTTGAGAAGCTCAATGTCGAGGAAATTCGTCCATCAAGCCGCAAGTACCCAGGCATTATCTTCCAGATGGAGCGCGAACCAGGCAACCAGATTCTTGAAGTTGAGGGCTTGAAGGCAGTTGATGATGACGGTACAGTACTCTTTGACAACGTAAGCTTCAACATAGAAAAGGGAGAGAAGGTTGTGTTCCTCAGCC
The DNA here is from genome assembly GCA_900550035.1 of uncultured Prevotella sp. Taxonomy (GTDB): domain Bacteria; phylum Bacteroidota; class Bacteroidia; order Bacteroidales; family Bacteroidaceae; genus Prevotella. The sequence goes on along the minus strand of URQS01000029.1, from coordinate 38,042 downwards.
ATAACCCAAAGGCAATGACTGCGCTCTTCGAGATAATTAATGGCAATCGTGAAGCTACAGCAGGAACATTCAAATGGGGCGTGACAATCACAACAGCCTACTTGCCACTCGACAATACAGAATTCTTCCAAAACGACAAGAACCTTGTCGACTGGCTCTCGCAGTATGGTCCGGGTAACGAAGTCGTAATGAAGGGCTTCCTCGGACGCATGCTCTTCTCTGGCGAAGAGGTACTGAAGAAGGTGAACGTACTCTCTGGAGGCGAGCGTATGCGTTGTATGATTGCACGTATGCAGCTAAAGAATGCTAACTGTCTGATCCTTGACACGCCAACCAACCACCTCGACCTCGAGAGCATTCAGGCGTTTAATAACAACCTCGTTGGTTTCAAAGGCAACATTTTGTTCTCAAGCCATGACCACGAGTTTATTCAGACTGTAGCAAATCGTATCATAGAGCTTACGCCAAACGGCACTATCGATAAACTCATGGATTACGATGATTACATTTACAACGAGGAGATAAAGGAGCTGAAAGCTAAAATGTACGCAAAAGGTTAATTCGATTAACATTAAATAGTTTAAACGACATAGCAATAGAGACAGCATATACAATTTATGTCTATGTTGTCTCTATTTTTTTTCGTGAAACATAAATTGGCAAGGTATTTGCTAAATAACATATAAATACTAAAGTTTAATATAATATGAAAAATAACGAAAATACAGGGAATAACATCGAAATCAATGATGAGAACGTTGAAAACAATGTGATTTCTGATGACAATACAGAAGACACATCTGCAAACACTGACAATTCGGCAGAAGAGAAGACAACGGAACTCACAGTAGAGGAGCAGCTTGAAGCAGCCAAGAAAGAAGTAGAGCAGTACAAAGACAAGTATCTGCGTGCAGTTGCAGAATTTGACAACTATCGCAAGCGTACACTCAAGGAAAAGGCGGAGCTTCTGCTCAATGGTAGCGAGAAGGCTGTTTGTGCTTTCCTGCCGATTCTTGACGACTTTGAACGCGCCATTGCTGATAAAACAGAAGACGTAAATGCTATCAAGGAAGGCGTACAGATTATTTTCAACAAGTTTAACAAGACGCTCGAATCGCTCGGCGTAAGAAAAATTGAGACAGAAGGAAAGGACTTCGATGTCGACTTTCACGAAGCCGTTGCAATGGTTCCGGGTATGGGCGATGACAAAAAAGGTAAAGTTATCGACTGCGTTCAGACGGGCTATCAGCTCAATGATAAGGTTATTCGTCACGCGAAGGTAGCAGTAGGACAGTAATTAAAACCACTTATACATTAATATATAATGGCAAAGAGAGACTATTATGAAGTGCTTGGCGTCAGCAAGACCGCCACAGACGACGAAATTAAGAAGGCATATCGAAAGATAGCTATCAAATATCACCCCGACCGTAACCCAGGCAATACAGAGGCTGAGGAGAAGTTCAAGGAAGCTGCTGAAGCTTACGACGTACTTCACGATCCTCAGAAACGCCAGCAATACGACCAGTTCGGCTTTGATGCTCCTGGTGGCGGATTCGGTGGCGGCGGATTCGGTGGCGCAGGTGGTTTCTCTATGGACGATATCTTCTCTATGTTCGGCGATGTGTTCGGCGGACATGGTGGTGGATTCGGTGGTTTTGGCGGATTCGGTGGTGGCGGTCAACGTCAGAAGCCACAGTACCGCGGTGCCGATTTGCGCATAAAGGTGACACTCTCTCTGCAGGAGATTGCTACCGGAACTACAAAGAAGTTCAAGGTGAAGAAGGACGTTACATGTACACATTGTAATGGTTCGGGTGCCGAGAATGGTAGTGCAAGCGAAACATGTCCTACTTGTCACGGTAGCGGTGTTGTTACTCGCACCGTCCGCACTATGCTTGGCATGATGCAAACCCAGTCGGAGTGTCCCACTTGTCATGGTGAAGGTACTGTCATAAAGAATAAGTGCAAGGAATGTGGCGGCACGGGCATCGTAAAAGGTGAAGAGGTTGTCGAAATCAAGATACCAGCAGGTGTAGCAGAAGGAATGGTAGTAAACGTTCCGGGCAAGGGTAGTGCCGGACAGCATAATGGCATCAATGGCGACATTCAAGTGTACATCTCAGAGGAGCCTAATGACACATTTGTACGCGATGGCAACGACGTGATTTACAATTTGTTGCTCGACTTCCCTACAGCAGTACTTGGAGGCAACGTAGAGATACCTACTATCGACGGATCAAAGGTTAAGATAAAGATTGAACCGGGCACACAACCTGGTAAGACGCTCCGTTTGCGCGGCAAGGGTCTGCCTTCTGTTCAAGGCTATGGCACGGGCACAGGCGATCTCGTTGTAAACATCAGCGTATATGTTCCGAAGACCCTGTCGAAAGATGAGAAGAAGGCTGTTGAGTCGTTCGTAGGAAGCGATAACTTCAAGGGCGATAAGGAGACAAAGAAGTCTATCTTCGAACGCTTCAAGAATTATTTCAACTAATAACCAACGAGTTGACCTCACAGAAATGAATTATCAGGAAACGATAGAATATCTATTTAATTCGACCCCCGTCTTTGAAAAGGTGGGGGCTTCTGCTTATAAGGAGGGATTGTTCAACACGGAGGAGCTTGATTGCCATTTCGACCATCCTCACCGCAAGTTCAAGACCATACACGTGGCAGGAACTAACGGAAAAGGTTCCTGCTCGCATACCTTGGCAGCTATACTTCAGTCGGCTGGCTACAAAGTCGGACTTTACACTTCTCCGCATCTTGTAGATTTTCGCGAACGTATCCGTATAAACGGCAAGTGCATTGATGATCAATATATTGTAGACTTTGTTGAACAAGAGCGCGACTTCTTTGAACCACTACATCCGTCTTTCTTTGAACTCACAACCGCACTTGCTTTCAAATATTTCGCAGAGAAAGAGGTTGATATTGCAGTCATTGAAGTTGGCTTGGGAGGTAGGCTCGATTGCACCAATATCATCACGCCGCTTCTATCTGTCATAACAAATATCAGTTTCGACCACACTCAGTTTCTTGGCAACACCCTGGCAAAGATAGCCGCAGAGAAGGCTGGCATCATAAAGCCTAATGTGCCAGTTGTGATAGGGGAGTGCTGTGATGAGACACGCGAGGTGTTTGAAGCTAAGGCGAAAGCAGTAAATGCCCCCATTGTCTTCGCAGAAGACAGCAAAGAGGTATTTGGATATTCGCTTGAAGAAAATGACGTTATGCGTTATAAAACAAAGACATACGGCATTATTAAAGGCGAATTATGTGGCGATTACCAACAGAAGAACACCAATACAGTACTCAACGCTGTCAACCAATTACGCAAGCTTGGAATTATTAAAAATACCGATTGCGTTACTGCAGGTTTTGCTAATGTATGTGAGTCAACTGGACTTCTTGGTCGCTGGCAGACATTGTGCAAAACTCCGCTCACCATTTGTGATACGGGACATAACGTAGCTGGTTGGAACTACCTTTGTAAACAGATTGTTAGACAGAAGGGCAAGACAAAGCGTATTGTTTTCGGAATGGTGGACGACAAAGACGTAACTCATGTTATGGCTATGCTACCGAAAGATGCAGTCTACTATTTCTGCAAAGCAACAACACATCGAGCCATTACAGAGGATGAAATACAGAAGATAGGAGAGGAGTGTGGTTTTCACGGCACATGCTATAGTAGTGTTGAAGCAGCGTATAAAGCCGCTTGTAAAGAAGCTTCGCCAGAAGATTTTATCTTCATCGGAGGTAGCAGTTATGTGGTTGCTGACCTTCTCACATATTTAGAAAATAACAATTAATTGTTTTTAACGGAAAGCACCAAGTAATTTTGGTGCTTTCTTTTGTATGTTACATTTTTTTTTGGTTACTTTGCATACTATATAAGTAACTAAAAAACTTAATTTATGATTAACACAACCGAAACAGAAAATATCTGCGGTCTGAAGAGAAGCGATTTTCAGACTACAGTAGGCGGTAAAGAGACCGACCTTTATATCTTGAAAAACAATCAAGGCAATGAGGTTGCTATTACTAATTATGGTGGTGCACTCGTTGCAATTATGGTTCCAGATAAGAATGGCAATAGAGCTAATGTGATTCAGGGCCATGACAACATTCAAGACGTTATAAATTCTCCCGAACCTTATTTGTCTACACTTGTAGGACGTTATGGCAATCGTATCTGCAAGGGACGTTTTCAGCTTCATGGCAAGGAATATCAGTTGCCTATTAACAACGGTCCAAACTGTTTACATGGTGGCTTGAAAGGCTTCAACGCAAAAGTATGGGAAGCACTTCAGATGAACGAGCACACACTCGTACTGAAGTACGTAAGTCCTTATGGTGAAGAAGGTTTCTCTGGTGAGATGAAAGTAACAGTTGAATACTCGTTCACTGACGACAACGAACTTGTTATTGAATATATGGCTACAACAAATAAGAAGACTGTTGTAAACCTAACAAGTCATGGATTCTTCTCACTCGCAGGCATTGCTAACCCGACTCCTTCTATCGAAAATCTGGAGTGCGAGATTAATGCAGACTACTATCTGCCGATAGATGAGACTTCCATTCCTACTGGAGAAGTGCGTTTCGTAAAGGGTACACCATTCGACTTCCGTACGCCGAAGACTGTAGGTCAGGACATTGATGCCGACCACGAACAAATCAAGAATGGTGCAGGTTATGACCATTGCTTCGTGCTCAACAAGAAGGAAGAGGGCGAACTCAGCTTTGCAGCACGTATCAAGGAGCCGGTAAGTGGCAGAACAATGGAGGTGTATACCACAGAGCCAGGTGTTCAGGTTTACAGCGACAACTGGGCTGACGGATATAAGGGACAGAACGGTGCTACATTCCCACGCCGCAGTGCTATCTGCTTTGAAGCACAGCACTTCCCTGATTCACCGAACCATCCTTACTTCCCATCAGTGGTTTTGAATCCTGGTGAACAGTATACACAGAAGACAGTGTATAAGTTCGGAGTAGAAAAGTAGACAAACTATGTAGCGGAGGTTGCACGCCTCCGCTACACTGCATAAAATAATGCGGAGGAATCACCCCTCCGCAACTTTGTTGAATGTACTAATCAATAAAAAATAACTAAAACAACAAACAAAACAATGGGAAATTCCACAACAAAAAAAGGTAACTTCGTTGCTATCATTGCAATGATTTTCCTCTTTGCTATGATTGCCTTTGTGACCAACCTTTGCTCACCAATGGCTGTCATTCTGAAAAACAACTTTAGTGTATCTGATACTCTTGCACAGGTAGGCAACTATGGCAACTTTGGCGCTTACTTCCTTATGGGTATCCCAGCAGGTCTTCTTATTCAGAAGTTTGGCTACAAGAAGACAGCCCTCCTCGCTCTTATTGTAGGTATTGTTGGACTTCTTATCCAGTGGCTCAGTGGCTCTATGGGCTTCGTTGTTTACCTTATTGGTGCTTTCATTTCTGGTCTTTGCATGTGTATGCTCAACACCGTTGTAAACCCAATGCTCAACCTTCTTGGTGGTGGTGGCAACACTGGTAACCAATTGGTTCAGATTGGTGGCGTATTTAATTCGGCTGCAGCCGTTTGTGTTTACATCCTTATGGGTGCACTTATTGGCGATGCAAGTACTGCTAAGGTTTCAGCTGCAATTCCAGCGTTGATGATTGCACTTGCAATTTTTGTTTTCGCACTCGTTGTTATTTTCTTCACAAAGATTCAGGAGCCAGAACAGCCTAAGGCAGACGCATTGGCAGACGACAAATATAGCTGCTTCTCGTTCCGTCACTTCAAGCTTGGTATGCTTGCAATTGCAATCTATGGTGCTGTGGAGGTTTGTCCTCCAACATACATCCTTGCTTACCTTACTTCAGCTAAGGATGCAGTAAACCCAGGTCTTGCTATGGATGCAGGTTACGTTGGTACTCTTAGTGCTGTTTACTTTATCTTCATGCTGATCGGACGTTTCGTAGGCGGTATGATTGGTGGTAAGGTTTCTGCTAAGACAATGATTGCTACCGTTAGCTTCGTTGCAATGGTACTTGTTGCATTGGGTATCATGCTCCCCGTTGAACAGACTATTAGTTTCCCGGGTATTGACTACACAACTCTCAGCTTGAAGTGGGGAGAGATTCCTGTTGGTATCTTTGCTATCATGCTTGTAGGTTTCTGTGCATCTGTAATGTGGGGTGGTATCTTCAACCTCGCTACAGAGGGTCTTGGCAAGTATACGGCAAAGGCTTCTGGTGCTTTCATGATGATGGTTGCAGGTTTCGCTGTGATGATCGGTATTCAGGGCCTTGTTATCGACCTCACACATAACTATATGGCAAGTTTCATCGTTGTACTCCTTGCTGCAGCATACATCTTCTACTATGCTCTTTGGGGTTCAAAGAACGTCAACACAGACATTCCTGTAGAATAATTGAATATATAAAGGCTTGCTCTTGCGGGCAAGCCTTTTTGCACTAATAAAACATTTATAACTAAAACCTTATTAATTATGGATATCGAATTTGTAAGAAGTCGCTTCATTAAGCACTTCGACGGTAAGACAGGAAATATTTATCAGTCACCAGGTCGTATCAATCTCATTGGTGAGCACACTGACTATAACGGAGGTTTCGTATTCCCTGGTGCAGTGGACAAGGGTATTATGGCAGAGCTTCGCCCGAATGGCACAAACACTGTTATGTGTTACTCAATCGACCTCAAGGACCGTGTAGAGTTCAAAGTTGATGATCCTCAAGGACCACGCGCAAGTTGGGCACGCTACATCTATGGCGTTGTTCAGGAGATGCGTAAACTCGGTGTTGACGTGAAGGGCTTCAATACAGCGTTTGCTGGTGATGTTCCTCTCGGTGCTGGTATGTCTTCTTCTGCTGCTCTCGAGAGCTGCTTCGCTTTTGCTATCAATGATCTCTTCGGCGATAACAAGGTAAGTAAGTGGGATATGGCTCTCGCAGGTCAGGCTACAGAGCACAACTACTGTGGTGTAAACTGCGGTATCATGGACCAGTTTGCAAGTGTATTCGGTAAGGAAGGTTGCCTCATGCGTCTCGATTGCAACAGCCGTGAATTCGAATACTTCCCGTTCCGTCCGGTTGGCTACAAGCTCGTTCTTCTGAATTCTTGCGTAAAGCACGAACTTGCAGGTTCTCCATACAACGATCGTCGCAACTCTTGCGAGAATGTTGTTAAGCATATCGCTGCTAAGCATCCGGAGGCTCACTTCGAGACTCTGCGCGACTGCACATGGGAACAGCTTGAGGAGGTTAAGGCTGAAGTAGGTGAGGAAGACTACAAGCGCGCTCACTTCGTACTCGGCGAAAAAGACCGTGTTCTTGCTGTTTGTGATGCTCTTAATGCAGGCGACTACGAGACTGTAGGCAAGAAGATGTACGAAACTCATGAAGGTCTCAGCAAGGAGTATGAGGTTTCTTGTGAAGAACTAGACTTCCTCAACGACATCGCCAAGGAGAATGGCGTTACTGGTAGCCGTATCATGGGTGGCGGTTTCGGTGGCTGCACAATCAACCTCGTAAAGGACGAGCTCTATGATCAGTTCATCGCTGATGCTAAGGCAAAGTACTCTGCAAAATATGGCAAGGAGCCTAAGGTTATCGACGTTGTTATTAGCGACGGTTCGCACAAGGTTTGCTAATTTAGCAATATAATAATATGTGTTAGGGCAATCCAATAGTGATATTGGGTTGCCCTTTTTCTATTGTTATTAAGTAAAAGGAAGCATTGGTTCTTCATAGTGTATTTTTGGTTCCTTTTCTTCTTTTGACTTTTCATCTCCACTACTTACACCAAGTCCCATTAACCTTATTGGGTGTAAGGCATTAAATTCAATTTTAGCAAGAAGTTTTTTTGCTAATGGCAGTATCTCATGTTTCGTCAAGAGTGGGGTAGTGTGGGTTACACTTCTCGTGACTTGCGTGAAATCAGCATACTTTACTTTTAGTGTAAGTGTGTGTCCTACAAAACCGCTTTCAGACAAACGATTAACAAGTTCAATAGTTATATGATATAACTCAATAATGACATTAGAACGTATTGAAAGATCTTGCATAAAAGTATTTTCACAACTCACCGATTTTCTTACATTACGAGTTTCTACTGGACTATCATCTATACCACGAGCATAGTCATAAAATTGCTGTCCACGCTTACCAAAAAGACGTGTTAAAGTAGTAAGCGATTGACCACGCAATTGTTTGACTGTAAAGATACCAAGCGAATGTAGCTCAAGGGCAGTCTTATGACCAACAAGCCACAAGTCTTCAACCTTCAATTTGTCAAGAAACGTTATCGCATTGTCTGGATCTATAACACAAAGTCCATCTGGCTTATTATAATCAGATGCTATTTTTGCAAGTAATTTGCAATATGAAACACCGGCAGAAGCTGTAAGCCCAATTTCTTTACAAATTGCGAACTTTATTTCCTTAGCTATATCAATTGCAAGTTCTATATTTTTCTTATTCTCTGTGACATCAAGAAATGCTTCGTCAAGTGAGATTGGTTCAATCAAATCAGTATACCTCTGAAAAATCTTATGAATTGCATCTGAGATTTCCTTGTAACGCTCAAAATGCGGTTCTACAATATGCAGATCTGAACACAACCGCTTAGCCATACGCATGGATTGTGCAGAATGTACACCATAACGACGCGCTTCATAACTGGCTGTAGACACAACACCTCGTTCTGAGTCGTGCCCAACAATAACAGGCACACCCAAAAGCGCAGGATTGTCAAGACATTCAACTGCTGCATAAAAACAATCCATATCTATATGTATTATCTTACGATTGTATTGCATTTTTGATTAATTTATACCAACTATCAAGACTCTTGATATTGATTTCAAAAGTACAAAATATTATTGAAAAACTATCATTGTGGTTGTTACAAATTGACATTCTTGGGTACGAATACAAATAAGTTATAATGGACATTATGATAAATAACTAATTATTTGTATTACAATTGACAACTACCGTCTAATCAAAAGAATACTCCATCTCATCTTTAATTTCGACTTTGTTTTCATTTTGCTGTTGATATATCATTTTTGATTAGAAAGGCATACCAACAGCAAAATGGAAAGTCATATCATTCCAGTGTGGATTTGTTATTGGAAAGTGTTCTTTGCGTGTATCATAAGCTGGATTTACGGCTTTCATACCGAAGTCGATACGCATAATGAAGTAATCGAGATTTAGGCGCAAACCTAAACCATATCCAACTGCGATTTGTTTGTAGAACTCGTTGAATCTGAATTGACCTCCAGGTTGATCTTTGTAATCCTTTAGAGTCCATATATTGCCAGCGTCTACAAAGAATGCACAATTGAACTTCCAAAATAGAAATGTACGCAATTCCATATTCATATCAAGTTTCATATCACCAGTCTGATTAATGAAATCAATACGTCCATCCTTTCCTTTGAATTTTCCAGGGCCAAGAGCTCGAACGTTCCAACCTCTTACAGAATTTGCACCTCCAGAGAAGTAGCGTTTTTCAAATGGAAGAATAGTACTATTTCCATATGGATACGCAATACCAAGACCAAAATGTAATGCAAGTGTATTCTTTGTATCGATTTTTACAAGACGAGTATAATCGAAATCGCCTTTAACATACTGTGCATAAGCAATTTTGAAAAGCGTATATTGATTTTGAGCATTACGTTTTTCTCCAAACAAATTTGAGATGGCATATAGTAAGTTGCCACCAACCTCTATGTTTGATCTCAATGCATTCTTTGAATCACTAAACGAGTAATTCAAACCAGTACGTAGAATGAATATATCCTCGTAATTATACCGAAGTATAGCATTTCTATTTGAAACGTCATCGAGATACTCCTTCTTAAATGTTGCAGATATCCAAGGCATGTATACATAGTTGATGTCTAAGAAATCGTATCTGAATGATGATTTCTTTTTGCTCATACTCCAATGGTATCGCCATGCTGCAGTAAGGACGCGCCGATGAAATTCGGGTCTATTCTGTAGATTATAGCTAAATAACAGCTCTGATTTCATGCGATTTCTTTTACGAAATCCATCTGAAAGAAATGGCGCAATAATGCGTGGAAAAGCCAGTTTGGTTTCAACATTATACTCTATATAATTTTCATTTTGATAGCCTTCGAGTCCCTTGATTGCTTCATAGGCACCGCGCAACTGCACACTGAACGTTTCACTTCCTCGAAACAGATTGTTATTAGTGTATGTTAACGAAGCTGCTGCACCAAAATCACCGGCTGTATTAGTTCCTTCTGGTTGAAATGATATAGAGTTGGGTTTTCTTGTACTAATTTGTATATTACAATCCAACAAGTTTGTATCGGGTAATTCTTCGAAGTGAATATTTGTGAAACGCACGGCCTGAAGACGTGCAAAATTATTGTAAGTATTTTGAACATCTTCTGAGCAAAACTGCGAATTTGAGGTTATTGCTACATTATTAATAAGTACACGACTGCGCAATGGCAATTTCTTGCCATCTCCAGAGCGAAAATAAATATTATTTATACTATAGTGTTTATGTGGCGTTTCTGGACTATTGTTAGAACTTCGATACTTTATAAGGTGAAGTTCCACGTCTACTCTATTGCTTTTCCCTATTGTATCAACCACATAGTGTATGAAATCCTTATTGAACTTATAATAGCCATTATTAAGAAGGTATTGGGCGATGCGCTTGCGTTCAGCATCAAGATTTGATGTTGAAAATGGCAAACCTTTCTTTAACCTTTTTCCTTTTATTGCTTTTGATTCTAATAAAGGTAAAAGTGTCTCATCTTCAATCACATACTTGACAGAATCTATAAAATATAATGTACCCGGATTTACTTCATAGTTAACTATTGCTCTTTTATTTTTTTTCGCAACTGTATAAGATGCATTGGCTTTTAAGTAGCCCATTGATTTCATTGCAGAAATCATATTATCGCAAGACTTTTTTGTTTTTACTGAGTCAAAAACAACAGGTTCCTCCCCTATTCTTCTTAATGTACGGTTTATCCACTTTGTTGAATCACGTCCAGACATATTATATATTCCCAATGGAAGTTTCATCAGAGAAAACCATTTAGAGTTTGGACGTTGCGCGTAATATGATTCGAGTGATTTTGTATTGAAAGACTGGTCCTCACAATTAATTGCGCAACTTTTCAAAAGACAATTGTCTTCAGTAATAAATTTCGTTGATGAACATGACGAGATAAGGGCCAATACACACACCATCCCAAATGTTAGTAAAACGAACTTATACTTTACCTTAGACAACATCTTTATTAATAGTACTTAATTAATACACAATATGCTTGAAAAACCTTGCAAAGGTACAAAAAAAACGATAAATATTACTACCTTTGCAAGGTCTTTTACTCAAAGATAGAATTCATAACGTATTTTGATAGTTTTAATTAAGAAGATGTTAAGTAAAAATAAAATTAAATATTTACATTCGCTTAATACAAAGAAATCTCGTGACGTAGAAGGTGTCTTTGTTGCCGAAGGTCCAAAGGTTGTTGGTGACATTTTTGCAAGCCATCCGTCCAATTTGACATTACTCGTTGCAACATCCGAATGGCTCAATGGTGATGGCAAGAAAGTGTCTGCATCTGCAAATTGTGAGATTGTCGAAGTTACTACCGAAGAGCTCGCTAAAGCAAGCTTCTTATGTCATCCGCAACAAGTATTAGGCGTTTTTAAGAAACTCAAGACTCCTGTTGATACAACCATGCTTACAAGCAAACTAACTATTGCGCTTGATGGAGTGCAGGATCCTGGCAATCTTGGAACTATTATTCGTATTGCCGATTGGTTCGGCATTGAAAATATAATCTGCAGCCGCGACACCGTAGATGTTTACAACCCCAAAGTTGTCCAGGCAACAATGGGTAGCATAGCACGTGTGAATGTATCATATATGTATCTTTCAGAGTTGTTCAATTCACTCCCTGCCAACTTCCCCATATATGGGACCCTTCTTGAAGGCGAAAACCTCTACGAACAGGAGCTTTCTGACACCGGTTTGATTGTAATGGGAAATGAAGGAAAAGGCATTTCGCCAGCCATTCGCCAACTTATAAATCGCGCTTTGCGCATACCGAATTATCCTAAAGGTCGCGAGACGGCAGACAGTTTGAATGTAGCAATAGCCACATCTATTGTCTGCGCAGAATTTAGAAGACGCTTATAATATGCACAAAATAATATTATCAGTAGGCACAAATTTTAACTACGAGCAGAACGCGAAACTCGTGAAAGAAAAACTTACAGAGGAAATAAACGAAATACGATTCTCAGAAAATCTGCTTACCGAACCCATAGGAGAAATCAAAAGCAATGGAAAATTTCTCAACTTCCTTGTTTATGGTTCCACTGAGAAGGGAGTCGAACAACTTGTTTCTATATTAAAGCAGATAGAAACCCAATGTGGCAACACAAAGTTCTTACGCGACGAGGGAAAAATAGCGATGGACATAGATTTACTGAAGTATGACAATCAACGTTTTCATGAAAGCGATTGGACAAGAGATTACATCGTAAAGCTAATGAAACATTTTGACAAATAGGTTTAAAACAATATGAATTGAATATGATGAACATATTTAGACTAATAATATTCATGATTTGCATGTGTGCTATTACATCAAGCAAGGCACAAAACAAGTCGGTAGACTTTAATGAACATTTCTGCGATAGTACATTACGCATTGATTATATATTCTCCGGAAACGCTCAATCGCAGCAAATTTCACTTGACAAGTGCAACTTAATGCCTCGTTGGTATGGCAAAAAGAACAATTTAAATATTCTTCCAGTCCAAGGAAATGGACAGATTACCGTGCGGGACCATCACACAAAGGAAATTATATACATCAACTCTTTCTCAACATTGTTCCAAGAATGGTTAACATACGATGAGGCGAAGACTATAAGCAAGTCGTTTGAGAATGTTTTTCTTGTACCAATGCCGAAAGACATTGTAGATGTAACTGTCGATTTACGCAATAATCGTCACGAAATAGTCACATCTATGACACATATTGTAGACCCGAATGACATTTTAATTCGTCATACAGGCTTTAGCTATGTAACGCCTTACACCACACTACAGACAGCTGAGGATACTACAAAATGTATTCATATCGCATACGTTGCCGAAGGATATACAGCAGAGGAAATGCCTATATTCTTAGAGGATGCTCGCATCGCAACAGAAGCCCTTTTCGAGCATGAACCATTCAAGACAAAGCGTAACCGCTTTAATATCATTGCTGTAAAGTCGGTATCAATGGATACTGGAACAAGCATACCTTCGCAAGGAGTATGGAAGAAGACGGTTTTAGGCAGTCATTTTGACACATTCTACTCCAATCGCTATCTAACAACCCTCAATCAGAAGAATTTACACGATGCGCTTGCCGGAACTCCATACGAACACATCATTGTGTTGGTAAACACTTCGGAATACGGCGGCGGTGGCATACTGAATTCTTACAACCTTAGCATGACGCACCATCCACTTTACAAGCAGGTCGTTGTACATGAGTTCGGTCATAGCTTCGCTGGATTGGCAGACGAATATGCTTACGAGCAAGAAGCCCTACCGATGTATCCACATGACGTAGAGCCTTGGGAAAAGAATGTCACCACACTCGTTAATTTCCATGATAAATGGGAAAGTCTTATTGCACCAACAACTCCTATCCCTACCCCAACAGACTTGGGCAAAAAGACAAATAACAAAAAGAACAAGAAGGGTGTCAATGCACATACTATAGGTGTGTATGAAGGTGCAGGTTATAGCCTCAAAGGCGTATATCGACCTTCGTTCGATTGTCGTATGCGAAGCAATGCCAATCCTAACTTCTGTGCAGCTTGTCAAAAAGCAATCAACGAACTGATTGATTTCTATACAGAATAACTCATAACATGAATATATCAAAAAGAATCACGTTTTTTTTATTGGTATGTTTCATCTCTCTCCCATGTATTGCTCACAGACATAGTGGCGCATATGCCGCTATTTTAGAGAATACATCAGATTATACAGATGCTGAAAAACTTTCAAGAGCTGTTGAATACTTCCAAAGCGGCAAGTATCATGAGGCACTGATATGGTTCTCTAAACTTGATAAGAAATACAAGCTTAACCCTCGCTTTCAAGCATACATGGGAGTATGTTGTTATTATGATGGCGAATACGAACGTGCTATAGAGGCTTTAGAACCTATTCTTCCTAAGCTCAAAGCCTTTGCCCCGCACGAATTGGCTGTATATTATTATAGTGTCGCTGATAGCTATTTTCGCCTGAACAAATATATCGACGCAGTTCCATTTTACGAGAAGCACACATTGCTTTGTTACAACAACGAGAAAGGCGATTCGCTTTTTCGTATAGGCATTTGCTATAGATGCTTAGGCGACATCGAAATCGCTCAAGAGTATTTTGTTGAAGCCTTGGCTTACTTCCGTCGTTATAATGATACAGACCGATTAAAATATATAGAACGAGAGTTAGAACGCAGTACCGATAATTAATGGCATGTATTTTGCATATACAATATTGCCTACATATAAGGCATGAAGTAATATTAATGAACATAATTTATCAAGGATAATATAAATGACAAATTCGTTTTCACTAAGAGTTTCTGAAAACCTATCTTTCAGCAGAGAGGAAGCAATAAGGCTATCTTCTGGCGTAATACGCCCCGAACATATTGTGCTTGGTATGTTGAGAGACAAACATAGCCCATTGAAAGCACTTCTCATGGGTGCTAATATTGATGTTGAAAAAGTAAAATTGCAACTTGAGCAGAATGCTCAGGCTGGCGATACAACAATGACAGAGTCAAACAATGGTAGCATCTCACTCGATGAACATGCTAATAATATTCTCAAACTATCAATACTTGAAGCCCGACTTCAACATTCAAAGGAGGTAGACGTGGAGCACATAATTCTTGCTATTTTGCATGACAAAATGGCAAGTGGTGCAAAGAATGTACTTTTAGAGAATGGTTTAACTTACGAGAAAGCTATGAATTTTCTTATGCAAACAAATTCAAACATAAAGAATGGCGTTGGATTGTCCGAAGATGATGACAACTTAATGTCGCAGGACAATTTTGCTTCTCGTAATAACGGGAAGAGTAAAAATTCCACTTCTGATACTACAAGCAAACCGATGGGTGGCGGAACAGACAAGACACCCGTGCTTGACAAGTTCTCCACCGACCTTACCCTTGCAGCAGCACAAGGTAAACTTGACCTTGTCATCGGACGCGACAAGGAGATACAGCGTGTCACTGAAATTCTGTGTCGCCGAAAGAAAAACAACCCTATTCTTATCGGCGAACCAGGCGTAGGCAAGAGTGCTATTGCAGAAGGACTTGCGCAGCTTATCGCTCGCCGTCGCACTTCGCCTCTGTTGTTCAACAAGCGCATTTTTAGGCTTGATATGACTGCTATAGTTGCTGGTACTAAATATCGTGGTCAGTTTGAGGAGCGCATCCAAGCTCTCTTGCATGAATTGGAGCAGAACCCAGACATAATCGTATTCATTGACGAGATACATACCATAATAGGTGCTGGTAGTACACCAGGCTCAATGGATGCTGCCAATATAATGAAGCCTGCACTTGCCCGTGGATTGGTTCAGTGCATCGGTGCAACAACTCTTGATGAGTATCGCAACTCTATTGAGAAAGACGGAGCACTTGAGCGCCGTTTCCAGCGTGTCATGATAGAACCATCCACAGAAACAGAAACGCTTGACATTCTGAAGAATATAAAGGAGCGCTATGAAGACTACCACCATGTTCGTTATACCGACGAAGCACTGGAGGCATGTGTGAAACTTACAGGTAGATATGTCTCTGAGCGTGCATTCCCCGATAAGGCCATTGATGCAATGGACGAGGTCGGAGCAAAAGTACATTTGCAACATGCCGAGATACCACCTTCAATCATAGAAAAAGAAAAAGAACTGTCCAACATACATCAGTTGAAGATTGCAGCAGCAGGCGACCAGAACTTTGAACTTGCAGCCACCTATCGCGATCGTGAGACACAACTTGAAGGCGAACTGAAAGAACTCAACGACAAGTGGGTGGCTTCTGACGACGGACATCGTGAGACAATCACTGAGGCTGATGTAGCTAATGTTGTATCAATAATGTCGGGCATACCTGTACAGCGCATATCCGAATCGGAAGGTTGTGTACTAAAGAACCTTGGCAACAGACTAAAATCTGTTGTTGTGGCTCAAGACGATGCCATCGACAAAATCGTTCGTAGCATACAGCGCAACCGACTTGGCTTGAAGGATCCCAATCGCCCTATCGGAGTGTTCATGTTCCTTGGATCTACGGGTGTAGGTAAGACATATTTGGCACAGACATTGGCAGAACTGATGTTTGGTACAAAGGATGCCCTCATACGTATAGATATGAGCGAATACTCTGAGAAGTTCAACACCTCACGACTCGTTGGAGCACCTCCGGGATACGTTGGTTACGGTGAAGGTGGACAGCTAACGGAGAAAGTGCGCCGTCACCCCTACTCTATTGTGTTGCTTGACGAGGTGGAAAAAGCGCACGGCGACGTGTTCAACCTCCTGCTGCAGGTGCTTGACGAAGGACGTATGACCGATGGTAATGGCAGAATGGTCGACTTCCGCAATACAATCATCATTATGACATCCAACACGGGCACACGCCAGTTGGTTGACTTCGGAAATGGCATAGGCTTCAATGCCTCACTGATAAGTTCTTCAAGCGAGAAAGCAAAGGAACATGCACGCTCTGTCATACAGAAAAGTCTGTCACATCAGTTTGCTCCGGAATTCCTCAATCGTCTCGACGAGATAATTACATTCGACCAACTTGACAATACTGCAATACGTAAGATTGTAGATATCGAGTTGTCGCGCTTGTTCAAACGTATAAACGATATGGGCTATGCGGTTGAGATTAGTGAAGAAGCCAAGGAGATGCTCGCACAGAAGGGCTATAGTCCGCAGTATGGAGCACGCCCACTGAAACGCGCCATACAAACATACATCGAGGATGTACTATGCGAACTGCTGCTCGACGACGAGAAAAAGCTAAGCAGCACCATTACAATAGATGTTGATGAGGGCAACAAACTAAAGGTCACTTTTAAAGACTCATCCTCTGAAACAAAATAATTTGGAATAGAAAATGAGCAATAATAACAATCATCAACTTGGCGAGGCACCTTGGTTGCATGTCGTTATATCAACCGGATTCGGTGTTGGTTTTTGGCCTTGGGGTCCAGGGACACTTGGAGGTTTCGTTGCGTTACTTATCTGGATAGCACTCTACTTCACCCTCTCACCCATATGGCTTGCAGTTGGCACAGTGCTGCTGGTTCTGACAACACTCCTTGTAGGTGTATGGACAGATAATGTGATGGAACGGTATTGGGGTGAAGACCCTCGCACCGTTATTATAGACGAGTATTTCGGCACATGGGTGGCTACGCTTGCAGCCTTGTTCGTTGACGGTCCGTCATATGTAGCAATATCGCTTGCTACAATTGGATTTGTCCTCTTCCGTATCATCGACATCACCAAGCCGCTTGGTTGCCGTTGGGTAGACCGACATATACACGGAGGCTGGGGGTGTATGCTCGACGATGCGTTGGCTGGTTTCTATGCGCTTTGCTTGACATTGATTATCAGATACGCATGTTTAGTAGAATCGGTTCACGACTTGCTTTCCTAAAAGGTTATGCTTTTGGGCATAACAACATTGTATAAGTAATCTGCGTCGATTGGTACGAATGTTCGTATCAGTCGACGCGGATTTTGTTTTTAAGCAAAACCAAAGCGGATGGCGGACGGCATCTGAACGGATGGCGAACGCAATCTGATCGGATCGCGGACGCTGTCTATTCAGATTGCGTTCGCCGCACGATAACATTTTTAAGCCTTTCAGCCTCTTTTATACCAACGATTTGCTGGCACAACGAGGTCTCTACTGATTAATATTCGTGCTTTTGGCAGCGTCTTAACGCAAAAGACAAGATTATCATAGGCATCTTGTATGTAAGTACTACCAAACAGACTGTCACAATATGCACAACCGAAGGACATATAAGCACCATGATGGAACTTACTATAACGTGGTTTTATCTCCCCCATTTTTATATTTAGGTCCGAATTAACATCAAGATATTGCTTTACGCCATTAACTATTTCGGGATAAAAACTATCTATTCCGCTCTCAATCTCAACACCTTCTGTAGAAATCAACTTATTAATAAGGTATATATGATTCTTTTCATGGCATTTCCAACATATCTTCTGATAAAAACACACTTCAACATACTTCACTTTCATTGTCTCTGTATAACGTATGTTGCCTAAAATCATAGAGTGAATAAAGTCGTCGAGCGGAAGCGAATGTTCTTCTTCTCTAATCTTGTGAAGAAGGACATTTACTTCGCCACGAATATCTTGAATGTAAAAACAAGGAAGTTTGCTTAACACAATCTTTCTAAACGAAGGCAATAGCATCCAACAACCACACACTCGTTCTTGACGCATTGCTAAGTACACATCTTCAACATTACGTGGTAAGTTGCACACATTGAAAGCTATTTTGTAAGTAGCACAATCCACTACGACATCAGCCTTCCATTTATCTGTCTTCACCTTTGTTGTGAATGGAAAGCCGATACTTTTGCAAATTGACAAAATGGAGTCTATAACGAATGTTTTCTCCATAGGTTAGAAGTTTATACTATTGACATGGCTTATATTGCGACATCATGTTGCGTATCTCGTTAGCTCTCTGAGCCGACAACGCAGGCGTGTCCATCAACTTGTATTTCTCGCCAAGCTTTTCGTATTTATATGTGCCTAATGTATGATAAGGTAAAATCTCTATCTTTTCTACACAATTATAATGCGCCACATGATTACCAAGTTTATGCAACCACTTGTCGTTGTCTGTGATTTCGGGCACAACCACATGTCGAATCCAAGTATTGATGCCTCGTTCTTCGAGAATATCCAGGAAGGCAAGGTTATTATTCTGGTTCACACCTGTGAGACGTGGATAGAGTTCTGCATCCATTGTCTTTATATCCAATAATACGAGATCGGTATTGTCTAACACGTTCAGAACCTTATCTGTAATTATCGCACCGCTTGTATCTAACGCGGTGTGTAATCCTTCTTCATGGCATAGTCGGAAATATTCTGCCACAAACTCAGCTTGCATAAGTGGCTCACCACCAGACACAGTGATACCGCCACTCTTTATGAATGAACGATACTTCAAAGCTTCGTCTCTCAATTGCTCTGGTGTCATCTCGTACTGACACTTTCTCTTAATATCCCATGTGTCGGGGTTGTGACAGAACAAACATCTTAAAGGGCATCCCTGCATGAAAGAAACGAAACGCACACCTGGCCCATCCACTGTACCAAACGACTCAAAAGAATGTATTCGCCCTATCATTTATCCTAAAAGCTTTTCTAAGAATAAATTCAAGTCGGAGTCGAGTCCTTCCATAAGATCCTTCCCAATAATCACAGTATCATCGTCAGCGATGTATAACTCTGCTATAGTGTCTTTGTCGTCATTCTCAAGAACAAAGCTATAGGGCTTAAGTATGCCCAAACTATCAGCGATGGTAGACAATGCTGAGAATGTAGATATGAGGGTCTGCTCTACGCCATTATAAAAGTCCTCGTCGTTATTGTTTATCCATTGTTCTACGACACAACGTGTCACTTCATTATCATCATCGTCAAACGCCAACATTTCTCCACTACCTTGAGAGACACGCACATGAATATCTGTCACGATTGAAGTATCTTCACGTGGAGGGAATTTCTGCGCAATCTTTTTTAGAAAGCGTTCAATTTGCTGTGTTGTTTGTTCGGTTGCTTTTTCCATTTCGCTTTTGTTTAGATTATTATTCATTGATAATGCAGTTGGAATTAAATGAAGTTAGTTTCACTTTACGATGTGCATTCAATCATCTGCAAATATACACCTTTTTATTAACAACGCAAACAAATTACTGAAAAATATCTGTGTTTTATTTGCCATTACGAATTATAATATTAATTTTGTAGTAATATAAAGTGTTCTACATGCTTTTTATACGAATATTATAATTAATAGACTATAAAACTTATCTTAGTATTATGAAACAAACAATTTTGGTAACTGGCGGTACAGGCTTTATCGGTTCGCATACAACAGTAGAGCTCATTGAAGCAGGTTACAAAGTAGTAATTGTTGACGACCTCTCCAATTCAAAGATTGAGGTTCTTGACGGCATTGAGAAGATAACTGGCGTTCGCCCTGCATTCGAGCAGGTAGACCTTCGCGACAAGGCAGCTACAGAAGCTGTATTCGAGAAGTATCCGGACATCCAAGGTATCATCCACTTCGCTGCTTCTAAGGCTGTTGGTGAAAGCGTACAGAAACCTTTGCTATACTATCGCAACAATATCGTGTCGCTCGTTAACCTACTCGAACTTATGCCAAAACACAACGTGAAGGGCATCATCTTCTCTTCAAGCTGCACTGTATATGGTCAGCCGAAGCCTGAGAACCTCCCCGTTACTGAGGATGCTCCTCACCAGAAGGCAACATCGCCTTATGGCAATACAAAAGAAATAAACGAGCAGATTATTGCTGACTATATCCATAGTGGTGCTGCTATCAAGAGCATCGTTCTCAGATACTTCAACCCGATAGGTGCTCACCCATCTGCAGAAATCGGCGAGTTGCCAAATGGTGTTCCAAACAACCTGATTCCTTTCGTAACTCAGACAGCTATCGGTATCCGTAAGGAACTTACCATATTTGGCAACGATTATAATACTCCTGACGGCACTTGCATTCGCGACTATATTTATGTAGTAGATCTCGCTAAGGCTCACGTTGCAGCTATGGCTCGTGTGCTTGATAAGGAGACTGAACCTATTGAATACTTCAACATCGGCACAGGCAATGGCAACTCGACACTCGAAATCGTAGAGACATTTGAGAAGGCTACTGGCGTGAAGCTGAACTGGAAGTACGGTCCACGCCGCGAAGGTGATATCGAGAAGATTTGGGGCGACTGTTCAAAAGCAAACAAGGTATTGGGCTGGAAGGCAGAATCAAACCTCAACGAAGTGCTCGCTTCAGCATGGAAGTGGCAGCTAAAGCTTCGCGAAGATGGCATAATGTAAAATATAATAGGAGATTATAGCATCAGCTATAATCTCCTATTATATTTAATATCACTATCGACTTTAATACTCTGAACCATCAGACTTTATAACACTTGGTCCATCAATCACTTCAAGATTGTTTGCACCTCGCTTTATGTCATTGTATACTCTTCGTAAGTCTTCGTAACGAATGCTTATGTCTCTATTTACCGGGCGTTCTCTGTCAAGCAGACTATGCGAGAATAGCCATTCATAAGTCTTTCGCAGATAGAACAGACGTGCAGGTGCTCCATGGTTTGCTCCCTGCCACCAATCGTAAAGCAGACGAGTGTCGTTGCCACTATTCTTTAGCTTTTCTACAACGACCTTCGATTGCTTCACGGGTACGGCACGGTCAGCTGTACCGTGTATTATCCAAAAAGGCAGTTCCCCCAATCCGCTGACATCTTTTAATGTTGTGCCACCACATAATGCCATTCCGGCAGCAATGCGATCCGGATAAGTGCCACAAACATCCATTGTGCCATAACCACCAAGACTCATACCAAGTACATATACACGGGTTGTGTCACACGGATAGTTGCGTTTCACCCAGTCGAACACGTCCATAACCTTTTTCGGGTTCCATGCACCACCAGGGTTTTGTGGCACAATTGTAAGCGCATCGATATCGCGACCTTTCACTATTGCATCGAGCGGACCATAACGACGTACCCTGTCAAGATTACGACCACAGAGACTTGCTCCATGTAAGAATATGATTACTGGAGTTTGCTCCTGTGTATAGAAATAATCGACAGGGGTGTAAACCCAAAAATTATATCCATTGGGAATAGAATCTTTCACGGGGCGAAGGAAATCATAAGCCGACATGTGCAATGTCGAAAACACTAAAAACAGAATAAAAAGTATCTTTTTCATAAATAAAATTCGTTTTCAGGACTTGAATAGATTGAAGCGAAATTACCATTTATATTTCTAATAGAGAAATTTCCCAAGCATCTTTACCACACATTAATAGGCTTTTACCTTTTTTAGTAAGCAATTTATGATGATAAGCCACGCCATAAATAAAAAAATATGTACCTTTGCAAAAACAATAACACTGATATGGAAGTAATTAAAACCGATATTGAAGGAGTGGTTATTATTGAGCCACGTATTTTCAAAGATGCTCGAGGATATTTCTTTGAGAGTTTTTCACAGCGAGAATTTGACGAGAAGATAGGACACATAGAGTTCTGCCAGGACAACGAAAGTATGTCGTCATATGGCGTAATGCGTGGTCTTCACTTCCAACGTCCGCCTTACACACAGAGCAAACTCGTAAGATGCGTTAAAGGTGCTGTTCTTGATGTTGCTGTAGACATTAGAAAAGGTTCGCCGACATATGGTAAACATGTGGCTGTAGAACTGACAGAAGACAACCATCGTCAGTTCTTTATACCCAAAGGTTTTGCGCACGGCTTCGCAGTATTGAGTGAGACAGCCGTATTCCAGTATAAATGCGACAACTTCTACCATCCGGAAGCCGATGGCGGAATATCTATTCTCGACGAATCGTTAGGCATCGACTGGCGCATACCTATCGACAAGGCTATCTTGAGCGAGAAAGACACTAAGCATGCACTGTTGAAAGACTTCGATTCTCCGTTTACTTTTTAAATATCTATAACTATGAACATATTAGTAACTGGTGCCAACGGTCAGCTCGGACACGAAATGCAGCGTGTGGCACTTGGTAGCAATCATCATTATATCTTCACAGATGTAGCAGATGGCTACGAGCAACTCGACATCACCAATCTTGACGCCATCCGTGCGATGGTAAAGGAACGCAGCGTAAGCGTTATTGTCAACTGTGCAGCCTATACCAACGTAGACAAAGCCGAAAGCGACTACGACTTTGCCAATCTGCTTAACAATACGGCTGCAGGCAATCTTGCCACTGCTATGAAGGAAGTAGACGGCACGCTTATACACGTGAGCACCGACTATGTATTCCAAGGCGACCGTAATGTGCCGTGCCGTGAGGATTGGGAGACAAATCCGCTCGGCGTTTATGGCAAGACAAAGCTCGCAGGCGAGAAGTCGATAGAGGCCACAGGATGCAACCATATCATCATACGTACAGCATGGCTTTATTCGCAGTGGGGCAAGAACTTCGTGAAGACGATGCAAATGCTCACTTCTACAAAGGACTCTCTTAAGGTCGTGTTCGACCAGGTAGGTACTCCGACATTTGCGGGAGACCTTGCCGACATCATCTCACATATAATCGAAACAGAACAACTTGATAAGACAGGCATCTACCACTTCTCTAACGAAGGCGTATGCTCATGGTTCGACTTTGCGAAGGTTATATGCGAACTTTCTGGCAACACTTGCGACATCCAGCCTTGCTACAGCGAGGAGTTCCCGAGTCCGGTAAAGCGTCCGCACTTCTCTGTGCTCGACAAGTCTAAGCTCAAAGCTACATTCGGTGTAAAGGTTCCCTACTGGACCGATTCACTGAAAGTGTGCATCAAGCAGCTTGCAGAGGTTAATAACAACTAAATATTACACTAATAAATTAGTATATATTATGAAGAATATAATTATCACTGGTGGTGCCGGGTTTATCGGTTCACATGTTGTTCGACTTTTTGTCAACAAGTATCCAGAGTATAACATAATAAACCTTGACAAACTTACATATGCTGGCAATCTTGCCAACCTGAAGGACATCGAGGACAAGGAGAATTACACATTCGTTAAGGGCGACATCTGCGACTTCGAGATGGTTCTCGAACTCATGAAGAAGCACAAGGTTGACGGCATTATCCACCTCGCTGCAGAGAGCCACGTAGACCGCTCTATTAAGGATCCGTTCACCTTCGCACGCACTAACGTGATGGGCACATTGTCGTTGCTTCAGGCTGCGAAGATATACTGGGAGAGCCTTCCAGAGAAGTACGAGGGCAAGCGCTTCTATCACATCTCTACAGATGAGGTATATGGCGCGCTCGAACTAACAAACCCAGAAGGTATTGAGTCGCCGTTCACAACAAAAGCATCTTCTGCTCACCACCATGCTTACGGCACAGAGTTCTTCCTTGAGACAACCAAGTATAACCCCCACTCGCCCTACTCTGCCGCAAAGGCAAGCAGCGACCACTTTGTACGCGCTTTCCACGACACATACGGAATGCCGACCATCGTGACCAATTGTTCTAACAACTACGGTCCGTACCAGTTCCCAGAGAAACTTATCCCACTATTCATCAACAACATTCGCCATCGCAAACCACTGCCGGTTTATGGCGAAGGCTTGAATGTTCGCGACTGGTTGTACGTAGAAGACCACGCTCGCGCTATCGACCTTATCTTCCATAAGGGCAAGGTGGCTGACACATATAATATCGGCGGTTTCAACGAGTGGAAGAACATCGACATCATCCACGTCCTCATCAACACCGTCGACCGTCTGCTCGGTCGTAAGGAAGGTGAAGACCTCAACCTTATCACTCATGTTACCGACCGTATGGGGCACGATATGCGCTACGCTATCGACTCTCGCAAATTGCAGAAGGAACTCGGTTGGGAGCCGAGCTTGCAGTTTGAGGAAGGCATTGAGAAGACCGTGCGCTGGTATCTTGACAATCAGGAGTGGATGGACAACGTGACGTCTGGCGATTATCAGAACTATTACGAGTCAATGTATAAGAATAGATAAGCAATTATGAACATCGGATTTGATAACGAGAAGTATCAGAACATTCAGTCGGAGCACATCAAGGAGAGAATTTCGCAGTTTGATGGAAAATTGTACCTCGAATTTGGTGGCAAACTTTTCGACGACCATCATGCAAGCCGCGTGCTGCCGGGTTTTCAGCCCGACAGCAAGTTGCGCATGTTTCAGAAGATAAGTGACAGCATAGAGATAGTGATTGTCATTAGTGCTGCCGACATTGAGAAGAACAAGAAGCGCGCCGACCTTGGCATCACCTACGACGAGGATGTACTACGTTTGCGCAGCGAGTTCCAGAACCGTGGCTTTATGGTCGGTTCGGTTGTCATCACTCATTACAACGGACAGCCCGCCGCAATCGCCTTCAAGCAGCGTCTTGAGCGCAGCAACATCAAGACCTACTGCCACTACCTTATTGAGGGCTACCCGCATGACGTCAAGCTCATCGCTTCAGACAACGGCTTCGGAAAGAACGACTACGTAAAGACCGAGCGTCCGCTGGTTATCGTGACCGCACCGGGCCCGGGCAGCGGCAAGATGGCTGTATGTCTTAGCCAGCTCTATAACGAGAACAAGCACGGCGTAAGAGCGGGCTATGCAAAGTTTGAGACATTCCCGGTTTGGAACCTTCCATTGAAGCATCCGGTGAACATCGCATACGAGGCAGCAACGGCAGACCTTAACGACGTCAACATGATTGACCCATTCCATCTTGAGGCTTACAACAAGATTGCGGTGAACTATAACCGCGACATCGAGATTTTCCCCGTATTGAACGCTCTCTTCGAAGGCATCTACGGCGAGAATCCATACAAGTCGCCGACAGACATGGGCGTGAACATGGTAGGCTTCTGCATCAGCGACGACAAGGTTTGCTGCGAGGCATCGAAGAACGAGATTATTCGCCGTTACTATGAGGCTACAAATAAGCTGGCTCTCGGCGCATGCAACGAAGGAGAAATCAGCAAAATACAGATGCTGTTCAACCAGGCGAAGATAACAACCGACTTCCGCCGCACCACCGTTGCAGCACGCGAGTGTCTGAAGCGTACAGGACACACATCGTCAGCTATCGAACTTGAGGACGGCACAATCATCACTGGCAATTCAAGCCCGCTGTTGGGCTGTAGCGCCGCTCTTCTGCTTAACGTGACGAAACATCTTGCCGGAATCGACCACACAACAAAGCTCATTCCGCAGTCGATGATCGAACCGATACAGTACACCAAGACCAATTATCTTGGCGGTCACAACCCGCGTCTGCATACCGATGAGGTGCTCGTGGCGCTCTCTGTACTCTCTGAGAACGACGAGAACTGTCGCAAGGCATTGGAACAATTGCCTAAGCTGCGTGGCTGTCAGGTTCATTGCACGGTTATGCTTAGCGAAGTGGACAGAAAGATTTTCAAGAAATTGGGCATTGGACTTACATGTGAACCTGTGCAAAAGAAGCAGGTTCAATAGATATTTAGATTTATATACAACTACGTCCGGTTTGTAATATTCTCCCAATTACAAACCGGACGTTTCTATTCAACAATAAATTTTAGTTCTACTGGCAACTTTAACCATTTACGATTGACGACAATTTTCATGCGACTACCACTCTTTTGCTTTAGTACATAAGAACCGTCTTTGGGGTTAAATATAAGTGTGGCAGTCAAATCTTCAGAACCATAGTCGTTTGTTATCTCAAGCGTGGCAGTATGTTTGTCCTCTATCTTTGCAGAAGTAATTAACCATTTGCGTGGATCGCGCATAGCACCAAAGTAGCCAGGTGTTTCACCAAAAAGTTCTTGGCCTGGTACAATAATGTTATTTTGATAGAGATTTATATGCATATATACTTGATATTCGTCATTACAGATACGAACATTGAACACTTTGTCTGTTTGTGACATTATTTTTAGAGATACAAGAAAGAAGAAGAGAAGAAAGGGTACTTTTTTCATATTATTTAAGTATTAGTTATATCATTATGTTCTTTGTATGACAACTTATTATGCTGTAATGTCCATGCAAAAATAGGAATTTATATCAAGAATAAGGCTATTTTACGAAAAAAAATGTGTCAACAATCGTTTATTTACCTTTTAAATATTATTTTTGCACGCAACATTAAACTTTTTATGAAAAGAGACATTTTATTTCCAGACTATATTTTTGAATCAAGTTGGGAGGTTTGTAATAAAGTAGGAGGTATATACACGGTACTTTCTACGAGAGCTAAGACGCTTGTAGAGCAGCTTGGCGACAAACTTATTTTCATAGGTCCTGACTGTTGGGGAGAAAAAAACAACCCATACTTCACAGAAGACAACAAACTCTTCGCTACATGGAGAAAGAAAACTGAAGCAGAAGGTTTAAAAGTAAAGGTTGGTAGATGGAACGTACCAGGCGCTCCTGTAGCTATTCTTGTTGACTTCAACCCTTATTTCGCAGAAAAGGATATGATTTATGGTCAACTTTGGGAGAAATACCATGTTGATAGTCTTCATGCATACGGCGATTACGACGAAGCTTCTATGTTCTCATACGCAGCAGCACTTGTTGTAGAGAGTTTCTATAATAGCGAGATAAGAGGCAATAAAAAGTCTGCAAAGGTAATTTACCATGCCAATGAATGGATGACAGGTCTCGGTGCACTCTATATCAACGACCATCTGCCACAGATAGCAACGATTTTTACAACACATGCAACAAGTATCGGACGCAGCATTGCAGGCAACAACAAGCCTCTCTATGAATACTTGGAAGCTTATAATGGTGATCAAATGGCAGCCGAGCTCAATATGGAGAGCAAACACTCGATAGAGAAACAGACTGCATTGCATGTAGATTGCTTCACAACTGTGAGTGATATCACAGCCACAGAGTGCAAGGAACTTATGGACAAACCAGTAGACGTAGTGCTGCCGAATGGCTTCGAAGACGACTTTGTGCCACAGGGCAAGACTTTCGACAAGAAGCGTGCCGCAGCCCGCAAGCGTCTGCTCGACATAGCACGTGCTCTCTCTGGCGACGAGATTGAAGACGACGCAATCATCATCTCTACAAGCGGACGCTACGAATGGCGCAACAAGGGTATTGATGTCTTCATCGATGCTATGAATCGTCTGCGCACCAATGCAGAGAACCTTAAGAAGGACATCGTTGCCTTTATCGAAGTGCCGGCATGGGTGAATTGTGCACGCGAAGACTTGGCAGAGCGTTTGGCTGCTATGGAGAAAGGTGAGAAATTCGACACTCCGCTCCCTACCCCAGTCATCACTCATTGGCTGAACGAGCAACAGAACGACCGTGCATTGGGCATGATGAACTGGCTCGGCATGCACAACGCCAAGGGCGAACGCGTAAAGCTGGTGTTCATTCCGTGCTATCTCACAGGCGAGGACGGCATTGTGAACCTTTCTTATTATGATACCATCCTGGGCAACGACCTCTGTGTTTATCCTTCTTATTATGAGCCATGGGGATACACTCCTCTTGAAGCAACAGCGTTCAAGGTGCCGTGTATCACAACTGATCTTGCAGGTTTTGGACTTTGGGCTAACACTGTTGTTGGCAAGGAAAGTACCATCGAGGATGGTGTGGAGGTTATCCACCGCACAGATTACAACTACAATGAGGTAGCGGACAGCATTAAAGCTGCAGTAGAAAAGTTCACCAATGCAACAAAGCAAAAGCAGGGACGCATACGCAACAAGGCACGCGCTCTGGCAGAACACGCATTGTGGAGCAAGTTTATCACCTATTACTATGAAGCATACGACATCGCGCTGCGCAAGGCGGAGGCAAGATGCTCGAAAGCTGGCGAGTAATTAAAAGGTAAGAAAAATACAACTAAATAAATAATAATTAATAACTTATGAAAATCAAAGCAGACTATGCTAATACTCCTCAGTGGAAGGAGGTAACCATCAAGTCTACACTTCCTTCAGAGTTGAAGTGTCTTGATGAACTCGCACACAACATGTGGTGGGCGTGGAACTACGAGGCTCGCAACATGTGGAAAAGCCTTGACAGCGATCTCTATAAAGAGGTTGGACACAACCCTGTAATGCTTCTCGACCGCCTTAGCTATGAGCGCAAGGAGGCTATCGTGAAGGATAAGGCAATCATGGAATCGGTAAAACAGGTATACAAGAAGTTCCGCGAGTATATGGATGTGAAGCCAGACGCAACACGTCCTTCTGTGGCTTATTTCTGTATGGAGTATGGTATCAATCAGGTTGTAAAGATTTACTCTGGTGGTCTTGGTATGCTCGCAGGTGACTATATGAAGGAGGCTTCTGACTCTAACGTAAATATGTGTGGTGTCGGCTTCCTTTATCGTTATGGCTACTTCAAGCAGACCCTCTCAATGGATGGTCAGCAGATTGCAAAGTACGATGCACAGAACTTCAACTCACTCCCAGTAGAGCGTGTGCTCGACGAGAATGGTCAGCCTATGGTTGTTGATGTTCCCTACATGAACTATCAGGTACATGCATATGTATGGGTAATGAACGTAGGTCGCATCAAGCTCTACTTACTCGATACAGATAACGATTTGAACTCAGAGTTCGACCGCCCTATCACACACGCTCTATATGGTGGTGATAACGAAAACCGCCTGAAGCAGGAGATTCTCCTCGGCATCGGTGGTATTCTCACACTCAAGAAGCTCGGTATTAAGAAAGACATCTATCATTGCAACGAGGGTCACGCAGCACTCTGCAACCTCCAGCGTCTTATTGACTATATCAAGGAAGGTCTGTCGTTCAACGAGGCTCTTGAACTCGTTCGTGCTTCTTCACTCTATACTGTTCATACTCCAGTACCGGCCGGTCACGACTACTTCGACGAATCACTCTTCGGCAAGTATATGGGCGGTTATCCTCAGATGCTCGGCATCACATGGGACGAGTTCATCGGCATGGGTCGCAACAATCCTGAGGACCACTCAGAGCGCTTCTGTATGTCTGTATTCGCTTGTAACACCTGCCAAGAGGTTAACGGCGTAAGTAAACTTCACGGTTGGGTAAGCCAACGCATGTTCGCTCCAATCTGGAAGGGTTACTATCCGGAGGAGAGCCACGTAGGCTACGTAACAAATGGTGTTCACTTCCCGACATGGACAGCTACAGAGTGGCGCAAAGTATACGCTAAGTATTTCGACAAGAACTACATTTACGACCAGAGCAACGAAAGCCTGTGGCACGCTATCTACAATGTGCCTGACGCAGAAATCTGGGAGACACGTATGGCACTCAAGAAGAAGCTCGTCAACTATATCCGCGAGAAGTTCGCTGCTACATGGTTGAAGAACCAGGGCGATCCTTCACGTGTTGTTGCCCTTCTTGACAGTATCACACCGAACGCTCTTTACATCGGCTTCTGCCGTCGCTTTGCTACATACAAGCGTGCTCACCTCCTCTTCACCGATTTGGAACGTCTTTCTAAGATCGTGAACAACCCGGAGCGTCCGGTTAAGTTCATCTTCTCAGGTAAGGCACACCCGGCTGACGGTGCTGGCCAGGGCTTGATTAAGAAGATCTTCGAGATCAGCCAGCGTCCTGAGTTCCTCGGTAAGATTATCTTCCTCGAAGACTACGACATGCAACTCGCTCGTCGCCTCGTATCAGGCGTTGATATCTGGATGAACACTCCGACACGTCCGCTCGAGGCTTCTGGTACATCTGGCGAGAAGGCTGAGATGAACGGTGTTGTAAACCTCTCAGTTCTCGACGGCTGGTGGGTTGAAGGCTATCGCGAGGGTGCAGGTTGGGCTCTCAAGCAGGAGCGTACATACCAGAATCAGGGTTATCAGGATCAGCTCGACGCAGCTACCATCTACTCACTGCTTGAGAATGAGATTCTGCCGCTCTACTACAACCGCAACGAGCAGGGCTTCAGCGAGGGTTGGATAAAGACAATCAAGAACTCTATCGCAACTATCGCTCCTCACTATACAATGAAGCGTCAGCTTGACGACTACTATGAAAAGTTCTACAACAAGGAGGCTGCAAACTTCAAAAAGCTCGCTGCCGACAATAATCGCCTTGCCAAAGAGCTCGCTACTTGGAAGGAGACAGTTGCAGAGCGTTGGGACTCTATTCGCGTAGTAAGCAAGGATGATTCTATGCTCTATGCTGCCGAGACTGGCAAGAAGTACACTCTTCGCTACGTTATCGACGAGCAGGGTTTGAACGATGCTGTTGGTCTTGAGCTTGTTTCTATCAAGACAGACAAGAACGGAGAGGACCACATCTTCAGCAAGCGCGAATTCAAGATGGTAGGCCGTGACGGCAACAACTACACATTCGAGGCTACATTTGAGCCTGACGTAGCTGGTGCATTCAAGAGCTGCGTACGTATGTACCCGAAGAACGAGAACCTTGTTCATCGTGAGGACTTCTGCTACGTTAAGTGGCTTGACTAATTGATTTATAATTCAAGTTGACGAGTAGACTCGTTGACAAATAAATAAGAAGACGAGTAGACGAATAAACGTTTTCGTAGCGTTACTATGATGCTATACAAACCTTTATCTGTCTGCTCGTTTTGCATTTAATGACCCAATTTATAGAAAACTCCGTTAATTAGACATTCAATCTGTTAAACTTTTTAAATTTTCCATTACCTAACACACTTAATAATATAAATAATTTGTACCTTTGCAGCCGATTTAGTCCGTAAAGGCTCAAAGAAGTTGCGGCACGATGCTTGCACGCCTTGCGGAAAAACCCGTTTATATAAATAAATAAATGTACGCAATCGTAGAGATTAACGGTCAGCAGTTCAAGGCTGAGCAGGGCAAGAAGCTCTTCGTTCACCACATCAAGGACGCTCAGGAAGGCCAGACTGTTGAATTCAACAAGGTACTGCTTGTTGACAAAGAAGGTTCAGTACAGGTAGGTGCACCTGCCGTAGAAGGTGCTAAAGTTGTATGTGAAGTTGTAAATCCTCTTGTAAAGGGTGACAAGGTCATCGTATTCAAGATGAAGCGCCGCAAGGACTATCGCAAGAAGAATGGTCACCGCGCACAGTTCACAGAAGTTGCAATCAAAGAAGTAATCGCTTAAATTTAGGAGGAACAAGAAATGGCACATAAGAAAGGTGTAGGTAGTTCTAAGAACGGACGTGAATCAGCTTCTCAAAGATTAGGCGTTAAGATCTGGGGTGGCCAGAAGTGCATCGCAGGCAACATCATCGTTCGCCAGCGTGGTACAAAGCACAACCCAGGCTTGAATGTAGGTATTGGCAAGGACGACACTCTCTATGCATTGGTTGACGGTATCGTTAACTTCCGCAAGGGTCGCAACGACAAGAGCACTGTTTCCGTAATACCCGAAGCTGAGGCTTAATTAAAATAAAAAAACTATTCCAAACAAACATATTAATCCCAATCTTCATGCAACTTGAAGATTGGGATTAATGCTTTTATAAAAAACAAGAGTTAAATATTGCCGTAAAAGATTTTTTTTGTAATTTTGTATCTCGAATAGAATTATAACATACACAACGCATATTAATATTTAACTATTTAGCATATGCTTACACTTAAACTCATCAGTGAGGAAACTGAACGTGTTATCAAAGGCTTGAACAAGAAGCACTTTGCAGGTGCAGAAGAAGCCGTCAACGAAGTTCTCGTCATTGACAAGCGTCGTCGCGAGACACAGCAGGAACTTGACAGAAACCTTTCAGAAGCCAAGAAGATGGCAGCTCAGATTGGTGCTCTCATGAAGCAGGGCAACAAGCAGGAGGCCGACGAAATAAAGGCTAAGGTTGCAGCAATAAAGGAAGGAAACAAGGCATTGGAAGAGACTAAGGCACAGGCCGAGAAGGACCTTATTGCCAAGCTCTGCACCATCCCAAATATACCTAACGACGACGTGCCTGAAGGCAAGGACGCAAGCGACAACGTAGTGGTAAAGGAAGGCGGCGAAATGCCAAACCTTCCAGAAGACGCACTCTGCCACTGGGACCTTTGCAAGAAGTTCAACCTCATCGACTTCGACCTTGGTGTGAAGATTACAGGTGCCGGCTTCCCTATCTATATCGGCAAAATGGCCCGCCTGCAACGCGCACTTGAGGCTTTCTTCCTTGAAGAGGCTCGCAAGAGCGGGTATCTTGAGGTACAGCCACCGTACGTTGTAAACGAGGCTTCTGGCTACGGCACAGGCCAGCTTCCCGACAAGGAGGCTCAGATGTACCAGTGTCAGCTCGACAACCTCTACCTCATCCCTACTGCTGAGGTTCCAGTAACAAACATCTTCCGCGACGAGATTCTCGACGAGAAGGATCTGCCTATCAAGCGTTGCGCCTACTCAGCTTGCTTCCGTCGTGAGGCTGGCTCATACGGCAAGGACGTACGCGGACTGAACCGTCTGCACCAGTTTGACAAGGTAGAGATTGTACGCATAGACAAGCCTGAACACTCATACCAGTCGCTCGACGAGATGCTTGTACACGTAGAGGGTCTACTCAAAAAGCTTGAGCTTCCGTATCACATTCTCCGTCTGTGCGGTGGCGACAT
The DNA here is from genome assembly GCA_900550035.1 of uncultured Prevotella sp. Lineage (GTDB taxonomy): Bacteria > Bacteroidota > Bacteroidia > Bacteroidales > Bacteroidaceae > Prevotella. The sequence continues at coordinate 4,532 of URQS01000029.1, read as the reverse complement.
GAGTTTCACATCAGCTATCTGCTACGACTTTGAGGTATGGAGCGCAGCCCAGAAGCGTTGGCTCGAGGTTTCTTCTGTATCTAACTTCGAGAGCTATCAGGCAAACCGCCTGCACTGCCGCTACCGCAACGCAGAGACAAGAAAGATTGAGTTGTGCCACACTCTGAACGGTTCGGCTCTCGCTCTCCCGCGTATCGTAGCTGCCATCATCGAGAACAACCAGACTCCGGAAGGCATCCGTGTACCGAAGGTACTCGTTCCTTACTGCGGATTCGACATGCTCGATGACAAGAATTTCTAATTAGCAGAAACAAATTCTGCAGACAAAAATAAAGAAAGAGAGGAGTCAGACTTATTCTGACTCCTTCACTTCATTAACTTCTACACATTATTACTAATACCCTTTTATCAAACCTAACTTAAAACAATAACATTACTACACATGAACAAAATCGTACTGAAAAAACAGTTCTCAGAGAAGGTTTATCTTTTTGAGATTGAAGCCCCATTGATAGCAAAGAGTCGCAAGGCAGGCAATTTCATCATTGTACGTGTTGGTGAGAATGGCGAGCGTGTGCCTCTGACCATTGCTGATGCTGACATTGAGCGCGGCACGATAACTATTGTTGTGCAGAAGGTAGGTCTTTCATCGGCAAAATTGTGCAGCCTTAATGAAGGCGACTACATCACAGATGTTGTTGGGCCTCTCGGCAACCCAACACACATAGAAAACTTCGGCACTGTAGTGTGTGCAGGTGGTGGCGTTGGCGTAGCTCCGATGCTTCCAATAATCCGCGCATTGAAGGCTGCAGGCAACCGTGTATTATCGGTTATTGCCGGACGTAGCAAGGACCTCGTAATACTTGAGGATGAGGTGCGCCAGAGCAGCGACGAACTCATCATCATGACCGATGACGGATCGTACGGCGAAAAGGGCGTAGTAACTGTAGGTATAGAGAAATTCATCAACCAGGAAGAGCACGTTGACAAGGTTTTTGCAATTGGTCCTCCTATCATGATGAAGTTCAGCTGCCTCATGGCACAGAAATATAACATCCCTGTTGAAGTTTCGTTGAACACTATTATGGTCGACGGTACAGGTATGTGCGGTGCTTGCCGCCTCTCGATTGGAGGTAAGACTAAGTTTGTGTGCATCGACGGACCTGAGTTTGACGGAGCGCTTGTAGACTGGGACGAAATGTTCAAGCGTATGGGCACATTCCGCGACGCTGAGCGCGAGGAGATGGAACACTACGAAGAGCATCTGCGTGGCATAGAGAGAAAGGAAGAGACCAAGGGATGCGCCACTTGCATGGACGTAGAACCTACCAATGAGACAATCGAACAACTCACCGACCGCAACGCTGAATGGCGTAAGGAATTGCGCGCAGCCATGAAGCCTGCTGAACGCAAGGCCATAGAGCGTGTGCAGATGCCTGAACTCGACCCCGTATATCGTGCAACAACACGTACCGAGGAAGTGAATAAAGGTCTGACCAAGGAAATGGCTGTACGAGAGGCACATCGCTGTCTCGACTGTGGTAAGCCAACATGCGTTGAAGGTTGTCCAGTAAACATCAATATTCCATCATTCATCAAGAACATAGAACGCGGACAATTCCTTGCTGCCGCAGAGGTACTCAAGAGTACCTCTGCCCTACCAGCCGTATGTGGCCGTGTTTGCCCACAGGAGAAACAGTGCGAAAGCAAGTGTATCCATCTGAAGATGAACGAACCTGCTGTAGCTATCGGTTATCTGGAGCGTTTCGCTGCCGACTTTGAACGTGAGAGTGGCAACATCGCCATACCCGACATGGCACCAAAGAACGGAATTAAGGTGGCTGTAGTAGGTAGCGGTCCTTCGGGATTGAGCTTTGCCGGCGACATGGTGAAGAAGGGCTACGAGGTACATGTATTCGAGGCACTGCACGAAATTGGCGGTGTGCTTAAATATGGTATTCCAGAGTTCCGTCTGCCAAACCGCATCGTTGACGTAGAGATAGAGAACCTGAAGAAGATGGGCGTAATATTCACCACCGACTGTATCATCGGCAAGACAATCACCACCGACCAGCTTGAGGCAGAAGGCTTCAAGGGAATATTCGTAGGTTCGGGTGCCGGATTGCCTAACTTCATGGGTATTAAGGGCGAGAATGCTCTGAACATCATGTCGTCGAACGAATATCTGACACGTGTGAACCTTATGGATGCAGCCAATCCTCTCGCCGATACGCCTATCAACATCGGCAAACATGTGCTTGTAGTAGGCGGTGGCAATACAGCAATGGACTCTTGCCGTACAGCGAAACGTCTGGGCGGTGATGTGACACTCGTATACCGTCGCTCAGAGGCAGAAATGCCAGCACGTCTTGAAGAGGTGAAGCACGCAAAAGAGGAGGGAATCATCTTCCTCACACTGCACAACCCGATAGAATATATCGCAGACGAGAAGGGAGCCGTAAAGGCTGCCGTACTTCAGGTAATGGAATTGGGTGAGCCGGACGCAAGCGGACGCTGCAAGCCAGTGCCAGTAGAAGGTAAGACAGTAACAATAGAGGTAGACCAGGTGATTGTAGCAGTAGGCGTATCGCCCAACCCACTTGTACCAAACTCTATCAAGGGTCTTGAACTCGGTAGAAAGAACACTATAGCTGTTAACGAACAGATGCAAAGCTCACGCCCAGAGATATTCGCCGGTGGCGATATCGTACGCGGAGGAGCAACAGTTATCCTCGCTATGGGTGACGGTCGCAGAGCGGCTGCAGCCATGGACGAGAGATTGAAAGGATAATAAATTAATAAAAACGAAGCCCTACCCCGACCCCTCCCCCGCAGGGAGGGGAGTAATATGTACTGATTACTGAGATATCACTTCCCTCCCAGTAGGGAGAGTTCGGGGTGGGGCTTTTATAAAAAAACTAATATGTCAGGATTCTACACCATAATTTTACTTATTCTCTCTAACATATTCATGACTTTAGCATGGTATGGTCATTTGAAGCTTCAGCAGACAGGTGTGTCAAGCCATTGGCCATTGATAGGTGTTATAGCATTTTCATGGGGAATAGCTTTCTTTGAGTATTGTTGTCAGGTACCAGCCAACCGTATAGGTTTTCAAGGCAATGGAGGTCCGTTTTCGCTCGTTCAGTTGAAAGTGGTGCAAGAATGCATCAGTCTTATTGTATTCGCACTCATTACCAATATTATGTTCCAAGGCGAAACCTTGAAATGGAACCACCTGTTAGCGTTCGTATTTATCATTGCAGCCGTCTACCTTGTGTTTAAGTAAACAAGACATGAGATCTCGCGAACAAATTCTTAACCATCAGCTCTACAAGCAGTTTCAGAAAGCACTCACCGACTTTTCTATGCTCGCTGACAGTGACCGTATACTCATAGGATTATCGGGAGGCAAGGACTCATTGTGCTTGCTTGAAATGCTCGCACGTCGTCAACGTATCTTCAAGCCCAAAATAGAAGTAGAAGCTGTACATGTACGCATGAAAAACATACATTACGAGTCGGACACTTCATATTTGGAAAGATTTGCAAGCGAACATGGAGTGAAACTACATATCATCAACACAGAATTTGACGAAACAAAAAAATCTGACAAACCTGCCTGCTTCCTATGCTCGTGGCATCGTCGGAAAGCCCTGTTCCACTACGCTCAAGAAGCTGACTTCAACAAGATAGCCCTCGGTCATCACATGGACGACATAATCCACACAGCCATGCTCAACCAATTCTATCAAGGTTCTTTCTCCACAATGCCGGCTGTAATGCAAATGGACAAGATGCCACTCACCATCATTCGTCCACTGTGCCTTACAAAAGAGAGTGATATCAAAGAATACGCTGAGTTGTGTAGATATGAAAAGCAAATAAAGACTTGCCCTTACGAGCAAGCGTCAAACCGCACAGATATGCGAAGAGTGTTTGAAGAGATTGAACGTATTAATCCAGAAGCACGCTACTCAATATGGCACGCATTGGAGAAAGAAGGCAAACTCGTTAGCATCAACGATGAATGAATGAATAAATAATCAACAAAAATGAAATATAAATGAAGACATTTAGAATTATAAGTTTATTAACCCTGCTTTGGGGATTCTTCTCCTGCCAAGCACAGAACAAAGGTTTTGAGAGTGTATCGGTAGAGACTTTTGAAAAAGTCATTGCAGACACTTCAGTAGTTCAACTGGACGTTCGTACTGCTGAGGAATTTGCCGACGGCCACATTGAGAACGCAATAAATATCGACGTACTAAAAAGCGACTTCGAACAAAAGGCTTTAGCCACTCTACCTAAGGACAAGACAATAGCCGTGAACTGTCGAAGCGGTAAGCGTAGTAAGAATGCTGCTAACAAATTAGTAAAAAATGGATACAAGGTTGTAGAACTCGACAAGGGTTATAACGGTTGGGTTGCAGCAGGAAAGAAAGTTGTGAAATAAAATAATTGACAAATACCTATATATAAGTAACTGTTCAAAATTAATTTTATAAATATGAATAATTCACGAATAAGTT
>URQS01000028.1 GCA_900550035.1 uncultured Prevotella sp. | reverse complement strand
GAACTTATTCGTGAATTATTCATATTTATAAAATTAATTTTGAACAGTTACTTATCTTTCTTATTAAAGAAGGGTGGAGTTTTGTATTTACAAATATCGATTATGAAGACTCTAATTCGATGTCAAGAATTGAAGTATTATTTTACTGCTTTCTGTTTATTGTTAGGCAGTATTATGCCCATTGATGCACAAACAATTAGACAAATTGAAGTATCTTTCCCTATACTCAAAGGGAAGATGAAACTTCAGGGAGTTGTTTCACAAGTAGCAGAAGCACCACAGCAATCACCTATATTGGTTTTAGTAACGCCACCACAAGCTTTCAATCGGGACTATGTTGGCTTCTTTAAAGCGTTGTCTGATTCTTTAAACCGTAAGGGATACACAACGTTCAGATATGACAACCGCAGTTATTCCGACACCCTTCAAGGAAATCAGCCTCACGAAGGTCGTTATACCATGTATGATGCAGCTGACGACCTTCATGATGCTTTAGCCTTCCTGAAGTCCGACGAACGTTTCGCTTCACACCCCGTGGGCGTTATCGGGCATAGTGAAGGAGGTTCAGTTGCTATTATCGAGGCATCAAGAAACACGGAGGTAAAACAACTTCTACTCCTGGCTACTATGTGGGTGAAAGGAGAGCAAGTATATTACGAACAAATTATGTCGCGTCTCACTCCTTTTTTTAAGTGGCACTCATATTCAGAAAGTAATATCCTTAGGTACATGATTTACCGAATAGCTCGCATATTAGCTTCTGAACCAAGAGATAAGCAGGCAATAAAAGAATTGCAAAAGGAAATGGCTAAGATTTATCAGCAGCATGCGAGTTTGATTAATTCATCCTTTGGTGTACAAACACAGCAAGAATTTGTAAAAAGTCAAACAGAACCATTCAAAAACGACGCACGCCTACTTGCAGCCATTCGCTATAACCCGGAAAAATATCTGCAGAGTATTCGCTGTCCAATCTTTATTGCTTATGCAAAAAACGACAACTTGCTTAATTATATCGAACACCAAAAAGGAATAGAGTGTACACTTTTAAAATACCAGCATTTTAACTTCTTCTCTATTGCGATTGACGACGCAAATCACTCATTTGAAGATCAAGAATCCTACTTACCACTCTATGTTAGCGTCCATAGAAAAGAATCGAAGCTCTATTTAGGACAAGCATTTACCACCTTATTAGATAATATAACAAAATGGCTTCAGGTATCAACAAATTAGATGTAGTAATGTTTTCTATATTATCTAATACTCGAACAGGAGTAGACACTTTTATAGAAACTTCAAGACAATGGATAGAGAAAGAAGGCTGTAAAGTTCACCTTATTTATATTGTTGACGTGAAGTACGGTCTCCCCAAAGTCTCTATTACTGGAGCTAACGCTCCTTTACGCCTCGTGAGCCGTTCCAATGGTCGTTTGCACCTATTGAAAGAACCCAATCAAACCATCAGTCAAAATGCAACAATTGCTTAAAGCAATAGACATAAATTAAAAAAGCGCCCTGCAAAAGCCCGAGCTTTAGTTACTAACGCTTGGGTCTTTGCAGGGCGCTTTGTTATATATACAACAACTACTACTACTTCTTCTTCTCGTAATAATCTATAGCTGCCTGTATGTTTTTCTGTACAGCCTTGGTGCTGAATGTAGCTCCGGTACATCCGTCGATGTCGGTGCGTTGGGCGAGTTTTCTGGCTTTTGAGATTTTGAGGTTGTTGTATAGTGGCAGCAGAAACTGCTTGACACGGGCAAAGTAGGGCACGGTTTCTTCGTTTTTCAGAGCCACCACTTTCTGCACTTTGCCGTTCTTGAAGTGTACCTCTACGGGCGTGGCCTTACGATAGCCGCGTGCGTTGCAAATGGTGGTGGTGCGCACGGTGGTGGAGCCGTCGGCATGGCGTGTCATCACGTTGTCGGCGTGGATGGTTGAGGCTGCGAGGAGCAGCAATGTTGTCGCTGCTCCTCTTTTGATGCACTTCTTTATTGAAAGCATGTTCTTTGTCATTTCTTGTTCTTTCTTTGAGTTATTTCATTGTTACCTGAATGCGATTGCCTGCCGCTGTGAGCTGTCGGCAGAAGTCGCGGATGCTGTCTGTGGTGAGGCTGTCTACCTTCTGCAGATAGTCGCGGTTGAAGTCGATGCCTTCGCGCAGCTGGTGATAGCGCACGTATTCCCACCATCCGTTGGTGAGCACGGCGCGGTTGTAGTTCTTGCGAGCATATTCCTTCACTTTTTCCAGTTGTTCCTCGGTGGGACCCTCTGTTGCCATGCGTTGCAGCTGCTGGTCTATTACGGGCAGAAGCTCGTCGTATTTGTTCGGGTCGCAACGGAAGCTGACGGCCATTGAACATCCGTCTGCAGGGTATTTCCAGAACTGTCCTTCGACGTTAACGCCGTATGTGCCTCCCTTTTCCTCGCGCACCTTCTCGGTGTAGACGCCGCGCATAATCTGAGAGAGCACGTCAAGCTTGAGGTCTGTGTCGGCGGTATAGGCTATAGGTGCAGAATAGACGATGTTGGTCTGTGCCGAAGGAGTTGCCATCTCTTTGTGGAACACCTTCGTAACCTTTCCCTCCTGAATGTCGAGAGTGTAGGGTCCGGGTTTGCAGTCGTTGTTGGTGTTCTTCTTGCCAGGCAGACTTGCAACGTATTGGCAGATAAGCTCTTCGAAGTCGTCCTGGCGTATGTCGCCCGTAACGATGAGGTGCATGCCGGCAAGATTGCCGAAGCGCTCGTGATAAATCTGGTATATGCGGTCGAAGCTTACCTCGCTGAGGCGGTCGGCGGTGAGCGGTTGGGTGCGCTTGCGCTGTCCGTATACGGCTACGCGTAGCGAGTCGTTGTAGGTGACGTTGGGGCTTGCGTTGCGATTGCGTAGCATCGACTGCTGCTTGGCTATCATGTTGTGGAATATGGCCTTGTCCTTGCGCGGATTGGTGAGGTACAGATACATTATCTGCAGCCACGTCTTAAGGTCGGAGGCTACGCACACTCCCTTCACGCCCTCTTCCTCGTCGTCGATGTATGGCACCACACGCAGCGCCTTGCCACGGCGCTTCTTTTCGAGAGTGAGAAAGTCGAAGTCGGCAGCTCCGCTCTCTTTCACTACGCTTCCGAGGAATTGCAGCGTCGGAGCGTCTGTGTCAGGATAGAGCGAGCGTCCGCCCAGACGGAACATGTTGATGGTGAGGCGGTTGGGCTCTATGTCAGACTGTCGTGCGCTCACCTTTATGCCGTTCGAAAGTACGTATTCGGTGTAGCCGTTGGCGGCGGCGTTCTTTGAGAGTATCTTGCCCTTCTTGGGCAGCTTCTTCATGAATACAGGGTCTACCTGCTGTGCGGTGTTGTCGTTGGTGTATTCACGCTGCTGAGCGTGCTCTATCCATGTGCGGAACTGATCGGCTGACGGCATGGTGTATGGCTTGCCGTCGTACTTGGTGGGTCCGAACACTATGCACACCTGGTTCTGGTTGTCGACCATTTCCTTCATTGTCTTGTTGATGTCGTCGAGAGTGACGCTGGCAGAGAACTCAGCCTCCAGAGCTGCCTCGTATTCAATGTTCATACAAGGCTCGTCGCCGCAGAAGCTGGATACTATCTTCTTGGCATATTCGGCGTTGCGTGTCTTGTTCTTGTTGTCGAGGCGGTGTTCGATGTTGACGGTGTGCTGCACCTTGGCATGCTCCAGCTCAGCCTCGGTGAATCCGTAGCGTCTTGCCTTTTCCACAATCTCTATGGCAGCATCAATGCCTGCCTGCGGATTGTTGGGCATGAGTCCGAGGTTGAGGGCGAAGGCGTCCTTTTCGGTGGTGACATAGAAGCTGCCTGCGCGACAGCTTGCCGACATCACCCGGGGCTGTGCCTCGTGCGATAGCTGAGCCAGACGCTGACGCAGTATGAACATGGCGAGTCGCGACTTGTAGCTGCCGAGGAATGCCTCGCGTGTGGCTCTCGACTGGCGTGGCTCGGCATCGTGCTTCATGTAGAGCGAGAAGTTGAGCGTGGGCTGCTCCTTGTCGGCTTGGGTGTATACTATCATCTCCTTGTTGTCGGGCACTGTATAGTAGGTGCGCTGCGGGGCACCGACGGGCACTGTGTCGGCACGGAACAGGTCTTTTATCTTGGCTTCAATCTCGTCCACATTGACGTCGCCCACTACGATGATGCCCTGCAGGTCGGGACGATACCACTTGTGATAATAGTCGCGCAGCGTGTCGTAGTGGAATGTGTCCACCACTTCGATGTGTCCTATCGGCAGACAGTCGGCATATTTCGACCCGGCATATATCACAGGCATGGCATTCTCCATCATGCGCTGCGTTGCCATACGTGAGCGTCGTGTGCGCCACTCCTCACGTATCACGCCACGCTCCTGGTCGATTTCGTTGTCCTTGAGCAGCAGCGAGCCAGCCCAGTCGTGCAGTATGATGAGGCAGGTGTCTGTAACGCCCGCCTTGCTCACGGGAGCGTTGGATATGTTATAGACGGTCTGGTCGATGGAGGTGTAGGCATTGAGGTCGGCACCGAACTTTATGCCGTTGCGCTCACACCAGTTGCGCACGGAGCGTTCGCCGCCATTGCCGTCAGGAAAGTTGCGTGTGCCGTTGAATGCCATGTGCTCCAGGAAGTGAGCCAGACCGCGCTGTTCGGGCTGCTCGAGTATTGAGCCTACGCGCTGCGCTATGTAGAAGTCGGCCTGTCCTGGAGTCTGGGCGTTGTGGCGTATGTAATAGGTAAGCCCGTTGGCGAGTTTGCCTTTGCGAATGCAGCTGTCGAGAGGCAAGGTCTGTGCCGAGACAGCTATGCAGCTGCCAAGGCACATAAGAAGAGAGAAGATACGTCTTTGTCTCATATTCAGTATTTAAGTTGTTTTTAGAGTCGGGAATCTGTTTTTTTTATTTCTCAACCATCTGAACGCCTCCGACTGTATATTCCTTGTTGTTCTTTACGATAACGATCTTGCCGTTACGCAGGAATACGCCGTTGGCGGTACGATTGGTGTTTGCATTCACATTGTTGATGCCAGTCGGGGCTGGGTCGAGAGGCAGAGCCTTGAGTCCGGCTCCTATCACGTTGCCTTCGCCGAGGCCTATGGTGGTGTTGCCGCGCAGGTTGCCTATAAACTCTGCGGTGCCTGTTGATGTCACCTCGCCGTTGTTGGTGCATGATTCTACAGACACCAGTCCCTCGGCACGTGCCGAATTGCCAACGATGCCGGCTACGTAGAGATCTTGTCCGCTAACGGTGCCGTTGTTTGTGCAGTTCTTGATTGTTGTGGTAACCTCGTCGCCCTTCATCACGTTGCCAACGATGCCTCCCACGTTCTTCACACCGTTTATTGAGCCACTATTGGTGCATCCGTCGATGTCAACAGCAAAGCTGGCGCAGCTTACGATGCCTGCAGTGTATAGTCTGCTCTTGGCTGTGCCTTTGGTGTCGTCGGCATTGCCGCTGTTGGTGCAGTTCTTTACGGCGCCCGAGTATGATCCGGCTATGCCTGCAGAGCCTACGCCATTGGTAGTTGAGAGGTTTCCGCTGTTGGTGCAGTTCTCTATAAGATAGTTGTAGGTGGTGATGCTCTTGCCCGACTGCGAACCACCGCAGATGCCCGACGCATAGGTCATGGCCTTGACGTCACCGTAGTTTTCACAGTCTTTTATTGTGCCACAACCATTGACCATAAATCCGCATATACCGCCAGCGGCAAAGCCAGTGGCTGTGATGTCTGCATAGTTGGTGCAGTTCTCGATAATGCCCATATTGAGCGAAACTATAGAGCCTACGTAGTTGTAGCCGGTGATGTAATTGTTCTTGCTGAAAATGATGTCCTTCACCACACCGTTCTTGTCGATACATCCGAACAGACCGTTGTACTTGCCTTTGGCGTTATTGTCACTTTCTGTATGATAGATGCCGCTGATAGTGTGTCCGTCGCCGTCAAACGTTCCGTCAAAGCCATAGGCTATCTTAGTGATCTGGGTGTTGCCGTCCTTGCCTATGGCAGGCAGCTGAACGGGGTTGCCTGCCGAACCTCCGAAGTCGATGTCGTTGGTCATTTTGAAATACTCGCCCGTTCCCTTGTGCTTGGCATTGCATTTCTCAGCCATAGCCTTGAAGTCGGCTGCTGTGCTGACGAGGTATGGGTCGGCTTCGGTACCAGTGCCCTTAAGTCCCCAGGCGTTTGTCACTGTAGAGCCATCGCTCTGAGCCATGGCTGTCATCGCTGCTATGCATGCGAAGATAAGAGTAAAGATTTTCTTCATATTATGGTTCTTTTTTAAAATTTGTTGCTAAAAAGTTGCTGATGCCGTCAGTGTGAGTGTGTTGCGTGTCAGTCCTTTCATGTCGCCATTGGTAGCTTGGCGGAAGTGGTATCTGAGCGATATGGCGGGACGTAAGTGCGTACCATTTACGGGCATTTCGTAGGTTATGGCTGCGTTGGCTGCCACATGTCTGTAGCTGCCCATTGCTGTGGAGCAGCCTGCTTCTGCCGACAATAGTTTTCCGCCTCGTGTTAGCAGACTGCGTCGGGCGCTGACAAACGGAGTCACGATGTGGCATGAGGCTGTGTACGTGTCGGGATAGACGTAGGCGGTCTGTCTGTGTGACTGGTAGTGGGTGCCTCCGGTGATGTGCCATAGGTATATCTGCCCCGACGGTTTCCAGTAGGCGTTGAGGGCTGCCGAGCCGTATGTCTGCACCTTGTCAGCCATCTTTGTCGGTTCGAAGTATTCGTAGTAGATGGCTGAGGTGCCGTTGGTGGCTGTAGTGCGTCGATAGTTCTCGCGTTGGGATGTGAGGCTTTCAGTGGTCAGGTGCAGGTCGAACCATACGAGTCGTTCAGCCTTTTGCGATATGTCGTAGCGCAGATGCAGTGCGAGGCAGTCGCCATGGTGCTGCTCGTGCGATGCGCTGTATTGCGACTTGCGTCCGTAGTAGCCGTTGCGATGACGGTATGCGATGTCGGCAAAGAAGCGGTCGTATTTGGCTTGAGCCGTCACGCCAATGTATTCGGACAGCAGTGGCAGACGGTTTTTGCTGTCGGTGAATCCTTCAGTGCCGAATGTTTCGCGTTCGCCATGACGGTTGGCATAGTCGATGAGCGTATAGTATATCTGGTCGGTGGTGCCGTATGTCTTAAACTGCATCGACTCAGTGCGGCGGCTGTACACCATCCCTATGCCAATGCCACTGTTGTGTGGTAGCGAGAGCATGGCGTCAAGACAGGCATTCATATCCATCAGCGTGTTGCTGTGGCGAAGGTCGCGTTGTTTGGCGTATGTGCCGGCTGTATAGTCGAGTCGTGCGCCGATGGCAAGACATCGCCATGCCTTCCAACCGATGGCTCCGTTTATGCTGAATGTTTCCATGCTCTTGTCGCCGGCGTTGTCGTTGGTGTGCTCAACGAGGTCGAACGGCATCAGATTTATTGTTGGCATCAGCATGCTGCCTGCAGCATCGGTGATGTTGCTTCGGCTGTATGTAGCGCTACCGTAAGCTACGATGTCGGCCGACAGTCGGCTGTACGACCGCACGTCGGCACTGTATGTGTCCTGACGTGTGCCTTCCGACATGGTGTGAAGCCTTCCTCCGTCGTGACGATAAGAGAGTGCGGCGTGCGCAATGGTGCTGTCGCCGAAGGTAGTCAGTGCTGCTGCATTGCTTGATGTGAGCCATGCGTTGCGCTGCTCGGTCAGCCGGAAGTCGCGTTGTGCCATTGTCGGCAGGCACAGCAGATTAGCGAAGAGAACAATTGTCAGCTTCATAGAAATCATTCGTTGAATTGTTAGTGTCCTGATATATGGCATGTCCGTCGACGGTCTTTTCTACCTTTCTTATTAAAGAGTGGCCGTAGCCTCCTGTCAGAGTGGCATAGCCGTTGTCGAGGTCGGGTGTGAGGCGCTTCTTGCAGTTGGCAAGAGCTGTGGCGTTATACACCTCTACTGCGTCAATCACCCAGCTACGCGGCATCTTCAGACAGGCATACACGATGTTGCCCTCTTTGCCATTAGGATAGATGATGTTGGCATTGTTCTCGCCGAATTCCTTAGGTGTCACACCCTCGGTGCGAAACATTATCACGGCTGGCGAAGTCTGGCTCATCGGCCAAGCATTGCCCTTGCCATATTTCACAGCCTTCAGATAGTGGCTTGTGGAGATAACGTCGGCAGGCGAGGGGTAATACATGGTGTTGTTATACTTGCCTCCGTCGCTGCTTGTTGCCTCCACGTCGTACATGCAGTAGTAGGCTGCGTTGGCATAGTTGACAGAGTTGCTGTAGGTGGGTGTGTTGTCGATGGCTCCATGCACGTTTACCACGAGTTCAGAGTAGGGTGCTATCATGCAGCCTTGCTGGAAAAACCAAATGCCGTTGAGCGCTGGAATCCAGTCGGTGTCGGCATAGTCGAGTTTGCCTCCGTTGAGAAACGAGTGGGTATTTGCCTCGGCATTGTATGGCTCGACGATGCCGAAGCCTACGTTGTCGAGCGACACCGTCTCAGATGAGTTGTTGTAGATGATGATGCACTTGTCTTTGGCGAATTTGCCTGACCCGTCGTCTTTCTGACAACCTCCATTATACAGCTCCTTTATAAGTATAGGGTTGGTTGTCTGCATAGTAGTGATGTTGACTGGTAGCATTATGTTAGTGCTGGCGCTGCCTATAGCCACGTCGGACAAAGCTCCGTTGCATATATGACGGAAGTATTCGTCGTCGGTCACCTTCGATGCGCTGACGCTGTATATGCCAGCGGGCAGAGTGAAGCGGGCAATACCGTCGCCGTCTGTGGAAGCTTCGAAAGTGCTACCGATGTTGTTGGTCATCTTTACCGAAACATCAGCTACGCTTTCGCTCAGCCTCACCTCGACGTTATAGGTGTCGAGATGTTCGTCGTAGCTGCACGATGTCAGTATGGTCAGCATCGTAAGCAGTAGTACTAAGCAGTGTTTCTTTATAATGTTCATATCTCCTTGTTTTCTTGTTTCTTGTCAACTTGTCTCTCGTCAACTCGTCTACAGTTTCACAGCTTCACTCTGACTGATGCTCCATAATAGAACTTAGGTATGTATCCGCTATCAAACAGCGATGTCTTCAGTCCCGTTTGCTTGTTTCGTACGGATGCCAGGTTGTTAAGGAAGTTGTTGGCGTAGAACGACAGGCTCACCCATCTGCCGATTTCCTTTGTTACGGAGAAATTGGCTGAGCAATATGCCGACACATCCTGCGGATTGAAGTAATATGCAGTGTTGCTTCTTACTATCAGATTGCTCAGTTGGCGATATAGTGTAGGATTGTTGTCCTTGGCAGCCAGAAGAGCCTCAGCGAAGGGAATGCGTTCCGATGGATTGTCCCATGTAGAGTAATATTCTGGATATACTGCCACATAATGGTCGGTCTGTCCCGTGTATTTTGTTCCCGTCACGTCGCCAGCCTCGTTGAGCGCTATCGTTGTGCGATTGCTCGAAAGGTTGCGACGGTAGTTGAGCAGGGTTGCTTCAAGTCGCATGGTCATGATGAGACGCAGTCGTGGTATGCGTGCCGTCAGAGTGGTGTTGAGGCTGCATCCCTTGTCCAGCATACCGTTGCTCACAGTAGGAGTGCTTGCTGTTGAGGCAGATGTGACGTTGCTGCCTACGTAATAGCCTATAAGCGGTTGTACGTCGGAGCTTTCGGCTTGGTCGCCGATGCCGTTGGGGCTGCCCGCAATGAGCGTATTGTCGATGCCGCGATAGTGATAATACTTGCCGTCGATGCGCAGCGACAAACCTAAGGTGTGACGGTTGCTGATGATGGGCATCTCTGCCACCCATTCCAGTCCGTAGCGCGTAACGGGCGAACCGTTCACATACTGACGGTTGGCAGTGTATGTGCGGCGGGTGGAGTAGGGCAGCGTCACCGTGTGACCGTCAGTGGCAGATGTCACGCTTACCACGCCCGTATTCGGGTTTACGTCGTATATGCGGTCGGCTGCGGCAATCCCGCATCCCTCAAGAGCCGACTGCGACGTCTGGTTGTATGCAAAAGGTGTGTATACGTTCAGAGTCTGATACGGATTGTACGTGCGGCTCCAGAATGCCGAAAGACTCAGTCGTGCCTTGCCGACGGTTGCGTCCAATCCTGCCTCCACCTGATTGGAGTGTTGCCATTTCAGATTGCTGTTGTATATGGCACGCTGCACGTCGGTGTAGTAGGCATAGTAAGCCTTGCCGTCGGCAGTTGATCCAGGCGTGAACACGAGTCGGTCGGTATAAGTGTCGGCTGGATAGAGCACCTGAAACGATGGCAGCTTAACGCTTTTGCCATAGCCGGCATGCAGTGTGAGCGAGACGTTCTTACCCTTTAGTATATTATAGCGAGCATTGAATCGTGGCGACAGACTTGCTGCCGTACCGTAGTCAGAACCGCTTATCATAGTGATGTCGTCGCGCAGTCCGCCTACAAGCATCAGTCTGCCTATCGTAAGGCGTTCCTCTATGTACATTGCCAGGCAGTGCATCGTTGGCAGGAGGCTGTAGTCGTAAGGTCGCCATGTTGGAGCCAGGCGCATGTCGTCGTAGTATGTGCCGTGGCCGTTGTTGCGCGTAGAGTTCAGCTCGGTGCCGACAGTCAGCTTGTTCACGGCTCCGAGGATGCGTCGTGTCCACTCGCCTTTTAGTTTAAACTGCAGGCTCACAGGCTTCTGGTCGTTGAACGAGCGCACATACCAGTAGCCAGTCGGTCCAAGTATGATGCTGCCCGTGCCCATGCCGTCAGCATAGTCCTGGGCTATGGCATAGCCGTTGGCCATGGTGTGCAGATAGGCTTGAGTCGATGACGACGATGTGTTGGTGTTGTTCTCCGAGCGTCTGTCGGCTGTAGAGAAGGCTGCCTGCAATGCTACGTTGAACACTCCCGAGCGCTTGCTGTTGCAGAGCCAGTCAATCTGCAGGTTGGCACGTAGCTGGTTGTCGCGCTGACGCTGATAGGTATCGCGAAAAGCGTCGGGGTCGGCCTCCGAATTATATCCGCCGATGTTGCCCGTAAGTCCGGCTGTCATATTGAGGCTTGAGCCTTTTATGTGGAACACCTTATTGTAGGTAGCCGACAGAATGTTGCGGCTATACGCTGTATGTGGCGATGCGATGTCGGTGAATGAGCGTGCATGTTCCAAGGAGAAGTTGAGCGTACCGGCATTTTTCGCCAATGCCATGCCCTTGCTCAGTGCTACCTGTCGGGTATACGGATTCATCGAAGCCTCTACAATCCATGGCGTGTGTCCACGGCGGGTGTTCACTTTGACCACGCCGTTGCTTATGTCGCCATACTCAACGCCTGGTATTCCGGCTATCACCTCAATGCTCTCAATGTTGGAAGTGGAAATGTTGCGTGTAGAAGCCGACTGTGTCTCGCTCATGCTTGCGTTGTTGTTCAGTCGCATTCCGTCTATCTCGATAGCAGTGCCGAATGCGGCGTTGCCCCTCTCGCCCGTTGTGGAGCGCAGCGCCATGCGTGAATCGTCGGTCAGGGTGGAATTGATGGTCTGTCCGCCAGGCAGCAGTGCCATGATGTCGTTGAGCGACAGGGCCTGCGAGTGGTCGAGCGTGGTGCGGTCGATAGAGTATGTCGTGGTGCCAATGGTCGACCTCTTGCGTGCCGTCACCTCCACGCCTGGAATGCTAAGGTCGGCCTCCTTCAGTCGGATGTTCTTAAGGTCGGTGTTGCGGTTGATGTTGAATTGTATGGTGCGGGTGACATATCCCAGAGTGCTCACCTCAATCGAGGCTGCTCCTTGGGGAACATTCTCAATGGCAAACTTGCCGTTGGCATCGGTTGCAGCCCACAATTCAAGGTTCGACACCTTGACAATGGCATATTGTAGCGGCAGCATAGTACGGTCGTCGAGCACACGTCCCGACACCTTAAAACGTACGCCATCGGCCATTGCTGCAGCCGATATTATCAAAAACAGTAATAATGTTATTGCTTTCTTCATCCCTTTGGCTACTTGTGGATTGTACAATGTAAGTTGTTGAATTTCAGCACACAAAGTTATTGCGGTTTGGCGTAGTGCGCAATACCGAAATGTAGGTAATTTGAAGCGATAAGGTATAATGCATCATTTGTCAAAGTATTTAAAAAATGTATATTCTTTGGATATAACTGTAGAAATGTATAACTTTGGACGCCTTTAAACATTAATACAGCGTTTTTGATGGGCATCAATTTGCTAAAAAAATCAACTAACAAAAAACAACATGAATAAGAAGAGAATTTTTGGTGCAGCATTGTCGTTGTGTGCAGCAATGTCGATGAATGCAGGAATCTACACGTTCAAGATTGCCAATCCTACAGAGGGCGCTAAGATTGAAATCAACTGGTGCGCTACTGGCGAGACGACAAAGGTAGACGTACAGAATGGCGTGGCTACACTCAATAAGAGCGGTTTTGCTTCGCAGTATGTCAGAGTATACTACGGCCGTGCCTATGCGCTCAACCTCTATCTGGAGGCTGACAAGGACTTGACAGTGAATTGCGATGCCGAGGCACGCAAGTTCAGCTGTACGGGAGCTTTGGCAGACATCAACAACTATATGCTGCAGTCGCCCTTTGCCAGTCTCGACTTCAATGCTGCCGCCAAGGAAGAGTCCGATTTTATCAAGAGCAGCGATAGCGTGTACAATGCCAACCTTGCACTGCTGAAGAAAGCAAATCTGCCTGCCAATTTCACAAAGAAGGAGCAGCAGCGTTTGTTGTTCAAGTCGTACGCCATGTTCCCAATGTACATGTCGTACCACCCTTATCTGAAGAAGATGGACTCATACACCCCGACTGCGCTATATACCAACAAGCTTAAGGAGGTGGCTATCATCGACGGCAACTGTCTGGAGTATGCCGAGTATGGCGACTTCATCATGAACGCCATACTGTGTCAGGCTTTCCAGGGCGGCGACCGTACCAAGGAGTTTATGGCGTTTATGGATGCTAACGTTAAGGATGCAAAGGTGAAGTCGTACATCACCAATGCCTATGCCTATGATGTTGTGTCAAGCTCAGGTCTTGACGGCAAAGACGAACTTATAGCCTACTTTCATAAGAATGTCAGCGATCCGAAACTTGTAGATAAGTTTGACAAGGTGTGCAAGCAATGGGAAGGCTTGAAGGCTGGTTGCATCTCACCTTCGTTCACAGCTACTGACATCAACGGCAAGCAGGTTTCGCTCGAATCACTCAAGGGCAAATACGTCTATATCGACGTTTGGGCTACATGGTGCGGTCCGTGCCGTGGCGAGTTGCCTTATATGACAAAGCTTGAGGAGCAGTATGCCGGCAAGGACATCCACTTTGTTGGTCTCTCATGCGACAGCAACAAGTCTGCTTGGGAGAAGCGCATACAGAAGGGCGACATGAAGGGCATACAGCTGCATCTTGGCACAAACAGCGACTTCATGCAGAAGTACATCATCAATGGTATTCCACGCTTCATCCTTCTCGACCGTGAGGGCAAGATCATCAAGGCCGATGCTCCACGTCCGTCAGAGCCTAACATTACAAAGCTCTTCGATGAACTGCTGAAGAAGTAATAGAGAAAAAGGTAATAAAGTAAAAAGGTAAAAGAGTCAATTGTATGGTTTTCTGTCCATATAATTGACTTTTTTACTTTATCCTCTTTAAATTATAGTCAGGAAAATACTCATGACATGCGTATTACCAAACTTATCGCGTAGCTTCTTTGTGGCGTTCTTGATATGTGTGCGAACTGTTTCGTAGCTTATGTCAAGTTCCGCAGCTATGGCGTGCTCGTCTTTTCCTTCGAGTCGCATCTCAATTACCTTACGGCATTTTGTAGGTAATATTTTGATGGCGTCGTAAAGTTGCTTGTACAGTTCAATTTCGAACATAGATTCTTCCAATGAGAAGTCATCAGGAGAATCGACAATGGATTCTTGAAAGTGATGTGAAGCCTTGCGTTGATGGTCAATGATGGCATTGCGCAAGGAAATGAACAGAAGATATTTGGCGTTGCTTTCCAATTGTAAAGTGTCGCATCGTTGTATGAGGCGTATGAAGACGTCTTGAACAATATCCTCCGCTATATTTTTATCCTTTACAGTCTTGAGAGCATAGAAGACCATGGAGACATAATGCTCACGGAATAACTTTTCCATATTAGTCATTCCAGAGTCGTTGTTCATAGTATAAATGTCTTTCTCCAATCTCTTCATAATCTGTTTGAGATGCAAAGATAAATCTTTTTTCTTGCTTTTTGAAATATTTTTTACTTTTAATTAACCAAAATACTAACCCAATACGTTCTTAAGTAAAAACAATCTTGAAAACAAGAAAAACGATGAATATAAACTCAATAATAATAAAGTCGATTATCGATTCGCTTAATGCTGAGGAACAACGCTTGCTTGACGAGTGGCTTAAGACGGAGTCGAACAAAAGGATGTATAATAACATACGTTCTCATTTTCGTGGTTCGGGCAGCTATTTGTTTAACACTTCTGACGAAGATGTTGACAAGGCTTGGGCTAAGATTGGCAAGCGTGCAGATTCAGAAAGAAAGCCGGGCAAATGGGTAAGTATGATTAGACATACGTGGCGCGTAGCAGCTGCTGTAGTAGCCTTTATTATAATAGGTGGCGGAATGATGTGGTATGAAGACTATACCAGGACAACACCACCAGTATTGTCTGAGGACATAACAGGAGCAATACGCGAAAGTGTTAAAGCCGACAAGGCAGACATATTGTTGACTGCCGACAAAACAGCCGACATCCCATCACGTCACGTCATAAAGCCACAACCAATCAGCAAGGAGCAAATTGTAGAATATCAGCTTGATGCAGAAGAGGTGGAACGGATTCTTGAATCAAAGATGATAGAGACACAACGTGCTAAGGAGTCGTGGGTGCAGCTTGACGACGGTACGATGGTGCATCTTGGCAACAACTCACGCATAATATATCCCGAACGCTTCCCGAAGGCATCCCTATTCGGAGCATCGTCTCCGCGCGAGGTTATTGTAGAAGGCGAGGCTTACTTTATGGTGGCTCACGATGCAAGCCGACAATTCATTGTACATACCCGCATGGGTGACATCATA
Organism: uncultured Prevotella sp.; assembly: GCA_900550035.1. Taxonomy (GTDB): domain Bacteria; phylum Bacteroidota; class Bacteroidia; order Bacteroidales; family Bacteroidaceae; genus Prevotella. Next base: position 25,469 of record URQS01000028.1, on the reverse strand, counting down.
GATTATGGTACGGAGTTTTATGTCAGCACTAAGTCCAATTCCACTCGTGTAGCATTGGTAAGTGGAAAGATAGGTGTAAAGAGTGCTACAACGCAAGAGCGAATGCTGCAACCAGGCCAAGAGGCAAGCATAGCAGCGGGTGGCAGTTTGTCGGTAGTTCAGACTGACATAGACCGCTATGTAGCATGGAATACGGGCAAATACGCTTTCCATGAGGCTACGGTCAGAAAACTAATATCGATAGTCTCAATGTGGTATGGCAGAGAGGTGCAATATGACGAGAGTCTTGCCGGGCGTACCGTTTCGGGTGTGCTATATAAATATGTAGACATCAGGCAGACACTTGAGTCGCTCTCGTTGGCATTAGGCGTTGAAGGAAAATGCTTTAATGTGGGAAACACGAAGAAATAAAACAACTACGATAAAAGCAAAGACCAAATACATAACTTAATTTTTAAAACATCTATTATGGACAAAACAGACAATTTAAAGACAGCATTGCGTTGCTTCGGTTTCGCATTGATCATGTTGTTGAGTTCTCTGACTGCTGTAGCCCAAAGTAAATTAGCGTCGAAGGTGACACTTGACGAGTCGAAGGCCACAGTTGAGACAATTCTCAAGAAGATTGAGACTCAGACAGGACTCAGCGTGGTCGTCAGTACAGAGCAGGCCAAGAAGATGCCTCTCATTTCTATTACTGCACACGGCAAGTCGGTTAAGCAGGTACTCGATGAGATAGCTGATAAGGCCAATTGCGCCTATAAGGTATCTGGCGAAATAGTTACTATGTACATGCCGTCAAAACGTATTGTGAGTGGTGTGGTAATAGACGAGAAGGGCGAACCTCTGGTAGGCGTACAGGTAATGGGGGAAGTAAAAAAGCCTCTTGGCATTACTGATGCGGAAGGACGTTACTCGTTCAGCATCTCTACCGAGCAGACAACACTTAGATTCTCGTATGTAGGAATGAAGGCAGAGATAGCCGAATTTCCTAAAGGCACAAAGAACATTACTCGCAAAATCATCATGCATGATGGCGTTCAGCTTGACGATGTTGTGGTGAATGGTATCTATGAGCGCAAGAAGGAAAGCTTTACCGGAGCTGCTACAGTTGTGCAGAAAGAAGAGCTTATGCGTAATGGTAGCCAGAACTTGCTGCAAAACCTCAAGAACATAGATCCTTCTTTTAAGATTGTTGACAATATGGAGTTAGGTTCCGATCCAAATAAAATGCCGGAAATCCAGATGCGTGGTCAGCAGTCGCTTACTGATGTAAACGGTACCTATACAGGCAATCCCAATCAGCCGCTCTTCATTCTTGACGGATTTGAGACTGACCTTACTACCGTATACGATCTTGACATGAACCGTGTAGAGACAGTAGTGCTCTTGAAAGACGCAGCTGCCAAGGCTATCTATGGTTCGAAAGCTGCTAATGGTGTTGTTGTAATTGAGACCCGTAAGCCTAATCCTGGAAAGCTTAAGGTGACTTACAAGGGCGACTTGAACATTACAGTTCCCGATTTGACTGGATATAATCTTTGTAACGCTCGTGAGAAATACGATGTAGATAAGACATTCGGTACTTTTAGCGACGACTGGTCAAAGGAACAGTATCTTAATAATATTATGAAGTCTATAGCAAGTGGTGTTGACACCGATTGGCTTGCACAACCGTTGCGTACAGGCATCGGCCATCGTCATTCTGTATATTTGGAAGGTGGCGACAAGCGCTTACGTTATGGTGTAGACTTGTTGTATAACGACCTTAAGGGTGTTATGAAGGGATCTGACCGTAAGACCTTTACAGGTGGATTCTCTCTTTCTTACCGCTATAAGAGCCTGTTGTTCCGTAACCAGTTTAATGTTACGCTCAACCATGCTGACAACTCTCCTTACGGAAGTTTTTCTGAATATGCTACATTGAATCCATATTGGAGCCCATACGATGAGACCGGAGCATTAAAGCAGATAGCCGGTTCTACCGGATGTGGAGGACTTATTGGTGTTACTGTAGGCAACCCTATGTGGAATGCAACTATTGGAACAAAAGATTTCAGCAAGTACACTGGATTGAGCAATAACTTCTATATAGAATGGCAGGCACTCAAGACTCTTAAATTCATAGGCCGCTTTAGCTTGGCAAAGACCATTAGCAAGAGCGAGACATTCTATCCGGCTTCACACACCAAGTTCCTTAACTATAGTGAGGAGCGCTTCTTTGAAAAGGGTGAATATGGTATGGGCAATGGCGAAAGCAGTTCGTACAGCGCCGACCTTACAGCCAACTATTCATTGCTGCTCAACAAGCATCAGCTTTATCTGAATGCAGGATACAGTATAAAGCAGGAACAGTCACAGAGCACTTATTTCCAGGTGATAGGTTTCCCCAATGAACGTACTGGCTTTATCACTTCCGGATTGGGCTTTGCCGAGAACTATCGTCCGTCGGGTGGTGAAAGCATCAGTCGCGAATTAGGCTTGCTTACCGCTTTGAACTATTCTTACGACGATCGCTATTTGCTTGATGCAACTTATCGTGCCAACGCTTCTTCACGATTCGGTAAAGACAAGCGTTGGGGAGGATTCTGGTCGGCAGGTATCGGTTGGAATTTGCATAAAGAGCATTTTATGAAAGACGCTCGTTGGTTGAGACAGTTCAAGTTGCGTGCTTCTACAGGTTATACCGGTTCGCAGAACTTTAATCCTTATCAGGCTCTTGCCACATTCAATTACTATCAAGACAAGGCTTACGACAATTGGGTAGGATCGTATCTGAAAGCTCTGCCTAATGACGACCTGAAATGGCAGAAGACAAAGGACTACAACGTAGGATTCGACTTGAACATATTCAATCGTCTCACCGTGCGCTACGACTATTATATACAACGTACATCCGACCAGTTGCTGTCGCTTACCATTCCTCCTTCAATGGGATTTACATCTTATCGCGAGAACTTGGGTAGTACCGAGAACAGGGGTATGGAGTTGAGAACAAGCGTGAACATATTGCTCGATCCTAAGAGAGACCGTTACATCACAGCCAACTTCTCTATTGCCCATAACAAGAATAAGCTGAAGAAGATATCTAATGCCCTTAAGGCTCAGAACGATGCACAAGACAAGGATATCATGGACGGAAAGACCAACAAGCCACGCACACGCTTTATCGAGGGACAGTCGATGAATGCCATCTGGGCTGTGCGCTCATTGGGTATCGATCCTGCTACCGGAAACGAGCTTTATCTTACTAAAGACGGAAAGACAACAACCGAATGGCGTACAGAAGACCAGGTGGTTTGTGGCGATGCCATGCCTAAATGCTCGGGCAGCTTCGGATTGAACATGGACTATCGTGGCATCTTCTGCAACGTATCGTTCTACTATCAGTTTGGCGGACAGACATACAACCAGACACTTGTAGACCGCATTGAAAATGCATACATAGCATTAAATGTCGACAAACGCATCTACGATTCCGTATGGCGTCAGCCTGGCGATAAGGTAAACTTCGCTTATAGCGCAAATAAGACTACCAAGCCAAGTTCTCGTTTCGTACAGGATCTGGACGAGTTGCGTCTCTCGACATTAAATATCGGATACGACTTTCGTCATCACGATTTCGTGAAGAAGATCGGATTGGAACGCTTGAAGGCAAGCTTCTATATGGACGATGTATTCCGCCTTTCTACAGTAAAGGCAGAACGAGGTCTTACATATCCGTTCGCACGCACCTATTCTCTTTCTTTACAAGCAACATTCTAACCCTTAAAAAGTAGATATCAATGAAATATAAAAGCATTATAACCAGATTCTGCGGAATGGCAATCTGCTTGGTTCTTGGCACCACATCTTGCCAAAACTGGCTGGATGTCAGCCCTGAGTCGGAAGTGAAGTACGATGACTTGTTCAGTACTAAAAACGGTTTCAAAGACCAGCTTACCGGTGTTTATACCAAACTGTGTGACGAAGGACTCTATGGCGCCCATCTTACTTATGGTATGATAGACGCACTTGGCCAGCAATATGTATGGACGCAGGAAATGGGCAACTATTATCATTTCTGGCGTTTCGAATACAAGAACTCTACATGTGAAAGCATTATGGCAAATGTCTGGGCACAGATGTACAACGCCATTGCCAACACCAACATATTGCTGAAGGGTCTGGACGAATACGGAAGCGTACTTTCTACAAACGAGGAAAACATATATCGTGGAGAGGCTTATGCCTTGAGAGCTTTCTTGCATTTCGACTTGCTTCGCATGTATGGCAAGAGCTATGCAAGTGGTGCAAACGAGAAGTCTATCCCTTACGTAACTTCGATTTCGAAAAACGTAACTCCATTGTATACCGTATCTGACGTGTTGGACAAAATCATAGCCGACTTGAAGGAAGCGTCAAAGCTGTTGGAGAACGATCCTATTAAAACGGGTAGCACCACTACCGATTTTATAGGTACACGCAAATGGCACCTTAATTATTATGCAGTACGTGCGTTGATGGCACGTGTCTATATGTATAAGAATGACAAGGAAAATGCTCTGGCGTGTGCTAAGGAAGTTATCGGCTCTGAGAAATTCCCGTGGGTTTCTAATGACAAGGTTACTACAACAAGCCGCGACACACGTGATGGACTGTTCAAGAGCGAGTGTATATTCATGCTTAACAACCGTTCGCTGAAGAACCTTACCGAGAAGTTTATGAAGGAAGGCACAAGTTATGGTTCTGGCAATATACTGCATGTTTCGCCTGAAGTGAAAGACGATATATTCGAAGCTGCTACTTATGGAGGATACGACTGGCGCGACAACTACTACTTTGAGCAGCTGGACGGAAACTACTATGGAAGTACAAAGCTGTGGCAGGGTTCTAATAATGAATACAACAACCAACAGCCTCTGATTAGAGCAAGCGAAATGTGGCTTATCGCTTCAGAATGCGCTATATCCAAAACAGATGCGGTAAACTATTTGAACACTTTGCGTCAGCATCGTGGATTCGATGCCAGCTTGGATTTGAAGGAAGATAATCTTACCGACGAACAGTTGCAGACCGCCATTGGCAAAGAATACCGTAAGGAATTTATAGGCGAGGGTCAGTGGTTCTTCTATTGCAAGCGCAAGGATTTGGCAGAATTGCCCAATACAACAGTTCCTTTCAGCAAGGCATACTATGTATTCCCATTGTCTGATCAGGAGAAAGAATATGGAAACCGTTAAAAACAAGGCAATATGAAAATAAAGACTTTATATATTGTGTTACTGGCGTGTCTGACATCAGTAATGCTAAACAGCTGCGATCAAAACGACTATTTGCAGTATGATGAGAATCAGGCTTATGTAGGTTTTGCCTATCCTTCCTATGGAAATGACAGCATTGTCTATTCTTTTGCATTGCATCCTAATGTGGAAGAAGACATTGTGAAGGTGCCGATGAGACTTTTTGGCTATGCTGCCACTCAAGACCGTGAGGTAGGAGTGGAAGTGATAGAAAGCGAATCGACAGCCAAAGAGGGCGTTGACTTTGTCATTGAACAGAAGCGAATGGAAGCCAATGCATACAAGGACAGTCTGATTGTCAAGATAAAGAAATCGGCTGAAGTGGAGAACAAGGACTTGGTAGTAAAGCTGCGTCTATGCGGAAACGACCAGTTTGCTGCTGCTCCTATTGACGCTGAATCTTTTAGAATCATACTTACATCTAAATTGGCCGAGCCTACAGGATGGCCTTTTGGCGACTATAGTGTCATAAAGCACAAGTTTGTTATCCAGACTATAGGAATTGCCACGGGTTATGAAAAATGGAGTACTTCAGACCGAATCCGTTATCAAGGTATATTGACTCAGGCTTTATATGAGTACAACAAGGCACATCCCAACGACCCGTTGAAAGATGAAGATGGCATGTTGATAACTTTTGCTTAACAATAAAAAATGACAGAAATTATGAAAAAGAAACTGATATATATAGCTTTCTTTATTGGGGCTTTGATATGCTTAGGTTCTTGTTATAATGACAATGGAAACTATGATTACATATCTTTGCCAGATGTAAAGATAACAACAGACAAGGACACTTATGTTGCAACCCAGTTCCAGACATTGGAAATTCCGGTTAACATAGACTTTGCTGGTGATTCTGAAGCTGATTATGAATATACTTGGCGACTTTGGTCGAACGAAATCAAAAGAAGTGACTACAAGAAAGTAATCAGCAATCAAAAGAATCTCTCTTTTCCTGTTGATGAACTGGCAGGTTCTTATACACTTGTATTTACATGTCATAATAAGAAGACAAATGTAGATACCTATAAAAATATGGTTCTTACTGTACAAGGCAGTATAACTGAAGGTTGGATGGTGCTTCACGAGAAAAACGGAGTGACTGATTTCGACCTGATAAAGACTCCTTTCTTCTCAAGCCGTGTAGACAAAGACGAAGTCCTTCATAACGTATATGCCATGAATGGAGAACAACTGGAAGGTCGTGGAGTAAAGATTGGAAGCTATATTGATACGCAACGTCAATACGTAACCATCTTAACTGATAAGGGAGGAGCAAAGCTCGAAGCTACTACAATGCAAAAAGCCTTCGATATGTCAACGCTAATGGTAGACGGAAAGACATGGAAGCCAGAAAACTATATCTATTATTCTTATCGTGGAACGGCTCGTGCTCAAGGATATGATGTTATAGTTAATGATGGACGTGTATATTTCTATAACGTTTTCGGCTCAAAAAATTACACGTCTTACACAGAACCTATCAAAAAAGACGGCCTTACTTATAAAGCGTCTAAATATATGCCACGCTATATTTGGGGTTCGTACTATGGTATGGGAATCGTTATCTATGATGACTTGAATGGCAGATTCCTATATGTTGACAAGAGCTTTAAGCTCACTACAATGCCCGATGCAACTGGTTATTCGTTCGATTGGAACAATATGCATGGCAAGTTGGTATATATGGAGACAGGTTTCAATAATCACGATCTCGGTCTTATAGAGGATTGGGATAGCCATAAGAAGACATTGTATGAGTTCAATTTCGATGAAAAGAAACTCGAGAAAGCTATTTTAAAGAAGTATCCGATAGGTGATTGCCCAGAAATGGATGATGCCAAGTATTATGCAATTGGTGAACGCGGACCGGTATTCTATTATGCAACTGACAAGAAGGTTTATCTGTACGATTACACAGGAACCAATACTGCTAAAGAAGCGTATGCTTTGAGTAATGCTAATGAAAAGATTACCGGAATGAAAATTCTAAAGCCAAACGTAAGCTTCAGCAGAACAGTAAAGTTAGAACATGCCTATAGCAATAAGGTGTTGATTCTGTCTACTTACAACGAAAGCACCAAAGAAGGTAAGGTTTATATGTATTACATCAACGAAAGTAACGGAACAATAGATCGTGGTTCGGAACATGTAATTACTGGCTTTGGTGAAATATTGGATATGGATTACAATTGGGCGAAGTACGGTTCATAAAGATATACGACAATACGTCCCGTTATAATCGTGATACTGATATTGGGCTAGCAATATAAAGCCCAGTTATGTGCCTTGATATGGTCGTATCATGCCTTGATATAATTATATCATGCCATGATACGACCATTTCATGCCTTGATACGAAGATTTTTTAACGAGACACTAATTTATCAACAATCAACCAATCAATGATGAATAAAAAAAGAATTCTTGGTGCAATATTGGCTTTGCTTGTATCTGCACAGATGTTTGCCGGTACTTATACGTTTAAGATTGCCAACCCCAAAGAGAATACAAAGTTGAAGATTCAATGGTGCACTACCGGAGAGACCGACTTGGTGGAAGTGAAAGATGGAGTTGCTACGATAAGCAAGAACGATTTTACCGCTCAGTATGTCAAAATATATTACGGTGTCAGATTCTCGTTCATTATGTATCTTGAGGCCGATAAGGATCTGACTGTGAATATCGATGCCCAAACACGTAAGCTTGGTTGTACAGGACCATCGGATGAAATCAACAAGTATCTGCTACAGACACCCTTTGCTGTAGTCGCCCCCAATGCAGCATGTAAGGAAGAGGCTGACTATATCAAGACAAGTGATAGTGTATATAATGTAAATCTTGAACTGCTGAAGAAAGCCAATCTGCCTGCCAACTTCGAAAGGCTGGAAAAGAAACGTCTGCTGTTCAATTCGTATTCGAGATTCCCATTATATCCGTCGCATCACCCATTCGTAAAGAAGTTGGATTCGTACAAACCTACATCTCTCTTTATGAACAAGATGAAGGAGTTGACTGTGGTTGATGCTGAGTGTCTTAACTTTGCCGACTATGGCTACTATCTTATGGATGCTATTCAGTGTCAAGCGTTTCAGGGTGGCGACAGCAATAAGGAGTTTATTGCATTTGTTGATGCCAATGTGAAGGACGCAAAGGTGAAATCATACGTAACTGATTCTTACATCTACGACATCGTGTCGAAAAATGGACTTGACGGCAATGACGAGCTTGTCGACTACTATCATAAGAATGTGATTGATAAGAAAGCTATTGAGAAGTTTGACAAAACTTGCAAGCAGTGGGAAATATTGCGATCAGGCAGCCCCTCGCCTTCGTTCAATGCTCCAGACATCAACGGCAAGATGGTGTCGCTCGAATCGCTCAAGGGCAAATACGTCTATATCGACGTTTGGGCAACATGGTGTGGTCCGTGTCGTGGCGAGTTGCCACATATGCTACGTCTTGAGGAGCAGTATGCAGGCAAGGATATCCACTTCGTAAGCCTATCGTGCGACAGCAACAAGACGACTTGGGAGCAACGCATAAAGAAGGGCGACATGAAGGGCATACAGCTCTGTATAGGTCCGAATAGTGATTTTATGGCCAAGTATCTCATCAAGGGCATTCCACGCTTCATTCTTCTCGACCGCGAGGGCAAGATTATTAAGGCCAATGCTCCGCGTCCGTCAAATCCTAACATTACAAAGCTCTTTGATGAACTGCTGAAGAAGTAATCATAACTACACCTTATTATATAGAGGGTGTCAAAATAGAAGTTGTAAATTCCAGTAACTTCCATTTTGACTCCCTCTTTTCTTTTTGTCACTTTTTACATTTTATGGTTTGTTTTTTGTGAGTGGTGTAAAAACTCTTCACTTCAGTGCGAGCTTTTGTGGCGGAGTGCGTGTGTCGCGCCCACGATATAACAACAACTGCTATATAATACTTTGCCATTTATATTATAGATACTTGCCCAAGTATATATAATATACTTTTTATTTTCATCTAAATATACTTCTTCAGCCATTTTCTTACAGGCTCGTCGTAGAATCGCAGGCTTAGCCATGCTATGCATATGCTGCATGCCATTGTTGAGATGGCTATGGGCCATGTCTCGCTGAATGTATATAGCCCGGTCTTGATGAGCCACATATAGAAGGCGTACATCAGCGGATAGTGAACTATGTAGAGTGGGAATGAGATGTCGCCCAAGAAGCGGCAGATGCGTCGAGATGTATTGTCGGTGGTAGTGCCCGAAGCGCCCAGCCATACAATGAAGGGGAAGATACAGATGATGCATACAGCCTCGAATATGCCATTGAGACTCATTGGTGAGCCTCCGTCGATGAAAGGCACATGGAAGAGTGCCAGCAACAAGACGGCACATATCCAGAAAGCGCCACGCACATTCTTTATAGGCTTGAACACTCGTGACATAAGCATGCCTATTGTGAGTGGACAGAGCATACGCAGTGTTCCGCCAAGGAGGTTGGTGGTGTCGATAGTCCAGCCTACGCCTATTGAGCCGTAGCCCGACTGATTGGTCACGGCAAACCATGTCAAGGCGCAGCAGAGCAATGCCGTGAGCCATGCCAGGGCGCGTGTAGACAGTCGTCGGATAATGAGAGCATACAGAATGTTGCCTATATATTCGAAGAAGAGCGACCAGCAAGGGCCGTTGAGCGGAAACATCTCACCATTGCCACGCACATCGCGTTGCATTCCTGGCAATGCCGGAATCATAAGCCATGAACATACGAGGGCTATGAATGTGAGCAATAGGGTGGAGTGGGTGCCGTCCCAACGTTCCATGCCGGTGAGCAGGAATGATACGGCGCCTATCAATGCACCGAGCATCACCATAGGATGCAGACGAATCAGGCGACGACGGAAGAAACTGCCCATTGAGAGCGATTTGCCCCAGCGGTCGTCATAGGCATAGCCAATGACAAAGCCTGAGAGCATGAAGAAGAAGTCGACAGCCAGATAGCCGTGATTGATAAAGTCGATGACGGGCTTGTTGCCCGCAAACTGAAAACCTTCGAACACATGATACCACACGACGAGCATTGCAGCCACGCCACGCAGACCGTCCAGAAGAGCGTAGTGGGGTTTGGAGTCGGTAAATGCCATTATCATTTTAATATAGTTCGTCTATTAATGAGTTTTCTTTTTTATGTATTGTGATAATATGGGTGATTAATATAGTAGTCCGAAAGCCCAAAGTGGAAGAACATTGGCATAGCCGGTCTCAATGTCATCTTTCACCACATATCCATTGCTTACTTCTGAAATTTGCTTTTGCCCTTTTTTACGTCCACCAATTTCAAATGTCATATCATCCACAAGGAAGTCGGATACAGGCGAACACATCACGTCACCGATAACACGCATTTGATTCATAAAGAACGTTTCTCGAATATTTCCAATATCAGCTCGTTTCGGAGCAAGCACATATATCAGATTGGTATTGTCCAAATATACCTTTTCTATCTTGCCTAGACCACGTATTCCACCTACAGCATCTCGTAGTTGCGCTATCATTCCAGCACGCTCCATATACATCAGATAATCTTGAATATAGTTGCGGTTTATGCCGGTTACATCTGCCAATTTTTGCATTACGGGTTTAAATGGTACACTTTCAGCCACTACCATAAGCAATTGTTTTAGTTTTCGGCCAACTGAAACATTTGTATTCAGATAAAGTGGAATATCGCTCTCCATTGTTTGTACAACAACTTGCATCAATTCAATATCGTATGCAGCATCACTACCGAACGGATAATATCCTCGTCGCAAATAGTCATGAAATAAAGGTAGTGGGTGTTCAACTCCTGGGATATCATACTCATGCTGTAAGAGTTTTTCCATTTTGACCACATCCATCTTTATGCCATGGAATAAGTGTAGATATTCCCGAAATGAGAGGCCTTGCATCTCATATATAGGAACACGACGACTAAGGTCGGCCATACCCTTGGTAATTTCGAGGATTGATGACCCCGAAATGACTAATTGTAAATCCGAATAACTGTCAAATATTTGCTTTACCTCAGTCGACCATCCATCGTATTTATGAATCTCGTCAATGAATAGGTGCTTACCTCCCATTTTGTAGAAACGGTCCGCTAGTTCTACAAGAGTGTGTGATGTAAAATAAAGATGGTCTGCCGAAACGTAAAGCGTATCTTTCACTTCCAATTGCGTCTTGATATGTTGTAAGAGCATTGTTGACTTACCAACGCCTCGTGGTCCGACCAATCCAAAGGCATGTCCTCCCCATTCTATTTCCTCATATTTATATCTAATAAGGTCGGTAGGGGTGTCGTGAAGTTTACGTTTGAAATATTCAAATAATTGTTCCATATCATTTGCTTTTTTGCAAATATACTCAATTTTGCATAGTTTTTATGCAGTTTTGCGGGATTTCTGCATAGAAATTATGCAGATTTTATTGAAAACTGCATGATTTCTATGCAATTTATGAGTTGTTGCCTTTTGCTTGTCCAATAATAGTAACTTTCTTCACCCTTCATTTTGTCGATAGTTCATTGGCGACATTCCCACTTGTTTCTTGAAGAATGTGCCGAAGGCTGAGGCATTTGGAAAATTCAGATAGTCGGCTATTTCCTTAATACTCTTGTCGGTAGTGGTTATTAAGGAAATGGCCTTTTTAGTTATAGCCTTGAACACCAGTTGCTGTACGCTGCTGCCCGACACCGACTTTACGAGCGACGTAAGATATTTGGGCGACAGACATAGGCGGTCGGCATAAAACCTCACGCCACGCTCATGTATGTAGTGAATGTCGATGAGTTGCATCAGCTGCATATAGGTTTCGAGTTTGCGGCTTGAGGCATTGTCACCGTCTTTTGATATTTCGCGGAATATGCCACAAAGTCGGTAGGTGAGCGACAGCAGTAGCAGACGTCGCTCGTTGGCTGCGAATACGTTGTCGTCGCTGTTGTCTGCAGCAAGCAGTTCGGAATATTTGGTCAGCTCGCTTTCGTGTCCGGTGTGCATCACCCAGCAATTCCTGGGATTGAGCATCTCTATAAACTTCATCCCGACAATGGTGCTGCCCAGAATGTCGCGTATGGAGTTGACGCTATACAGAATGATTACCACCGAACAGTCGTCGCTATGGCTGGTGATGGAGAAGTAGACGTCGCGCGAGAGAAAAACAGTCTCGCCTTTGGTTGCCACATACTCCACATCCTCGCATCTGAAAGCGAATCTGCCCGATGTACACACAATGATGCCCACATCGGCAACCTTATAGTTGTCGAAAAATGCCTTTGGAAAAGAATTTATATTACCACACGAACAGCAGATGTCCTCATGGTTTGCCATCTGCTGTTCGAGTATATCAATGCCATTATTGCTATTCTTCATCGCTTCTGCCGTATGTTTGTGGCGAAGTTAATGAAAAATATTGAATCTGCAAAATAAAAAGAAAAGCCCTACCCCCTTACTTATCCTTCGATATATCTCTCTTGGGCCACGGCACCACGAGCATCAGTCCGGCGAGGATGATGCAGGCGTATATGGTCCATCCCGACATCTCCTTGATAGCCGACAGGGTGGCTTGCACCTGTACCTTGCCCTTGGTAGACATGGCAGCCATGTTCTGTGCCTCTGTCTCGCTCTTGCCTTGATATTGCATTCCGCGGGCGGTCATGTCGTATGTCATGGCGGTCTCGGCATTGGTGCGGTCGTAGTCGTGGGCGTAGCGTGTGATGTAGTATTGCTGGCGGTGCTGGAACACCACCTGATACAGAGCCGAGCCTATGCCCGGAGCTATCACCATACGCACCGTTAGCATTATGCACACCCACGTAGAGAGCAGCTTGTACGGCATGCGCTGGTTGGCATATACGGCGATGAGCGAGTATAGCAGCATCATCCCAGTGGCACGTATCACCACGGGCCACTTCATGCGTTCGAGCATTCCTGCCGTCTGCACTTCGAAGTACATAAACAGCGATGCGGCACCAATCAGCAGGAATCCCATAGCAAAGAACCACTTGAAGTGTACACCCTTATTGTTGAGTATGAGTATGGTGACAAGTCCGATGAAGTAGCCCAGCAATACCCAGTTGCCCAAGGCTGCCACCTGAATCTGGTCGGTCTTCATGCCTACGCCTACGAATATGTTCACGAGCATAGAGCTGGAGTTGCATATCATGAGTCCTATGAAGAGCAGTATGCCGCCCTGAATGCTGCGCGACTTGAACGCCTTGAGCATGAAGTATGGCGAGCGGCGTGTCTTCTCCAGATAGAAGAACAGTAGTGACGACACCACACATATTGCTGTGGCCCAGCGTATGTTGGGACTGTCGTACCAGTCGTACACCTTGCCGTATACCGTGACATACACGAACGAGCAGCACATCAGACAGAACACCACCACATTGCCAAACTTAGAGAACGACAGCGGACAATGCTTCGTGGGGTAGGGATTGTAAGGCATGCACAACAGTGTGATGAGCAGCGCCACGAGTATGGCGCCGAGCATGGCATAGTAAACCATCTGCCAGTGGTAGTTGTAGGCAAACCATGCCGTTATCCATGTGCCTATCTGTCCGAGCAGCATGAAGAAGAAGTAGATGATAGGCTGGCTCGCCTTCTTCTCGGTGTCGAGAGCGTCCCATCCTGCTTCGTCCTTAGGCTCGTTGCCCGGCGTAACGTTGCGTGTAGCCTCAATGCCAAATCCGTACTTGATAAGTGTGAAGAGGTTGCACATGAGAAGCGTCTGTCTGACAAATCCCATGATGAGGCTGTTGAGAGCCAGGATAAACAGACTGTCGGTGTTGGCACATATATAGCTCTGCACAGCCAGAAGCGAGAATCCTACGAGACTCATCATCTTCTGGCGGCGCACACTCACCAGCGAGTAGAAGAACGGCGAGAACGCCGCCATACCTATCGATGTGACGAAGCTGATGAAGGCTATGTGTTCTGACTGGATGCCAAGCCCGCCCACCATCTCACTACTGTTGACGGTGTAGGCACCGCTTACCGTCATGATAGGTATGAAAAGGATGACGAGAAAGGCGATGCCAAGGGGCTTTGGCACCCAGTTGTAGAACGGAAAATTCTTAGGCATGTGCTCGGGCACTGCCGTATATATCTCTGCTTGTGTCATTTACTTAAGTTGAGCCTTTACTACAACCATCATTCCGGCAGCCAACTTGTCGTTGTCTTCCTTCGAAATTCCCTCAAACTCTATGCGCACCGGTACACGCTGCTGTATCTTTACGAAGTTGCCGGCAGAGTTGTCGGTAGGAACGAGCGAGTATTTTGAGCCGGTAGCGCCTGATATGGCAGTAATCTTGCCCTCAAACTCCTTGCCTTCAAAGGCATCTACAGTCATGACAACCTTCTGTCCTACATACAGCTTCTCCACTTGAGTCTCCTTGTAGTTGGCTATTACCCACTTCTGTGTATCGGGCATTATGTAGGTGATGGTCTGTCCGGCATTCACCAACTGACCCTCTTCAAGGGCACGTCTGCCGAGCTTGCCGTCGCAAGGAGCTGTTACTACACAGTAAGAGAGGTTAAGTTTGGCCATTTCCAAAGCAGCCTGAGCGCGCTCAATGGCAGCAGCCGTATTCTTCTTGCGTGTCTGCACCTCGTTAACACCCGAATAGGCAGCCTTCTGCTGGCGGCGTACGGCATCGAGTTTCTTCTTTGTAGCGTTGTATTCAGTTTCAATCTGTTCGAGCTGTATCGGTGTGGCGGCATTGCGAGCCACGAGGTTCTGATAGCGCTGGCGGTCCTTGTCGAGTTTGGCAAGACGTATTTCTATCTCGGCTATCGAAGCCTCGTACACAGTAGCCGAAGTCTGAGTGGTCTGCACCGAAGCGTCAATGACATTGGCGCCAGCCATTGCGTCCTTCAGCGCAGCCTCTGCCTCCATCACACGGATGCGATACTCGCGATCGTCGAGTACGAGCAGTGTGTCGCCCTTCTTCACGTCTTGATGTTCCTTGAAGTATATACGCTTGATATATCCCGAGGCACGCATGTTCACTGGCGATATGTACTGCTCTATCTGGGCGTCGTCGCTCTTCTCGTTGCTCTTGTAGTCCATAAACATGCAGGCTATCTTCACGATGCCCCAAACCAGTATAGCCACACCTATGAGGCTGACTGCCACCTGGCGTATGCGTTGGCGCTTAAGCTGCTTGGCAGTTAGTTCGTGGTTAGACTGTGTGCTGTTGTCGCTATTATTGTTGTTGTTTGTAGTGTTATTGTTTGTTTCCATTTTTTTGAGTTTTGAATTCTTAATTCAACATTGAATAATTCCTAATCGCAGGCGTAGCCGAGAACAATTCCAAATTCCTAATTCAATAGTTTTTCCAACTGTCCTGTGAGTTTCAGCAGAGTCAGGTTTGACACTTGATAGTTGAAGTGGGCAGTCAGATAGTTGTTCTGGGCGTCGCTCATGCTCATTTCGTCTTGCAGCACCTCGGTCATTGATGCTATGCCCTCGCGATATCTGTCGCTCGTCACCTTATATACATCCTCAGCCAGCAGATAGTTGTCGCGTTGCTTGCTGAAGTTGCGTTGGTTGTTGGCCAGATCGTTCACGGCATTGGCGTATTGTGTCTGCATACCCTTCAGCGCATTCTCGTATTGTAGTTTGGCATTATCGATGTCCACCTGCGCCTTTCTAATCTTCGAACGCTTCTCAAAACCATCGAACACGGGTATGCGGAGCGACAGACCTATGCCGTTCGACTTATACCAATGATTCGACTCGCCCGAGTGAAACCAGTTCTTGAAATTGTCGGTGAAGGCAGCGTAAGTCCAGTTGCCGGTGAGCGCCAGCGTAGGCAGATAGCCATCCTTGGCAAGCTTCTTCTGTTGTTCGGCAAGCGTCTGCTGCTTTCTGAGTAGCTGAAGCTCCGACAGATTCTCGTTCAGTCCGGTCAGTGCTGCCATGTCCGTCTGCTCCATGTTAGCCTTCGTTACGGCAATATCCTTGTCGGCAGGATAGTCGATAACGTATTTCAGCATATTGTATTGCTGGGTGAGCATAGCCTTGGCGTTGTCGTATTGCACGCTGAGATTCTCCAGATTCACGTTCACACGCTTCACGTCCACGCTCAGAGCCATGTCGTTGTCGTGGAAAGCCTGTGTGATGTCGCGCAGTTCTTCAAGTCGCTTGATGTTGTCCTTGATTATGCCAATCTGCTCCTCGGTGTTCTGCGCCAGATAATACATCTTGCTTATCTGCACAATCAGGTCTTCCTTGGCTTTGGCGTACGATAGAGTGTTGAGCTGGTCGAGCGTCTTGGATATCTCCAATGCTGTGAGTGCCGTCTGGTTGTACAGCGGCATCTGTAGCTGAACGCTTGCCGACGAGTTGTACTGCAGCGTCTTCGTCACGTTATACGGTTTGCCGTAAGCCTTACCGTCGGTCACCGATACGGGTGGAGTGAAGTTGTCGTTCAGCGCTGCGCCGATATTAATCTGTGGCAACAGACGCGAGCGGTTCTCGCTGATATTGTGCTTGCCTTTAAGCACATTACCCTCATAAGTCTTTAAATTAAGATTTCGTTCAATGCCCATCTGCAGGCATTGACCCAATGACAATGTTTCTTGCGCCATCGAATAGTGGGCAAGAAGAGTCAGGGAAAATGTGAACAATATTCTTTTCATACCTATATTAATAATTCAGCTGCAAAGTTACTGATTTATCATTGTGTAGGCATATTCATATAATATCACAAGTTGTTCACATTTTCCCTTTGTTGTTGTTTTACTACAATAAAAAATGCTGTAAAATGCTTTCACCTTTTGAATGTGGATAAGGCACAAAACATACTACTAATAATAGTACCAAGAATATGGCAACAATTATTACTGAACCCCATCGCACTAAGGCTGGAGGTATTTCTCCTAATAGATTACGAACCTTTTCAGAACGCAGTTCTATATCATTGCATACATTTTTTTGTTTTATATCTATCTCTTTCATGTTTTATCCTATTATTATGGGTTGTTATTTTATGTTACATTTATCAGCTTCCGAGCTCAAGTTGGTTCTTGACCAAAGTGTAGTATGCTCCCTTTTTTTCAATTAGAGAATTGTGGCTACCGGTCTCTACTACTCTACCTTTATCAATAACAATTATTTGGTCAGCATTTTTTACTGTCGATAAACGGTGTGCCACCACAACTACTGTACGTCCTTTATAGAATTCGTCCAAGTTTTCTACTATTGCCTTTTCGTTTTTGGCATCAAGAGCATTAGTGGCTTCGTCTAAGAAAATAAAATCAGGCTTCTTATAGACTGCGCGAGCTATAAGTATGCGTTGCTTCTGGCCTTGGCTCAGTCCGACTCCGTCACGCCCGATAAGAGTGTTGTATTTTAGAGGAAGCCCCATAACATATTCATGTATATTTGCAATTTTTGCGGCTTGTTCAAGACGCTCCACATCTATCTTCCCATCATCAACTGCGATATTCCGGGCTATGGACTCGGAGAATATCACTCCATCCTGCATTACCACTCCACAATGTCGACGCCACCATTTCAGGTTGTATTTATTGATATTTCGTCCGGCAATATTGATTGTTCCTGACATAACTGGATAATAACCGAGCATGAGTTTTATTAGTGTGGTTTTTCCACTTCCTAATGCTCCAACTATGGCAGTAACCTTTCCTTCTGGTATATCGAAGGATACGCCTTCAAGCGTTTTCTTCAAAGCATGTGGATCGTACTTGAAGTCAATGTTGTTTATACTAATATTTTTTTCCGACTCAAACGATTTGGTCTGATTTTCTTTAGATTCTTCGTTTTTTCCTTCATGAATCTCATTTATTCGTTCAAGGGAGATCTTCACATCCTGTAAAGAGTAGATAAACGACATGAATTGCTCGACAGGAGAATTGAGCTGTCCCACAATATATTGGATATTAAGGCGTTCGTAATATCTTTTTTTTCTAATAGTTTATATTTGAATTCCAACTCTGATTTATTTGAAATCAATCCGAATTTTGTCAAATATTTAATCTTATCAGAATAGTATGACGATAGAGTTCCTTTGGACATATATGAACTCGGGACAAGAGATATATACCCTGTCCTTTGTTCATATATGTAACTATTGCCTGATGCTGCTGTTATTATTTCCATATTATTTTTCTAAAGGATTATAGAATTGAGTCCAATCTTCGTTCAGACGATGGAAGCCTTTCTCGCTATTGTCCATAATTATGATGCGAGCGCCGGTATTGCGTACAAAAGCACCAGCATTTTGATACATTTCACGTTCAAATCGCTGCCAGTCTTCTTTCTTCATAGTCTTTCTGTTCCATTCATAACGGATTATCGGTTGTGGTTTTTGGGTAAGACCAACCGCTTCAAAGACAAAATTATGTTCAGAATCTTCCGCCTTGAGAACAAGACCTTTGACTCCATTTAGTTTCCATGGACCGTATGGTAATGGAATGTCATTGGTATAATAAACCTTCCATTCTCGGCCTCCAAAATTACACTTTGCAACATGACAATGGTAGCCCATAACATTGTAGGATTTTTCTTCTATGAGGTATGTCCATATAAGAGAAGGGGTATTCTCGGTGTATTCAATCACCTGCGATGTATATGGAATGCGGTTTGTGACAATCGTTTTTGAATCATCATGGTTGACGAGTAGATCAAACCCTACAAAACTCTCAGGAATAGTCTTAAGCTTCATTGTGGTTTTGAGCTCTTTCGTGTTCTGAATGTCAAGATTACGAATATTTTGGCTGAAGAAAGCGTTGTACTTACGACCTAATTGCAGATCCATAAGGTCATCATGACTGAGTGAATCGTCTTTTTCGGTTGCCTTATATTTATATCGGTAGGTGATTGTGAGATAACATGAATCCAGAGTCTGATACTTGTCGGTACTTTCATGAACTAGTGTAAAAGTTGGTGTATCCATAGCATAGGTTACAGAGACTTGAGCCGAGATGTCTACACTGGCAAGTATCATGATAGCTGTGAGTGCGATAAGATTTTTTTTCATATTGATGATGTTTTAATTGTTAATATATTATGAGTGTTATTTTATTTTAAATCTGCCTCCAAGCATAATTGTACGACCACGCAAACGATATTGACATGAATACTGTATACTTCCGTTGTCGTTGTATCGGCGAAAGACCCTGTTATTAAGCAAATTGCTGCAATTTAGTGACAATATAGTGTTTCCAAAGGAATACTCAATATTGCAGTTGAGGAAAGTATTGTTCCTGTAATCTTTTGAATAGTCATTGTAATAATATATTAAAGATGGTGTCAGACACAGTTGTTTATATGGCCAAAATACAAATGAAGTAGCATTGGCAAATGTGTGTTTCGCAGTACTGTTGGATATACCGTCAGTATATGTCTTCGATAGTGAGAATTCATTTGAAGTATCAATGTTGATCCAGCGGGCGAATGAAGCATTGAACGAAACCTTTGCACGCAGATAATTGTTACGGCCTTTGTGTTTTGCTTCATTAACATAAAACTCATTTTGGTTTGTGCCGATTGTGAACGATTCGGTTATCTTTGAATTCCATTTGAAAAATCCTTTGGAAAAAGTCTGGTCGCCTTGCCATATATTGCAGTTTGTCGCATACGGCAATTTTATATATTCAATAATATCGTCAGTAACTTCATATCCGTTGGAAAAGCTATTATGGGAGTAAACATGTGTTAATGTCATACCACTGAATAACATGTCAAGCACACTTGTATAACTTGCATTTAAAACAGTCTTTACTGTCCTATTTATTTTGGATTCAAGATGAAACGGATTCGATATAGAGGTGCGGTAGTCGATATATCTACGCTGTACAATGAGCGAAAGTGGAGCAGGCATAGATTCATCGCAAGCTGATGTCAAGGATAAGGTCAAACGTTGCGATGGTTTGAAAGTTATATTTGTATATGGCTTGAACGAAAAGAATATTTTATCATATTCCCAATTACCATCGATTGAAGTGTAATATTCAAAACCTGTAGGTACATATGTAAGCCATTGGAATCGTTGACCGTAATGCAGAAAGAACTTAGGGGTAATGTGTGCCCCCGTCTGCCATGTACGCTGATTTCCACACTTGAATGATTTATTCAAGTTTAAATCGGTTTTAGCCTGCTGCCATTGTGCATCAAAGCCGCTGTTGATATTGAACATAAAATGAGGTACTGCCACTGCGATTATTGATGCTGCTCCACTGGAGTTCAGTTTCTGTTGTCTTATCACCTGAGATAATTCTCTATCAACCAATCGAAGTGTACCTTGTTTGTCTGTATAATTGACATGCAGGGTTGCCTCGCCAATGCCCCCTCGTTTCTTCATGTAATTTATCTTCATTACATCGTCAATATTAATCGAATATGCAGATATTTGTTGTTGGATTAAATCGTTGATTGAACCCTCACCATGAGGGAATGATACACTTGCTGCAAAAGCGTTCTTTATATAGTGCTCTTTATTGTTCATCTTGTAAACAGCATGCGTTCCTATAAAATGCTGGCGCATGGCAGATTTATTGGATTCATCTATAATATAACGCGAAATACTGTCGGTTAGATATGTTGTTTGTTCTGTCGCGTCTCTTTTCTCTTTGTCAAAGAGATAGTTGAGATTAAATGCCAGAGTCTGCTCATTATTTAGCTTGAAAAGTTGATTGACTGATAAACAATGCGAATTGTTGTGGTAGGCATAACTGTCATTTAAATTAGGAGAGTTGGCAAAGAGTAACCCTGTGCCATAAGACGAATTGAATGTTGCTGGTGCACCAATATCTTGTCTTAAATCATGGCCGATGTTATTGGTTTTGTAAATAGATATGTTCTGCGCTTTGCGACGAAAGTTCATAAGATTGGCAGAGACATCCCGCGATAATTTAGGCTGACATCCGATTGCCGCCTGAAGTGTTGACGTCCAAATACCAAGAGCATTTTGCTTTAATTTTATGTTCATAGATGGAGTGTTGCCACTTTTTACACCTTGTAACAATTTTACATCTTGATGATTTCGCAATACTTGAACAGAGCCTATGTCTTTTGCATCAATATTTCGTGTGGCTACACCATAATTTCCTCCAAGCATATCAAGTCCCTCAATATAAAATTCATTTATCCATTGTCCGTTATATGTGATTTGGCCATCAGCTTTCACTTCGATACCAGGCATCTTACGCAACAAATCTTCAAGGGTTTTGTCGTTTTTGCCTCTGTAAGTAGCTGCCGAATATGAAATGGTATCTCCAGATTGTTTGATTTTCTTAGCAGTAACAACCACCTCTTTTAATTCAAGTGAGTTAATGATAGAGTCAAGCCGCTCTTTTGCTTGCTGTGCTTTGGTTGGAACAGCAAGCAATAAGAGTGCAGCAATACACCATATTTCTAAACGAGCAGCCATTTTTATTGTTCTTAATTTGGCATAAATTTACAACAAATAAAGTTTTCAAGCAAGTATAAAAGTTTTATTTAGTAGTTTTTATTTTGTTGATATACAATGTGTTATAAAACAGTGTGATGAAAAAGTTTTACAAAGCCATTCAAAGTTTTACAAAGCCCTTAAAAGTTTACGGATATAAGGACCAATATTGGTTTCGTGCTCGTCTATACCCAGTTTCTTTCTGATTTCATGGCTTACGATATAATGGCGTTTCGTTTGGATGTATTCTCCTACTTCCTTGCCACGCAATCCTATTGCATACAAACAGAGATAATTGATTTCATCGGTTGACAATCCATGCTGTTTGAGATACTCAATAAACTTTGGGTGCGATGCCGCGAAAGCAAGGCGTGTGGAGTCCATAAATTTCTTTTTGTCATTACGTACAGTATCAATCCATTTGTTGTACGGCTCTGCATAACGCTCGTTATTGGTAATCTCTTTTGCCAGCAGACCGTTGAGCAAATCAAGCCTGCTCTTTATCACGTCTTTGATAGGTTTTGACAGTTCCGACTGTTCCTTTTGCAATTCCTTCAGATGGTCACGCTCATTTTCCAGCTGGTCAATTTCTAATCTGAGGTTTTCTTGCTCAAGTCTTAGATTTTTATTCTCTTTCTCAGTCAGAATGCGTTTGGTTTTGCTACGGTAGCCTCGGTAATATAACCAGCCAACAAGGATGACCAGCGCAAATATACCACAAAGAGTACCTCCGATAATTCTGTCTCGGTCTTGAATCTCTATGAGGTTCTTCATTTCGAGTTGATGCTTCTTATCGGAGAACAATAAGTCATGTGAAAGCAATTCTTTTTGGTAATGCTCAAGGGAGGCGGAGTAATCCCGATATAGGGTAAAGGCTTCTTTATACTTGCCTTGTCTCTCTAAAATATCAATCTTTATCGAAGCATATTTGAGCGAGTCCCAAGTGGATTCTGATGGACTTATTTTTGAAAGGAGAGTAATAGCTTTGTCATATTCTCCGATTTTTGAATACCCTTCGGCAAAAATCATAGTCTCATCTGTAGTTAGCTCCATATTTTGATATTCTGTCAAGACCTCTTTTATCTCATCGGATGAACAGAAATTCACAGTATATGACAATAAGGAAGGGAACAGAAAAGCTTCTCCCTCGGGATTCTTTTTCACCATCGGTACGCAAATGGACATAAGACTGTCTGCCGCTAATTTGTTATTCTGCATAACGTATCCGTCAAGCGCATTAGTATAGCTCTTGATAGCGAGGACTGCCTTTCCGATGGCTTCATATAGTCTGGCGGCTTCCATATTATTCTGGACAAACTCGTTTATTTTGTACTGCTTAAAATACAAAGTGCCCTGCGCTACAAGTGTATGGGCTAATAGCAACGAATCGGTCACAGCGTCTCTCAAATCTCTTCCACACATAAAGCTTTGCATAGCAGAGTCATCATCTCCCTTATTCTGATAAATTCTCCCTTGATAGTAATATGTGCGAAGCTGTTCATCTGGAGTTCCGTTTTTGCTATAATAATCAATTGCAGGTTGCAGTACATCGAAAGTAGTCGTGTCGATGTAGTTCTTGTCCAATGCTATGGATTTGAGCAGCGCATATCTGGCGGCAACCTTTTTGTCTTTGATATCTGAGGATGGGATATTATCTAATATTATAAGGGCGGAATCCGGATGTGCATTCATAAGATTTTCCGCCACATTCAGTTTCTCACGCACAGTTTTGTAGCGGTCACAACTGCCTGTTGTCAACACAACCATTGACAACAGCATAAATTTAATCAGAATCTTATAGGTAAAGATCATTTTAAGGTATTTCATTTTTAACATTTTATATTAGCTATTCAATACAACCCAATGTCCATTCTTACATGTCAAATCCAATTATTTGATGATGTTTCAATGCAAAAATAAGAATTATTTGTGTAAGTGGCAAGTGTTTATTATAAAAAAGTGTATGCAAATATAAGACAGGCAGTAAAAAAGTGTTACAAAATAAAAATCGATTATAGAGATTGGCAGAGCGGTTTTTATGGGTTTTTGCGGTGTCCGACACCATGTTTTTATTCAATTAGAGCTTCTTTGCACTCCAAATGGACTACTTTTGGATGGCAAAGAAGCTCTAATTGAAATGCAACGGAAGCCTGAATGCAATGCAAAAGTAGTCATTTTGCAACAAAAGAGAGCTTTTTTGCGTTGCATAAAATTGCACACATCCGTCGTTAACGTTATAAGTTGTTGTGTATGAGCAATGTATGGCTGCACGCTCAAAACTCACGAATTTCGCGCAAAAGATTTCCTCGTGCGTTCAGCTCGCAGTTTTGAGCGGTTATAAATGCAAATATTGTAACAGGGGCGGTTGCAATTTCATTATTCTTTATACCATTCGAAGAGCTTCTGCACTCCTTCTTCTATTTCCACTTTGTGCGTCCATCCGAGCGAATGCAGCTTGCTTACGTCAATGAGTTTTCGCATGGTGCCGTCAGGTTTGCTGGTGTCAAACTCAATCGTTCCTTCGAAGCCTACGGCTTTGGCTACGAGTTGTGATAGCTGGCGTATGGTGAGTTCCTTGCCCGTGCCAACATTGATGTGGCAGTTGCGTATCTCGCCCAATGACGGGATGGCACCGCCGCGCCCCTCGGAATTGTTGCGGTCGACCGCACCGTCGGTCTTAGCGCCATAGAATACGCTGCTGTATTTCTCAATGCCGATGATGTCCTTGAAGTCAACATTCAAGAGCACATGAACACTGGCGTCTGCCATGTCTTCGCTCCATAGAAACTCGCGTAAGGGAGAGCCGGTTCCCCATAACACCACCTTATTATTATATATACCGTAAAACTCCAATGCCTTCAGTATGCGTTCGTGTGGGTTGCGGCCGTCGACATTGCCTTCGCTTATGATGGTGCGAAGCTTGTCGGTGGGGTTGATAGGGCGCTTGTTCATGTCAGCCTCTATCGTGCGCCAATCGCCCTCGTGAATAAGTTTCGCCAAGTATATCTTGCGCATCATGGCAGGCATCACGTGGCTGTTCTCAAGGTGGAAGTTGTCGTTGGGCCCGTAGAGGTTGGTCGGCATAACGGCTATATAGTTGGTGCCGTATTGCAGATTGTACGACTCGCACATCTTCAGTCCGGCTATCTTGGCTATGGCATATTCCTCGTTGGTATACTCCAGTGGCGATGTGAGCAGACAGTCCTCCCTCATCGGTTGCGGAGCATTCTTGGGGTATATGCACGTAGAGCCAAGGAAGAGCAGCTTCTTGACACCATGTTTGTAGGCATTGTCTATCACGTTGCATTGCATCTTCATGTTCTGCATGATGAAGTCGGCACGATAGAGCGAGTTTGCCATAATGCCACCAACGAAAGCGGCTGCCAGGACAACTGCATCGGGACGCTCCTCATCGAAGAAACGTGTCACCGCCATTTGGTCGGTAAGGTCCAACTCCTTATGGCTGCGCCCTACAAGATTGTTGTAGCCGCGAGCCTTAAGGTTGTTCCAGATAGCCGAACCCACAAGTCCGTGGTGGCCGGCTATGTATATCTTGCTGTGTTTGTTAAGCATAATAAAAAGCCCTACCCCCGACCCCTCCCCCGTAGGGAGGGGAGTAATATGATTTTGTGGGTGTGAAGGGGATAGTGGGCTGTTTGTTTTTTTTATTAATTGTTTTTTGATAATTGTAAAAGACTTGTGAGTAGTCGGTTCATACCGCTCCCCTCCCTACGGGGGA
>URQS01000027.1 GCA_900550035.1 uncultured Prevotella sp. | reverse complement strand
GGGATTTGTGAGTCTCGACGTGGAGTATGTGGACGGCACGAAGATAGAGTCGAAGTCAAACAAGTATACGTTTGTTTGGCGTAAGACTGTCGAGCGTAACCGTGCCAGATTGATTGACAAGGTAAAGGCTCTGCTTGCCCAGGTTGACGACTGCATAGCACAAGACAATACCAAGACAGACGAAACGGTGGAATTCACCCCGTCACAACTTGCCGAAATATCCGCAGAACTTAATGCCTCGCTGTCCGACCCGCAAGTGGAGATGGACAAGGAAGAAAAGAAGAAGAGGCGCAAGTTAGCCAAGGAACTCAAGGAACGTAGCGAGAAACTGGCTGAATACAACCAACATCTTGAAACTCTCGGTGACCGCAACTCTTATTCAAAGACCGACAAGGATGCTACATTCATGCACATGAAGGAGGATGCTATAAACGACGGGCTGACAAAACCCGGGTACAATCTTCAGATTGCAACCGAGAACCAGTTCATCACCAACTTTGCACTGTTCCCCAACCCTACAGACACCCTTACCTACATCCCATTCATGGAGTCGTTCCGTGAGCGTTATGGACACTTTGCGTCAACGGAAGTGGCAGACTCTGGTTATGGCTCAGAGGAGAATTACGAGTTTATGGAGCTGAACGGCACCGCCGCCTATGTGAAATACAACCGCTTCCATATAGAGCACCGTCCACAGTATGTACCGGATCCATTCCGCTCGGAAAACTTCTATTATAACAAGGAGGAAGACTATTGTGTCTGTCCGATGGGCCAACACATGGCACGTACTGGAACCAGCCACAAGACAAGTGCGAGTGGATATGTCTCCGATAGGGCAACATATACAGCACAGAACTGTAGGGGATGTCCGCTACGCGGTCAGTGCTTTGACGCATCCAAGGGCAGGCGCGTGATTGACCGTAACCACAAACTGGAAGCCTACAAAAAGAAGGCGAGTGAGCTGCTCACCTCCGAGGAAGGCCTAAGGCATAGAGGCAGGAGAAGCATCGAGCCGGAAGCGGTCTTCGGGCAAATAAAATACAACATGGCGTACAATCGTTTTCGCCATATCGGTGTAGACAAGGTCAAAATGGACTTTGCCTTCTTTGCCATTGCCTTTAATATAAAGAAAATGGTGGCAAAAATGACCAAGGGAGGACTTTTCTCTTATTTGAGGGCTTATTTGACCCATATAACGCCATATAAATTGTTTATAAGGCTCTTTTTTGTAGAAAAACAAAAACTCGTTGTACATCCACACAAGAACGTACAACGAGTTTTTTTTATTTATATTGGGAGTTTTGACACGCCCTCCCTCAATTATTGGGTTTGCTGTGAATATTACTCAGCTGTCTCCTCTGTCTGTGCAGCCTCTGCCTTAGGAGCCTCCTCAACGGGAGCCTCTACAGTAGCGTTCTCTGCTACGACCTTAACGGGAACCTTAACCTCAACCTCCTTGTGGAAGTGGATTGTAGCCTCGAAGTCGCCAACGTGCTTGATGTCGCGCATTGTGATAATCTTACGATCAACCTCGATGCCCTTGTTCTTCAGCTCCTCAGCAACGATAGCAGCGTTAACTGAACCGTAAGTAGCACCAGTAGCGCTTACCTTAGCGGCGATAACGAGCTCTACGCCATTGAGCTGCTCAGCCTTCTTCTCAGCCTCAGCCTTGATAGCTGCGAGCTTGTGGGCCTGCTGCTTCAAGTTCTCGGCGAGAACCTTCTTTGCTGATTCAGATGCGATTACACCCTTGCCCTGGGGAATGAGGTAGTTACGACCGTAACCACTCTTTACATTAACGATGTCGTTCTTGTAACCCAGTCCGATAATATCTTCTTTAAGTATGATTTCCATTGCTTGTTGTCCTCCTTAATAATTATTTCATCAAATCGGTTACGTAAGGAAGCAAAGCAATCTGGCGAGCACGCTTAACAGCCTGTGCTACGCGACGCTGATACTTCAAAGATGTACCTGTGATACGACGGGGAAGGATCTTGCCCTGCTCGTTCAAGAACTTCTTGAGGAACTCAGGATCCTTATAGTCGATGTACTTGATACCGCTCTTCTTGAAACGGCAATACTTCTTCTTGCGTGTGTCCACTGAAGGTGGAGTCAAATAGCGAATTTCTGATTCTACTGCTGCCATAATTTAAGCCTCCTTGTTTGCGAATTTGTTACGTCTCTTCTCAGCATACTGTGCAGCATACTTGTCGAGCTTAACTGTCATGTGACGAATAACTTTCTCGTCGCGGCGATAGCCAGTTTCGAGAGTTTTAACGATTGTAGGCTCAGCCTTGAACTCGAGCAGGCAATAGAATCCTGTTGACTTCTTCTGAATAGCATAAGCCATCTTCTTGAGTCCCCAGGTCTCCTCGTTCACAATCTCTGCACCGTTGTCGGTGAGGAGCTTCTTGAACTTTGCGACCGCTTCCTTCATCTGTTCATCAGACAAAACGGGAGTCAAAATGAAAACGGTTTCGTATCGATTCATTGTTGTTAAAAATTAAAATATAATTACTATTTGCAAAATTGCGGGTGCAAAGGTACTGATTTTTAGTTAGATGACAAACATTGCCTGTGGGTTTGAGGAAATGTTTAACATCTTTTATGTGTATTTACAGCTCAATACTGTCAATTCTCAGTCGTAATATGCCTGCCGGTACGCGTACCTCTACTATATCTTCAGGTTTTTTGTTGAGCAATGCCTGGGCGATAGGTGATTTTATGGAAATCTTGCCTTCTGACAAGTTTGCCTCTGATGCGCTCACGATGGTATACGACATGCTGCGGTTGTTGTTGAGGTTGGTTATCTTTACCTTACTTAATATACCTACTACGTCGGCATTAAGACGTGTCTTGTCGATGATGCGAGCATTCTCAAGTACTTTCTGCTTGTAGCTGATGCGTCCCAGCAGACGGCCTTGCTCACGCTTGGCTGCATGATATTCGAAGTTCTCGCTCAAGTCGCCCTTGTCGCGGGCCTCGGCTATGGCATCGCGCACTTGTGGCAGTTCTACCTGTTCCATATGGCGAAGTTCGGCTACGAGTTTGTCGTAGCACTCTTGTGACATATATTCCATTTGTTCTATATTTCGGAGTTCCTATTCTATTGGACGGCAAAGTTACAAAAAGTTTTGAAAATGGGGTAAATTTGGCGTATAATTTTGTGGCTGTGGCTAAATGGCTCTGATTTAGTACTAATAAATTATGATTTTGTCACCTTATTAGGTTTGATTCTTGTGGGAATGAGGAAAAAATCTTAATTTTGCAAGTGGATATCATTCATTACACAATTTAAACTACAAATTATGATTCTTCAAAATTTGCAAAACGATTTCAAAGGTTCCAATTGGAAGCGCGAAATTGATGTACGTGACTTTATTCAATCTAATTATGAGGCATATGACGGTGACGAGTCTTTCCTCGCTGGTCCGACTGAGCGTACCACTCATCTGTGGGACGTCTTGTCAAAGATGTTTGAGGTAGAGCGTGAGAAGGGCGTTTATGATGCCGAGACCACTCTTCCGCAGAGCATCGATACTTACGGTGCCGGTTACATCGACCGTGAGAGTGAGGTTGTTGTAGGTCTACAGACTGATGTGCCATTGAAGCGCGGTATCTTTCCTAAGGGCGGTATCCGTATGGTGGAGAAGGCTCTTAAGTCGTATGGTTATGATCTTGACCCTGCTACAAAGACTATCTTCACAAAATATCGCAAGACTCACAACGAAGGCGTATTCTCTGCATACAACGATGACATCAAGGCTGCACGTCATGCTCACATCATTACAGGTCTGCCTGACGCTTACGGTCGTGGCCGTATCATCGGCGACTATCGTCGTATAGCTCTCTACGGTACAGCCAATCTTATTGAGGAGAAGAAGCGCTACTTCAAGCGTATTGACATCCAGGAGTTTACCGAGGAGATAGTACGTCATCGTGAGGAGGTTTCGGAGCAGATTCAGGCCCTCAAGCAGTTTGAGCGTATGTGTGCTGCTTACGGATTTGACGTGACTCGTCCGGCTCAGAACGCACGTGAGGCTGTTCAGTGGACTTACTTCGGTTATCTTGGTGCTGTAAAGGACCAGGATGGTGCTGCCATGTCTTTGGGACGTGTTTGTGCTTTCCTCGACATCTATATCCAGCGCGACTTGAAGAATGGCGTTATCACAGAGGAAGAGGCACAGGAGCTTATCGACCAAATGATTATGAAGCTTCGTATCGTTCGTTTCCTCCGTACTCCTGAATACAACGACCTCTTCTCAGGCGACCCGATTTGGGCTACTGCTTCTATTGGTGGTATGGGTATTGACGGACGTTCGATGGTGACAAAGACCGACTATCGTTTCCTCCACACCTTATATAATATGGGACCGTCGCCCGAGCCAAACCTTACTGTACTTTGGAGCGAGCGTCTGCCTGAGTCATGGAAGAAGTATTGTGCTAAGGTGAGCATCGACACAAGCGCTATTCAGTATGAGAACGACGATCTGATGCGTGCCGACCTTGGCGACGACTACGGTATTGCTTGCTGCGTGTCACCTATGAAGATTGGTAAGCAGATGCAGTTCTTTGGCGCTCGTGCTAACCTTGCCAAGTGTATGCTTTATGCTATCAACGGTGGACGTGACGAGATGTCGGGCGAGCAGATTGCTCCTCGCTTTGCTCCTATCACAGGCGACTATCTGACTTATGAGGAGTTCATGCCTAAGTTTGAGCAGATGATGAGATGGCTTGCCAAGACTTATGTCAATGCTCTGAAGATCATTCACTACATGCACGACAAGTACGACTATGAGGCATTCGAGATGGCTTTGCACGACGGTGACGTAGAGCGCACACGTGCTACTGGTATTGCCGGATTGTCGATTGTAGCCGACTCTATCGCTGCTATGAAGAACTGCCGCATCCGCATCGTTCGCGACGAGACTGGTCTGGCTGTTGACTATAAGATAGAGGAGGGCGAGTATGTTCCGTTCGGCAACAATAACGAGGAGACTGACGAGATTGCCATCTCGCTCACAGAGAAGTTTATGGAGTATCTTCGTCAGCATCGTACTTATCGTGACGCTGTTCCGACACAGAGCTTGCTCACCATTACTTCGAACGTAGTATATGGCCGTAACACAGGTGCTACACCTGACGGTCGTGAGAAGGGCGTACCATTCGCTCCGGGTGCCAACCCGATGAACGCTCGTGACGTTAAGGGTGCTGTTGCTGCCTTGGCTTCGGTAGCCAAGCTTCCGTTCCAGCATTCACGCGACGGTATCTCTTATACATTCGCTATTGCTCCTTCGGCTTTGGGCAAGACTGAGGATATGCGCGCTCAGAACCTTGTGTCGTTGCTCGACGGTTACTTCACACCGACTGGCGGACAGCACATTAATGTGAACGTGTTCGACCGCAACCTCCTGCTCGATGCAATGGATCATCCTGAGAAGTATCCGCAGCTTACAATCCGTGTCAGTGGATATGCTGTAAACTTCGTTAAGCTTACACGTGAGCAGCAGCTTGACGTGCTTTCGCGCACAATCAACCTGGGCATGTAATAAAAACTTAACGCACATAAAAAGGGCACAGAAGGAATTTTCTTTCTGTGCCCTTAGTCTTTTTATTAAGGTGTGCCAGAGTTGACACACCTTATATATAAATATTAAGCCTCAATAGCAGCTACACCCGGAAGTACCTTGCCCTCGATAGCCTCAAGCAGAGCACCACCACCAGTAGAGATGTAAGAAACCTGGTCAGCCAAACCGAACTTATTGATGCAAGCTACAGAGTCGCCACCACCGATGAGTGAGAATGCGCCCTCCTTAGTTGCTTCAGCAATAGCGTCGGCAATAGCCTTAGAACCACCGGCGAAGTTGTCGAACTCGAATACGCCTGCAGGACCGTTCCAGAGGATAGTCTTGGCACCCTTGATAGCTGCAGCAAAAGCCTTGCGTGTCTCAGGACCTGCGTCCATGCCTTCCCAACCCTCAGGAATAGCGTTTGACGGGCAAACCTGTGTATTGCAGTCGTTCTTGAAGTCGTCGCCACAGATAGAGTCTGTACCGAGTACGAGGTTTACGCCGTTCTCCTTAGCCTTCTTGATTACGTCGAGAGCTACGTCGAGCTTGTCGTCCTCGCAGATAGACATACCAATCTGTCCGCCGAGAGCCTTAGAGAATGTGTAAGTCATACCACCGCAGAGGATGAGGTTGTCAACCTTTGTGAGGAGGTTCTCGATGATACCAATCTTTGTAGATACCTTAGAACCACCCATGATGGCTGTGAACGGACGCTTGATGTTGCCGAGAACAGCGTCAACAGCATTAACCTCTTTCTCCATGAGGTAGCCGAGCATCTTGTGATCCTTGTCGAAGTATTCGTCAATAACAGCTGTAGAAGCGTGCTTGCGGTGAGCTGTACCGAAGGCATCCATTACGTAGCAGTCAGCGTAAGAAGCAAGCTTCTTAGCGAACTCCTGCTGACGACCCTTCATCTCCTTCTTGGCAGCATCGAACTCAGGAGTGCCCTTCTCTACGCCTACAGGCTTGCCTTCCTCCTCAGGATAGAAGCGGAGGTTCTCAAGAAGCAGAGCCTCACCCGGCTTCAAGGCAGCAGCCTCTTCAGAAGCGTTGCCACAGTCCTTAGCGAACTTAACCTCAACACCAAGAGCAGCAGAAACGTTAGGAACAATCTGGCTCAAAGAGAGCTTCATGTTTACCTTGCCCTTCGGCTTGCCCATGTGGCTCATCATGATGAGGGTACCGCCGTCAGCAAGTACCTTCTTCAATGTAGGAAGGGCACCGCGGATACGGGTATCGTCAGTTACATTTCCGTTCTCGTCCAATGGTACGTTGAAGTCAACGCGTACGATTGCCTTTTTACCGGCAAAGTTGAAATCTTCGATTTTCATTTCTGTTATGTGTTTATTTAAAAGTTAGAAATAATCTGTCCTTCTTATTGCTTCATATTTGTATAATGCGCAATACTTGAGCGCAAATTTACTAAATTTTTGAATATAAAGCGAAGAAAAAGGCGACAATTTTGTATGTGGCTTATTCTTCGTATTCGGTATTGTCGTCTATGCCGGCATCTCTTAGGGCTTCCTTGCGTTCAACACATGTGCCGCACTTGCCACAATGCTTCTCGCCACCTTTGTAGCAGCTCCATGTTTCGGTATAGTCCAATCCCAATTCCTTGCCACGTCTGGCTATGTCGCTTTTGGTGATTTTGGTGTAAGGAGCCACTACGCGCACATTATTGAATGTGCCGGCATTGGCTGCAGAGTCGATGGCGTTGATGAACTCCGGACGGCAGTCGGGATAGATGGTATGGTCGCCTCCGTGATTGGCTATGAACACCTGGTCGAGACCATTGCTCTCGGCTATGCCTATGGCTATAGAAAGCATTATACCATTGCGGAAGGGTACGACAGTCGACTTCATGTTGTCGTCGGCATAGTGTCCTTCGGGTATGGCATCGGCTCCGTCGAGCAGACTCGACTTGAAATACTGGTGCATAAAGTCGAGGTTGATAGTTATGTGCTTGATTCCGAGTCGTTCGCAATGCATCTTTGCGTAAGGTATTTCGCGTGCATTATGATTGCTGCCGTAGTCGAACGATATTCCGAGTGCTATTTCGTCTTTGTGGTCGTAGAGCAGGGTGATGCTGTCCATGCCTCCGCTTACTATTATTACCGAGTTTTTCATTTTTATATTGTTATTTTATCGTTTGTAATATGTTATGTTTATCCGAACAGTTTGCGCAGGGCTTCCTCCACCTTGCGTACTGCATGTATCTTGATGTGATATTTGCTTGTGTCGAGTCCCGAAATATTGTGCTTGGGTAGTATGATGTCGGTAAATCCAAGCTTTTCTGCCTCGCTAAGGCGTTGTTCGATGCGGTTGATGGGGCGAACCTCACCACTTAGACCCACTTCGCCTGCCATACACCAGCCGGGTTCGATAGCAGTATCAACATTGCTCGACAATACGGCGGCTATTACGCTTAGGTCCATAGCAAGGTCGGTTACGCGCAGACCTCCGGCTATGTTTACGAATACGTCTTTCTGGGTGAGCTTGAATCCGACACGTTTCTCAAGAACTGCGAGAAGCATATTGAGTCGGCGAGCGTCAAATCCTGTTGCCGAGCGTTGCGGAGTGCCGTATGCAGCCGACGATACGAGAGCCTGGGTCTCTACGAGGAAAGGACGCACGCCCTCAATGGCTGAACTGATGGCTACGCCCGACAGACCTTCATGATCTTGCGATAGTAGCAGTTCGGAAGGATTATTCACCTGGCGCAATCCACTCTGTCGCATCTCGTATATGCCAAGTTCGGATGTGCTGCCAAATCGGTTCTTTATAGAGCGCAGAATGCGGTACATATAATGCTGGTCGCCTTCAAACTGTATTACCGTATCAACAATATGCTCCAGAATCTTCGGTCCGGCGAGCGTGCCTTCCTTATTGATATGGCCAATCAGAACAACAGGAGTGCCCGTAGTCTTGGCAAAACGCAATAGCGACGCTGCACACTCTCTCACCTGAGTAATGCTGCCTGGACTGCTGTCAACGTCTTCAGTAGCAATTGTCTGAATAGAGTCGATGATGACAATCTGCGGCTTGATTTCTTCGGCGTACTCGAATATTCTTTGTAGCGAAGTCTCGCACAGAATATTGATGTTGTTGGCATCGGACGACATAGGCGTATTGCCAGCCAAGAGTCGTTCGGCTCGCATCTTGAGCTGATGGGCGCTCTCCTCACCGCTGACATATAATATTGTCTTGTCGGGAATATTGAGTACGGTTTGTAAGGTGAGCGTACTCTTGCCTATACCCGGCTCGCCTCCAAGCAGAACTATGCTGCCGGCAACAAGTCCGCCGCCGAGAACTCTGTTCAACTCGTTGTCGTGCATGTCGATGCGTGGGTCGTCGTGCGAGGGGATGTCGCTTAATTTTACAGGTCGGCTTTTGCCTGTAGCCGAATGACTATGGCTGAACAGGCTGCCCGAAGCGTTGTCTTGCGATGACGTGCCGATGTGCATCTCCTTGAAAGTGTTCCATTGACCGCAACTTGGACATTTGCCTATCCACTTTGTCGACTCCTGTCCGCAGTTGCTGCAGACATATACTGTTTTTGTTTTTGCCATGTGCTGATGTCTGTTTTTTTTGACTTTTTGTCGCAATACTACAAAAGTACTAATATTTTTCGTCGTTACAAAATTTATTATTACTTTTGCTTTATGAATATGAAAAGCTTTTTTATTTGCATTATATTTGCGGCATTAGCCATATCGTGTGGAAAATCTTACGATGAGCAGAAACGCTTGTCGCGTGCTGAACGTGAACGGCTGCATAGACAAGATTCGCTCGCTCTGAAAATTGCTGTCGTGCCAACGCTCGACTGCTTGCCCATATATGTGGCTAAGGAACGTGTGCTGTACGACACGGCAAGGCTCGACTTGCGCTTGCGCTATTTTACGGCACAAATGGATTGTGATACGGCTATTGCCGGACGTAGCGTTGAGGGAATGGTAAGCGACCTTGTGAGTACCGAACGGTTGAAGCGCGAAGGAACTCCGTTGCAGTATGTTTCGGCAACCAATATAAATTGGTATATGTTCACCAATCGCAAGGCGAGAGTAAAGAAGCTCGACCAGCTTGGCGACAAGATGGTGGCTATGACAAGATATTCGGCTACCGACTTTCTTACCGATGCTGCACTCGAAGGCGTGAAGACCTCGTCGGTAGTGTTCCGAATTCAGGTGAACGACGTGTTTGTGCGTCAGGCTATGTTGCTCAACAACGAGATGGATGCGATGTGGCTTGCCGAGCCTCAGGCTACTGTGGCACGTCTGAACGGTCACTCATCAATATACGACAGCCAGAAGAAGGGCTTGAAGCTGGGCGTGATAGCTTTCCGCGATGATGCCATGAAGGACAAGCGTCGCAAGGCGCAAATCGAACTCTTCAAGAAGGCGTATAATGCTGCTTGTGATTCGTTGAATAAATATGGAATTCCGCATTATTACGAATTGCTGAATAAGTATTATAAGCTTGACGAGCGTTATGTGAAGGCTTTGCCCAAGACACAATTTGAACATATCGGTAAGCCACGCCAGAAGGATATTGAGGCTGTGGCTACCGGCAAACGATGATTTTTTATGGCTTCAACTATCAACGACACAATTCTTGCAGAGCGTAATGTGCCTCGCGCCTTGCGTATGCTGCGCCAGCGTATGGACGAACTGGCTATTGTCGAAGGTGAGGAAGAACTCGAGCGCCTGGAGTCGGAATACGGTCTTATGGCCAACTGCTTCTTGAGCGACATGTGCGACCCTAATGCTGCCCGTATCTACGACCGTATGCTGAAGCGTACTTATAGACTGTACAATACCGTGCGTCTTGCTTCGGTGATGCGCAAGCGTCGTACTTTGGCGCAAGCCCAGAACATATCCGCCAGCCGTCGTATCAGGCAGGAGGCTGTACTCGGAGAGTTGGAATCGTTTGTGCAGGACGTGGCCATGTGTTCGTTGCAGAGTGGAGAGACGTGCGAAACCTCTCTTGCCAAGCTTTATGCCAATCATCAGTGCTATATGGAAGGCTTGTTCAATAGTCTGCTTGTTATTGGACAATGGACAGAAGAGTCGGCTGAAACCTACAAATCCTTGCTCCTTTCGCCCGTAATCGACCATACAGACGCCCAGCTTGTAGTGAGTGCCTTGACCATGGCTTTGCTTGTAGTGTTTGATGTGAACAAGTGGCTGACGCTTGTTGCTGTATATGAGCAAAGCGATGATGTGGCGTTGCGCCAGCGTGCCATAGTGGGAATTGTACTTGCAATGCCCGACGAAGGAGTAGTCAGCTTGTTTCCCAACGTTAAAGAGGCTTTGCTTCGTCTGAGTTCGATAGAGCAGGTGCGTCGTGAACTGATGGAGGTTCAGATACAGATGTTGTATTGTGAGCATACCGAGGCCGACAGCCGTGAGATACAGACCGACATTATCCCGACATTTGTCAAGAACAGCCGATTGAAGAATTGGCGTATGGAGTCGGACGGTTGTGAAGACTCGTCGATTGACGAAATATTAGGCAACGACGATGCCGACAGCAATATGGCTGAGATAGAAGAGAAGATGAGCAAGATGATGGAGATGCAACGTAGGGGTAGCGATATATATTTTGGAGGCTTCTCGCACATGAAGCGTTTTGCCTTTTTCAGCGAGATAAGCAACTGGTTTGCGCCTTTCTATGCCGATCATCCAGACGTGACCAATGCCTTAAAGGGCGAAAACGGTCCGGCTATAAAGCAAATGGTGGGACGTGGTCCGTTTTGCGATTCCGACAAGTATTCGTTTGTGTTTGCTATAGCTTCCATCTTCGACCGTCTGCCTGCTGACGCTCAGGAGATGCTGAAGGGAGGAAACGCTTCTTTGCCCGAGAATATGGTTGCCGAAACAGATTCGCCTGCCTATGTGCGTAGGATGTATCTGCAGGACTTGTATCGCTTCTTCAAGTTGTTTCCCAATCATAATGATTTCCGCAACCCGTTCGGTAAGACGGCAAAGGATGGAGTTGCCGACTGTCTTTTTATAGCGAATGCGTCGCTTGTCAAAAGTATGGCGCACGAGGCTGTTGAGATAGGGCGTTTGCTCTTCAGATGGCGTCAGTATGAAGCGGTAAAGGTACTTGCAGAGTCTGTAGTTAGGTCGGGAGCCGAAAGTGCTGATATTTCCCTGCTTCTTGGTAATGCCTATTTAAGGACGGGTTGCTATGACGCGTCGTATGAATTGTTTTCACGCGTGGTTGCAAAAAACGAGAAGCGCGAGCAGGCTATGGCAGGATTGGCAGAAGCCGCATTCATGTTGCGCAGATACGACGACGTGACAGCCATCTGCAACCGATTGGAAACCGTTGGATGTATTTCCAAGCGGTTGACGATATATATGAGTCTGGCGTTGATTGATAGTGGCGAAGTAAGCGAGGGAATGAACCGCCTGTATCGGCTTGATTACGAGAACGACTCCGACCGCAACGTAAAGCGTGCAATAGCATGGGGACACCTGATGAACCATAAGCCCGACGAGGCGGAGCGGATTTACGACGTCCTTGTAGCTGAAGGTTCGGGCGTGGCTGACGACCTGCTCAATTGTGGCTACGCCAAATGGTTGCTCCATAAGAATGGCGAAGCCAGCCAGATGTTCGGACGATACGCCTCAGCCATGGAAGCCGACAATAAGGGCGAATGTCTTGCCACAGCCTTTGCCGAGGACAAGAATCTGCTCGACAAGTATGGGGTAGGCGACTTCGAGAAGGTGATAATGCAGGAATAAAAAACAAGCACCATCGGAATTGAAAAACATGGTTTTCTTTTCCAATGGTGCTTTTATCGTAAGTGACAGCCAGTTCGGAAGCTAACTGTCCGCCGCTTACTTGAACAATTAAAATTTAGCCTAAATATTTCATGAGAATCTTTGCGTTGCCGCTATCGCGCAGCTTGGCAATACTCTTCTCGCGTATCTGGCGTACACGCTCGCGTGTGAGTCCGAGCTGGTCGCCAATCTCTTCAAGACCCTTCTCGTGGCATCCTATGCCGAAGCACTCGCGAATGATGGTAATCTCGCGGTCCTTGAGCACCTTGTTGAGTACAGAATTGAGCTCAAGAGCCATTGACTCATGGTCGACCTGGCGGTCGGTACGGCTGTCGTCGCCACTTGGCATTACGTCGAGCATACAGTTGTCCTCGCCATCCTGAAAAGGAGCGTCGATACTGAGGTGGTGTCCGTCTGCCATGAGGCTCTGGCCAATCTTCTCCTCGTCAATCTTGGTAGCGTCCGAAAGCTCCGAAACCGAAGGATGACGCTGGTTTTCCTGCTCAAACTTGTTTATCTCGTGATTGATCTTGTTGAGCGAACCAACCTGATTGAGTGGCAGGCGTACGATACGGCTCTGCTCTGCGATGGCCTGCAATATGCTCTGGCGAATCCACCATACAGCATACGAGATGAATTTGAATCCGCGCGTCTCATCAAACTTCTGTGCAGCTTTAATGAGGCCGATATTACCTTCGTCAATGAGGTCGGTCAATGTCAAACCCTGATGCTGGTACTGTTTTGCTACGGATACTACAAATCGCAAGTTGGCTGTGACAAGTTTGTCTTTAGCACGCTCACCTTCCGCACCACCTTTCTTGATCTTCTGTGCCAGTTCTATTTCCTCATCGATGGAAATAAGAGGGGCGCGTCCAATCTCAACGAGGTATTTATCAAGTGCTTCACTCGAACGGTTTGTAATACTTTTTTGAATCTTAAGTTGTCTCATCTTGTATACCTTAAACTTTCTACGGCTTTTATAAAAGTTGCGTGTTTTGGACAAATGTGCCCAAAAACCTTGCAAAGGTACTTTTTTTTTCTGACTTAAACAAGTTTTTTATTCAATATTATTGTATTTCTGAAAAAGATAGTAACTTTGCACGGTTTTGCTGTGCCAGATTGACGGCATGGCCATTATGAAAACTATGAAAATAAAGTAGGAAACTATGAAAGAAGTAAGATATTTTTATGTACCCAATGCTGCTAATGCCGGCGAATTGCCCGAGGAGGAAGCCAAGCATGCCGTGCGTGTGCTTCGTCTGCAGAGTGGCGACCGTATGATTCTTGCCGACGGCGAGGGCGGACTCTTTGATGCCGAGGTGAGTATGGCATCGGGCAAGCATTGTATGTACAACATCCTTGAGCAACTGTCCTGCGAGCGCGAGTGGAACGGATGCATCACGCTCGCCATAGCCCCGACCAAGATGATGGACCGTATAGAGTGGATGGCAGAAAAGGCTACGGAAATAGGATTTGACGAGCTTGACTTTCTCGACTGCAAGTTCTCCGAGCGCAAGACGTTGCGTACCGACCGTGTGGAGCGCATCGTCGTGTCGGCTATGAAGCAAAGCCATAAGGCTCACAAGCCGATGGTGGGCGAGATGGAGCCGTTTGCCGATTTCGTTGCACGTCCACGTGAGGGACGCAAGTTTATAGCCCATTGCTATGCCGAGATAGAGCGCGAGGATCTGTTTGCAACCCTTCAGACTCTCAATCCCGATGAGCCCGTGACGATGCTTGTAGGACCTGAAGGCGACTTCTCGATAGACGAAGTGCGACTTGCCATGACCCATGGCTATGAGCCTATAAGCCTTGGCAAGAGTCGTCTGCGTACGGAGACAGCCGGACTGAGTGCCATTATGATGGCAAACCTCACAAAACGCAAACTGTAAAAACGACGATAGCTGACGTAAAGACCGAAATAACGATATTTATGAAAACAAGATTTATTGACCTGAAAGACGTGTGGCTCTTGTGGCACAGGTGCAAACCCAGCCCGAGAAGCTGGCTGCTCCGTTTATGCTGGGTGCCCCCAAGGGAGCCGATGCTTCGCAGGTGGCGGTAGCCGCAGGAGTGGATATGCATAATGGCATAATGCGTATTGACTGTGAGAACTTCTCGTATCAGAAGCAATCGACCGTGAGCTGCATAAGTCGCGTAGCGTTTTATGGCCTATCAAGGGTGACTTCAATAATTGCATGTCGCAGAGCCTACTGTTCGCACTCTTTGCCAATGTCAATGGCAAAGATTTCTTGCCTCTCCTTCAATCCGACCGCTCCCTGCAGGCAATACTCATGGAACTCAATACAGCCATCGACTTCGGCAATATCATGCGTAGCGTAGACGGCGACATCTCGTTCGCCTTCTCGGGTACGTCGCCCGACAATCTCGGTATGACAATGCTTGCCCATGTGGACAAGTCCGTGTAGACAGCCGATGTCGGCTACTGGAAGCAGTCGTGCCAGCTGGAATGCAGCATCCGGGCGACAACGGACATTGGACTTACAGGAGTGGTGATATGGGCTTATCATTCGGATTGCAGGGCGAAGTGTCTTATGGTATATCTGGCGTGTCGCCAGCTCCGGTACAGCAGCTGCTGAAGGCTGCAAATCCCATACCAGCCGACGTAAGCCGCATGATAGTAGGGGAGCGTATTGCTATGGTGTTAAATGTAAAGGTACTCGTAGGCAACAGCGTGGCAGGAATCAGTAAGTTTGACATTGTGAAGCCTATAATAAATAATGTGAAAGTCGTTGTTTGTGTAATGAAATTCAAAAATAAATAGTTGATGAAAAAAATTGTATTCAAGGAAGTATTGCCCCATGTCTTCTCGGATAGAGCCGATATGGACTCAGACATCTGGAAGAGCGATGCCAGTTTTGAGAAGGGCATCTGTATCTTGTTGAGGCTGCAAGCGGTATGGGCAAGAGCACGTTCTGCGGCTACGTGTTGGGCTATCGTCACGACTATACGGGCGCCATACTCTTTGGCGACGACGATGTGCGCGGATATAAGCCAGCCGACAGGGGCGATGTGCGCATGTGCCACGTCAGCTTGCTCTTTCAGGAGCTGCGCCTCTTTCCTGAGCTTACGGCTTGAGAGAACGTTGAGATAAAGAACCGTCTCACGTCATTTGCTGACAGCCACACCATCGACACATTGTTTGAGCGCCTCGGCATAGCCGACAAGAAGCAGTCGCTCATAGGCGAGATGCCGTTCGGCTAGCAGCAGCGTGTGGCTCAGATGCGTGCTCTAGTGCAGCCCTACGACTTCATAATGCTTGACGAACCCATAAGCCATCTTGACAACGACAACGCCCGGGTGATGGGACAGATTGTCATGGAGGAAGCCCGCAAGCAGGGAGCTGGAGTAGTGAACGGCAAGAACGCCCGCTTCAAGGGCAGAGTGATAGGATTCTCGTCAAGGCTCAACTCCATACTGGTGCCGCAGACATTCATGGAGTGGAGCAACAAGGATTATTTCAGCGACTCCGGCCATAGCGCCACATGCTTGATAGTGGAGGTGGACAACCCTATCGACATAAAGGTGTCGGAGTTTATGGAGAGCCACGGCTACGACATGGCAGGCAACAATATGGATGCCGAGAAGATAGTCTACTTCCTGAAGCTACTTGTGTCAATAGTCGTTACTGTAGGACTCGTCATCTCAGCCCTGAGCATCTACATCCTTATGTTCAGCATCTATCTGCTCGTGCAGAAGAACACTACCAAGCTCGAGGACCTGCTGCTCATAGGCTAGAGTCCGTAGCGTGTGGCAATGCCCTACCAGATGCTAATAGTAGGTCTGAATCTTGCCGCCTTGCCATAGCATTGCCTGTGCTTGTAGTGGTCCGTTCCTACTATATGGATGTCATAATGACGCTCTTACCCGAGACCGATGAAGGCTCTATGTGGGGGTACATTGGCAGTAGGCGTTGTACTGTTTGTAGTGCTGTCTGCCACCAATGTGCTCGTAGTGAAGAACAAGATGATGGCATCTGTAAGAAGAATTGAAAATTAATTAACAAAATAAAGGGAAGTATAAAAAACGAAACTTACAGATAGTTCCATTTTATACTTCCCTTTTTGTTTACAATGTCTGTTATTCTTCACCGTCATTGGTATGCAGAATGATGCTTGTTGCGCCTATGGTGAACAATGTGCCGTCTTCGATGCGTCTTTGTTCGCGGTCGCCAAGGATAACGTTGTCTACAAAGGTTCCGGTATAGCTCGGGCCGTCTTTGAGGATATACTTCAGGCTGCCGTTCTTGTCACGGCTGACGGTTATTGTACAATGGTTGATGTCGATGCTCGGGTCGTTGGTTTCGATGGCGCAGTTGACTCCGCTGTTCTTCATGTAGCGTCCTATGGTGTTGACTCCCATTTGAAGCGGTATGACCTGCTTGTAGTGGAATACGTTCTCTATGACCGTTATGTAGCCGTATTCGTTGCCCTCGGCATTCTCTTCGGGCGTGTCCTCCTTCTGTGTCTTGCGCAACTTGGAAACGCCAATGCGTATGCCGAACTGCTTGCCGCATTGTGGGCATTGGAACACAAGCGACTGTCCGTCGGTATATTTCTTTTCGTCGAATGTGATGTAGTTGTCACATTTAGGGCATCTTACTCTTTTCATTCTTAATGTTTGTCGTTCTGTTTTATTTCTGTTATCCAGCAGTCGGCAAATGATTTGTCGGTCTTGAGCTCGTTCAAGGCGTTGTTGGCCTCTGCTCTGCTGGCGAATTTCTTGTATATTACTTTTGTGAATCCGTTGTTGCGGCATACGCTTGCCTCGGTCATTCCCTGCTTGTGCAGGTTGTCTACATACTGTTGGGCGTTACGTATCGAGACGCGGCTTGCGAGTACTATCGTGTAGTATGGCAGGGCGTTCGTCTCGTCTGTCTGCGTATTAGCCTCGGCTTGTGA
This sequence comes from uncultured Prevotella sp., assembly GCA_900550035.1. Classification (GTDB taxonomy): domain Bacteria; phylum Bacteroidota; class Bacteroidia; order Bacteroidales; family Bacteroidaceae; genus Prevotella. Next base: position 25,260 of record URQS01000027.1, on the reverse strand, counting down.
GGCTTGCTCGGAAGGGACGAGGCTCTCGGGCTTGCCGCTTGTCATTTCCTTGGGCATTATCTCGTATAGCCAGTTGGTGTCGATGGCGCTATGGCTGACTGTTCCTGTGCTTGCATCGCCCAGTCGTGAGGGGATGGAAAGCATTATGAACAGCACGGCACAGGCTGCTGCCATGTGGCGCAGCATCTTGACCGGAATGTTGAGCGAGACGGTCGGCTGCTCCGAGTCTGCCTCTTCGGTAGTATGTGCCTGAGTAGGAGCGTCGCTCTCGGCAATAGGGTTGTAGGCTACGAATGGCGACGGTTCGTTCCTGCGGATGCCGGCTGCGGATGCGGCTTGTGTGTTTGCCGGCTGCGACTCGTCGGCGGGCAAAGCGTCAAGCTCGAATGCCTGGAAGCCGTATGTGGCAGGAGTCGTTATGCCGTTGTCGTTAGGGATGAAGTCGTATTCGCCGTTGTCCAATATGTAGAGTCGTCCGATGCCGCAGAGTTCGTGGCCGCCATCCTCGCTCATTATCATCTGACGAAATTCGTCAACCTCGCTTTCTATGCGCTTCAGAGCTTCGGGATAGCTTAAGTCGTAGCAGTTGACATAGTCCTGAGCCAGTACCGAATCGTTCATGGTGAGTCGGGGATTGAATCCGACAGTTCTTGTCGGAGGCAGGAATATGTGGTTCTTCTCATCGTATGATGCGGCGATATGGTGTGCCATAAAGCCTCCGAATCCGGGGACAATGACGCAGTCGTTGTCCAACAACAATTTAGCTATATGTCTTTCCAATTCTGTCATAATACGTTGGCTAATTTTGTTTCAATGTACAAAAATACAAATAAAAAATTGTAAAGCAAAATATAAAATGATAAAGTTGGTGATAATATAATATGTTATGGCGAAAAAATATTATCTTTGCATCTTGGAATACGATTGTAGTGATAATACACGTTTAATTTTTTATATTTCTCATTATTAAATGAAACAGTACAAATTAGTGAACAATGTATTGGGGTGGCTTACTTTCATGGTGGCTGCTTTCGTATATTGCTCGACGATTGAACCGACAGCCAGCTTCTGGGACTGTCCTGAGTTCATTACAACCGGCTATAAGCTGGAAGTAGGTCACCCGCCTGGAGCACCCTTCTTTATGCTCACGGCCAACTTGTTCTCGCAGTTTGCGAGCGACCCTAGGCAGGTGGCTAAAATGGTAAATATTATGAGCGCTTTGCTGAGTGCTACTACCATTCTTTTCCTGTTCTGGAGTATCACTCATTTGGCACGCAAGCTGATATTGAAGGACTGGAGCGAGATGACAACGGGCAAGCTTATTGCCATTGAGGCATCTGGACTTGTAGGCGCTCTTATCTACACCTTCTCCGATACATTCTGGTTCTCGGCTGTGGAGGGCGAGGTTTATGCTTATTCATCGGCATTTACTGCCATCGTGTTCTGGCTCATCCTGAAATGGGAAGACCATGCCGACGAGCCTCATAGCGACCGTTGGCTTGTGCTTATAGCGTATATGACGGGTCTGTCGATAGGCGTTCACCTCTTGAACTTGCTCTGTATTCCGGCTATCGTATTGGTATATTGCTATCGTCGCTATCCGCATATCGAGCTGAAGGGCTCGTTGCTGGCTCTGCTTGTCTCGTTTGTTATTGTGGCAGGTGTGCTGTATGGCGTAGTGCCGGGCATCATTACTGTGGCAGGATGGTTTGAACTGCTGTTTGTCAATGAGTTGGGCTGTCCGTTCAATACGGGTGAGATAATATACATCATACTGCTTGTTGCCATCGTGATATGGGCTATATACGAGTCGTATACCGACCGCAACTTCAAGCGTCAGAACATATCGTTCACACTCGCTGTAGGTATGTTGGGCATTCCGTTCCGTGGTATGGGTTGGGGCGCAGCCTTCGTAGGCATCATCATTCTTGTAGCCATATACTTCGGACTGAACTATCGCAAGAAGGCGGACAAGCAGCTTGTGCCCGTAGTGTCGGCACGCTTCAAGAATACTGCCTTGCTGTGCATGCTTATGCTGATGATCGGCTATTCGAGCTATGCTGTTATCGTAATCCGTTCGGCTGCCAATCCGCCTATGGACCAGAACTCGCCCGAGGATGTGTTCACCCTCGGTTCGTATCTGAGCCGCGACCAGTATGGCGACTCTCCGTTGCTTTATGGCCAGGCTTACACCTCGCAGGTGGCATTTGACGTAGAGGGCAACATGTGCATCCCCAAGCATAAGGAAGGTGCTGCCATTTGGCAACGTAAGGAGAAGGCATCGGAAAATGAGAAGGATTCGTACTTCGTCGTTTCGCACAAGGACAAGCTCATTTACGCACAGAACATGCTGTTCCCGCGTATGCATTCGTCGGCCCACGCTCAGGCTTATGAGAATTGGCTGGGTGGAGTAGAAGGCACAAATGTGCCCTACGACCGTTGTGGCGAGCAGGTGACTGTGAAGATGCCTACACAATGGGACAACATACGCTTCTTCCTCTCTTACCAATGCAACTTCATGTACTGGCGCTACTTTATGTGGAACTTTGCCGGACGACAGAACGACCTGCAGGGTAGTGGCGAACCTGAGCACGGCAACTGGATAACGGGTATCTCGTTTATCGACAACTGGATGCTTGGCGATCAAAGCAAGCTGCCGCAGGAGTTAAAGGAGAACAAGGGACACAACGTGTTCTATTGTCTGCCTCTGTTGCTAGGTCTTATCGGACTCTTCTGGCAGGCATGGCGCGGACAACGAGGCATACGTCAGTTCTGGGTAGTGTTCTTCCTCTTCTTTATGACAGGTCTTGCCATTGTGCTCTATCTGAACCAGACTCCGCAGCAGCCTCGTGAGCGCGACTATGCTTATGCAGGTTCGTTCTATGCTTATGCCATCTGGTGTGGACTTGGTGTATTGGCTTTGTACGATATGCTCAAGAAGATGCTTAAGACCAACGATGTGGCTCTTGCCAGCGTGCTTGGCGTAGCCTGTCTGCTTGTGCCCGTACAGATGGCTTCGCAGACCTGGGACGACCACGACCGCAGCGGACGCTACACTTGTCGCGACTTCGGACAGAACTATCTGATGACGCTCCAGGACAAGGGCAACCCGATAATCTTCACCAATGGCGACAACGACACGTTCCCGTTGTGGTATAATCAGGAGACCGAAGGATTCCGTACTGATGCACGCGTATGCAACCTCTCTTATCTGCAGACTGACTGGTATATCGACCAGATGAAGCGTCCGGCTTACGATTCGCCATCTGTGCCTATCACTTGGCCGCGCCTTGACTTCTGTTCGGGAACTAACGACTATGTGCAGGTAGATCCGTCGCTCAAGCAGCAGATAATGGATTTCTACAAGGAACATCCAGCTGAGGCAAAGGAGCAATTTGGCGAAAACCCATTCGAGTTGAAAAACGTACTGAAGAACTGGGTTCGTACTAAGAACAAGGACATGCATGTCATTCCGACCGACACGCTCTATCTGACCATCGACAAGGAGGCTGTCAAGAAAAGCGGAATGATGATGGCAAGCGACACTATGCCCGACCGTATGGTAATCTCGCTCGCAGGCAAGCGCGCTCTGTACAAGAACGACCTTATGATGCTTGAGATGCTCGCACAATGCAACTGGACACGTCCGTTGTATGTGGCTACAACTGTGAGTGGCGACAACTATATGAATCTTGGCGACAACTTCGTTCAGGAGGGTCTGGCTTACCGCATAACTCCGTTCACCACCAACAAGCCGGGAACAAAGAACTTCGACACCGAGAAGACATATAATAATGTAATGAACCGATATAAGTTTGGTGGCTTGGATAAGAAGGGACTCTATATTGACGAGACTGTAATGCGTATGTGCTACACCCATCGCAATCTCTTTGCACAGCTGGCTCTCGCACTCATTCGGGAGGGCAAGAATGACAAGGCTCTGAAGGTGCTGCGCAAGGCGGAGAAGTCAATACCTGAATATAATGTGCCCAATACATTTGTTTCGGGTTCGGCAGATCTGGCTCGTGCCTATGCTTTGATAGGATGCAAGGCTGATGCAGCCCGCATCTTGCGACAGGTTTGGAACAACACCAAGAGCTATGCCGACTATTATGTTTCGCAGGAAGGCTCACGCTTCAGTCTGTGTCAGAACGACGTGATGCGCCAGCTCTATTACATGCAGGGTATATCAGATATTGCTCAGCTTGTGGATGCGAAAATGGCAAACGACTGGCTCAAGACAGCCAATGCCATTTATGCCGTATATCAGGCTAAGGGCGGACAACCTTTTGAGACGCGATGATAATTGAACAGCCTTCAATATGGTTGCGTTGGTTGTTTCCAGGGGCAACCTGGAGAATGAACCGCAATGAACGCTCGGTGTACATCACGTTTGACGACGGACCTATACCTGAGTCGACGCCGTTCATTCTGCAAACATTGAAAGAGTTTGGGATACACGCCACTTTCTTCATGGTAGGAGACAATGTGCGCAAGTATCCCGACCTCTACAGAAGTATTGTTGCGGAAGGCCATCAAGTGGGCAATCATACCTATCATCATCTTGGAGGCTTCAAGCATTTTGCCAAGACATATATTGACGACGTGGAGCGTGCCAACGACCTTATAGGCGCCCACCTCTTCCGTCCGCCACATGGCGCTATGAGCCATAGCCAGTACATCTGGTTGCGTTGCAAGTATCGCATCGTGATGTGGGATCTCGTGACACGCGACTATTCCAAGTGGCTTAGTGCGGACGACGTGTTCAATAATGTAAGACGATATGCCCGTAATGGTTCAATCATTACTTTCCATGATTCGGTAAAGAGTATCGACAAGCTGCGTACCGCACTTCCGGAGTCGCTCAAGTGGCTTAAGGAGCAGGGGTATGAGTTTAAGACTTTCGACTGAAGTCGTGGGCATCAAAAACGTAATTAAAGATAATGGACAAACGACAATTATCTCTTAAAATAAAAGCCGAGGCAAAGAACCTCGGCTTTTTTGCTTGTGGCATAGCCAAGGCCGCGGCTGTGGACAAGGATGTTGTGGATTCGTATCGCAAATGGATTGACAATGGCGAGCATGCTACGATGAATTATCTTGAGAATTATCCCGACAAGCGTTTCGACCCACGGCTGTTGATGGACAGACTCAAGAGTATTGTGTCTGTTGCGTTGAACTATGCGCCGTCGCATACTCTGCCCGAAGGCGAACCGCAGTTTGCTGCCTATGCACTTGGCAAAGACTATCATGATGTGGTAAAGGGAAAATTGCGCATGCTTGCCGAACGGCTTGGATTTGAGGAGTATAGAGCGTTTTGCGATTCGGCTCCCGTGCTTGAACGTTACTGGGCTGTAAAGGCTGGTCTGGGATGGACAGGACGAAACCATCAGCTTATAATTCCACGCGCCGGCAGCATGTTCTTCTTGGGCGAGCTGTTTCTTCCAGTAGAATTGGAGTATGACGAGGAGATGGAGCCGCGTTGTGGCAATTGCCACGCATGTATCGATGCTTGTCCGTCGCACGCTCTTACAATGGGCGAAGGAAAATCGGATTTTGACGCGCGCTTGTGCCTGAGCTATCAGACAATAGAGAACCGTGGCGACATTCCCTCCGACTTGTCCGAAAAAATGGGCGATACGATATATGGCTGCGACTGTTGTCAGAAGGCCTGTCCGTGGAACCGTTTTGCGCAACCCAACACTACTCCCGAACTTCAGCCATCGCAAGACCTGCTTGACATGAAGCGTGAGGACTGGCTGTCGCTAACTGAGGACGACTATCGTCATTTGTTTAAGGGGAGTGCCGTGAAACGAGCCAAATATTCGGGGCTTATGCGAAATATCCACACGGCCCTTGACAAGGAGTAGAGAAGTCTACTTTATCCTTACTGTTCTTATTCCGGTCTGCGACGGATGTTTCTGCATATATTGGTAGAGTGTCATAGGCTCTTCAACAACCTTCTTGTGTATTTGCGATGCGTTGAGCATGTGTAGTCCGTCTTTGTGCCACACGGCTATACCTATGTGCGAAGTGTCGAGTCCAGCCTTGGATGTAGTTATAGCGATGATGTCGCCATCGTGTATGGACGAGCGCAGCAACTTGGTGTTGTGGATGGCTGATTTGGGAATGTAGCTGAACTTCTTGCCGGAGAGGAGTTGCTCGGTCTTGGCTATCCGTTCTATCATTTCCGGATTGTTATTCAGCATAGGATAAAGCGAAGCGTGTGTGCTCATGAAGTCGATATGCAGGGTCTGTATTGCTGTGAATGGAGGGTTGGGCGACTGTATCTCTTCGACGAATCCCTTCTGGGTGTTCTCGTGGATCCATTCGGTAAAATAATGCTGGCGGGCAGGATAGCTCACCTCTCCGTTCTGATATCTCACCATACGCAAGTAATGAGCGTAGTCGTCGAATGCGGTCTTGCCGTTTTTGATGCAAAGATATATGGCAAGAACGTTCTCCACATAAGTGGTACAGTCGAGCTGGCTAAGATTTATCACAAGCTTCTCCTGCTTGTTCACCTCAAGCGTCTTTGCCACATACGGAATGCCACGCAGTTCGCGGGCTATAGCGATTATAAGGTCAGGATTGGCTGTATGTTGTGCGTATTTATTGACGATTTGCCCAATCCTTGCTTTGTCTTCCGTCTCATTATAATAGGTGATATAGATAGAGTCGTTGTTGTAAGACGAGGATTTGGGGGCTTCTTTATATGCCGTTGAAAGATTCTGTTGTTGTGTAATCTGCTGTGTGTCAGCTTTATGCTGTATTTGGGGGTTCGTCTTGTTGGCCGAAGGGATGCCGCATTGGGCGAGTAATGCCACGGCAAGTGATAGAAAAGCTGTTGTCATGATAACGTGATTTTTCATTTCATTCTTCCAAAGTTAACTCCTACATAAATGTTAAGGCTACCGAATATATTGTTGGTTGAGAACTTTGGCTTATGGTAGTTGTACGTGTGGATTATGGCGTTGGCACCATAATACCATCGCATATTGTTCCATACAATTCCGAAGCGTCCCACTCCGTCGATATTGAAGTTGTGGAAAGAGAAGTCCTTGAGTGTGAATGTAGAGTGATTGGTGTCGCTCGACGAACTTTTGTAGCCCAGAGCCAACGACAACGAGGCGGCCGCCAGCCAGTTGCGGGCAAATACCCAGTTGTAGCCGTATCCACCCGACAACGAAATATCGGTATATTTAATCTTCTTGAATTTCAATTCGGGGTCCATGTATTGCTTGGCAGTCTCCTCGCCAAGGTTTTCGGCAACGATGTCGTACAGTTTCTCCCAGTCTACGCTTAGCGAGTGGCGGGTGTAGCCTATGCCGCACAAGGCAGAACCGCACGACTTGCGTTGTATTGTCGATTGGCTGAAGGCGGCAGGGTAGGAGAATCGCTTGTGATTGAAGATGTAATACATATTGAATCCCTTGATACTCACGTTGATACCGTCGTAATTCGTGCCGTTTAACGGACGTGTGTTCACCTTGCCTTCGTTATCAAGTTGGGCTTTCGAAATCTTGTAGTCGTTGCCCGTCTTACGATAGAACAGGTCTACGCCAAGTTGTGAACTATAGATAGAGAGGTCAAGTTCGGTTCGCTTGTCTCCGCTGTTGATGTTCTTCAAGTCGAATGTGTAGCCAAGGAAAACCCATCGCCAACCTAAGTACGGTCCAAGTTTGAAGGTCGGGAGCGGGGCGAAGGTGAAGTCGTTACCCATAGTCGACGCTATGCGGTAAATCTCATAAGTGTTGGTGTTTTGTACCATAGCTGTGTAGTTGAACTTTTGAGGTTCGATATAGCACGTGTCTACTTCGCTGAAATTCCTCATAAACCTACCCAGGGTTCGGCCTACTACACGAAAAAAAGTGTTGTGACGGTATTTTGGGGGCGCACTAATGGTGTCTGCCGCAGTTTGAGCCTTGGCAGACATTCCCGAAACACATACGGACAACAATATTGTTATGGTTCTTTTCAAATACAAATCCTATAAGATTGTTATGTGGTTTTCTCGCTCTCTACAACTGTTTCGCTTATAGCTTACCAAGAATTCTGTCCATCACCCAGTTGACTGGTGTGGCGCTCACGCTTGTGCATTGGCACACTCCCAAGCCTTGAAGGTGTTCAATTACAGAGCGAATGATAGGTAGCTGTACGTAAGAAGGATTAGGCACGACGATGTTTGTCCGGCCTGCACTTGTCACCAGTTGTATAGGGGCGTAGTCGTAAACCGAAAACGACAACATGCCTTTGTCGCCAATAACCTCTATACGGTCTTCCTTGGCGCTTTGATGGCCAACGAAACACCATGAACCGCTGCCTGGCAATCCGTTCTCGAAGAAGAAACTGGCACTTATGGAGTCCTCTGCCTTGTACAGATGTGCTCTGTTGGAGCAATAGCCGTGAGCTCGTGTGATGACTCCGAATATATCCTGCAAGAGATCGAGCTGATGAGGAGCCAGGTCGTAGAAGTAGCCTCCTCCGGCAATGTCCGGTTGTAGTCGCCACGGCAGGTTGTGGGCATCCTGATAGTCAAGGTCTCTTGGCGGAACAGAGAAACGTATCTGGACATTTACTATTGTGCCTATAGTTCCCGAATTGATGATGCTCTTTACCTTCTGAAAATAAGGCAGATAACGTCTATAGTAAGCCACAAAGCACGGCACACCCGTAATCTCGCTTATGCGGTTGATGCGGGCGCAGTCTTCATAGCTTGCAGCTAATGGTTTTTCTATGTACACGGGTTTGCCAGCCTTCATAGCCATAATTGCAAATGTAGCGTGGCTTGAAGGCGGAGTGGCTATATATACGGCATTTACGTTATGGTCGTTGATAAGTTCCTGTGGGTCTGTGTACCACCTTTTTATATTATGACGTTTGGCGTACGACTTTGCCTTTGCTTCATTACGGCTCATTACTGCCACCACGCTTGAGCCAGGCACCTCGTTGAATGCCGGTCCGGATTTCTTCTCGGTCACCTCGCCGCATCCGATAAATCCCCATCCTATTTGTTTCATATCTTAATAACTAAATCAAAACTCATTATTGTCAACTGCTCAAGCTACGGTGAGGACGCCATAGCCTCCTATAATTCAACACTCAACACTCAACATTCAAAATTCACTCGTGTTCTTCCAGCCATTTGTCAATCAGCATTCTTGCAAGGCTGAGTTTTTCGGGAATTGTAGGCAGATTGTTCTTGTTAAACCAGTTGCCGCGCGACAATTCCGACTCCTGTAACTTAAGGTCGCCTCCGTCGTATTCGGCAAAGAAGCCAACCATGAGGCCGCAAGGGTAGGGCCATGGCTGCGACTTGAAGTATCTCAGATTCTTTATTGAGATGGACGTCTCTTCCCATACCTCACGTCTTACTGCCTCTTCGAGCGATTCGCCAGTCTCTACAAATCCGGCAATACATCCGTAGAAGTCGGTCTTGAAGTTTTTGGCGTGTACCAACAGCAGGTCGTCGCCACGGTTTATGAGTACGATTATGGCAGTAGCCAGTTGGGGCCAAATGGTCTTGCCGCAATTAGGACATTTCTTTGAAATGTCTGTATCCATCACCATGGGCGACCCGCATACGCCACAATATTGCGTGTTGCGGTCCCAGTAGAGCAGCTCATGGCATTTGCCGGCTTTCAGATAAAGAGGATGCGAAAGTTTGTAGAACGACTGTCGGAGACCGCACAATTCGAATGTGCCGTCTGTACAAATCTGCACATCGTCTATCTGCAAGGCTTTCACCTTCTGCCCGCTGTCCATGGGCGAAATGTCCATAATATGAGTATTGTGAGTGGTCGTGACGGGTGCTTGTTCGCAATACGGGATGGTAAAAGTACCATCCGCACATTTCTGTAGGAGAAGCTCTCCTTTATTGTTGAATACAAACCAGTTGTACATAGTAATGTTTTAAAAAGGTTATATTTTAAATACAAAGGTACTTATTTTTTTATATTAAGAATAAAAATATGACCTATATTTTATTAAAAGATAGAGGCTTATTGCATTTGAATCAAATCTCTGTTAACTATTTTTATTTTTTAGAATTAAAACTTGTGCAGTTCAGATATTTTTGTACCTTTGCAATCGATAAATCTAAATACAGCTTATGACTCTTGTCATCATAACAATAATACTAATTGGCTATTTCTTGATAGCGACAGAGAAATTTACCAATGTAAACAAAGCTGCGGTTGCCATCTTTGTAGGAACGCTTGGCTGGATACTTTACATTTGTTATGGATCGGATTTTGTTATGGGACAGCACGCCAAGGACTACGCTTCGTTCTTGGATGGCGCATCGGCTTCGTCGGCTGCCGTAAAGCAGTATATTTTCCAGAATCTTTTCTTGAAATATGTGGGCAGAGCGTCTGAGATTGTTCTCTTCTTGCTTTCTACTATGACGATAGTGGAGATATTGCAGAACAACGGATGCTTCGACTTTATCTCACAGATGCTGCGTACGCGTAGCGGCAAGAGGATGCTTTGGATCTTGTCGGCAATTACATTCTTGATTTCGGCAAACCTCGACAACCTTACGGCGACTGTTATGATGCTTACCATTATGCATGCCATTGTGAGCAGACAGAGGCAGCGTGTCATCTTCGGATGTGCCATTGTTTTGTCGGCAAATTGTGGTGGCGCACTTACGGTTATAGGCGACCCTACGGGGCTCGTGCTTTGGAATATTGGCGCAGTAACAGCTACCAACTATTCTTTGACGATGGCTCTGCCGTGTCTTATAGCATGGCTCTTCCCAATACTTTGGCTGCAACGTGGTTTGCCACGACGTATTGAGACCGAGTGGATTACGATGCCTTATCGTGGCGATGATACCAATCTTAACCTGTGGCAGAGAGCCTTGATGTTGTTTGTCGGGATTGGCGGATTGTGGTTTATTCCTACATTCCATAACATTACTAAGCTTAGTCCGTTCCTTGGTGCGATGTGCGTACTGTCGGTATTGTGGATTGTCAACGAACTGATGAATCGCAAGCTGATGAATGCCGACCAGATGATACAGCGTCGTGTGCCGCGAGTGCTACAATATGGCGTAATTCAGATGATACTGTTCGTACTGGGCATTATGCTTGCGCTTGGAGTGGTACGCGAGACGGGATTCCTGAACAGAGTGGATGCCTTTATGGGCAGTATTGCCGACAATATGCTGGTAGTGGGTTTTGCCACTCAGATTATAGGTAGCGTATTGGACAATTTCGCAACACTTATGTCTATGGTTTCGTTGCACGACGTTGCCGAAACGGGTAGTAATCTTGCGCTTTATGGACAGAATGGAGCCTATTGGAAGATTGTAGCATATGCGACTGCTATGGGAGGCAACATTCTGTGTATAGGATCTATGAGCGGACTTGCCCTGATGAAGATGGAACGCATAAAGCTCAATTGGTACTTCGTCAATGTGGGTTGGGTTTCGCTCGTTGCGTCTATAGCAGGTATGGGTTGCTTGTGGCTGCTGGTATAATGCCCTTACATTATAAATGCTCTTATATAAATACCCTATTAACACCCCATAAAAACACCCTAATACTTTAACGAAAAATTTAATAATCTTAAATACAAAAAATCGTATGGCTAAAATTCAGACAATTGGAATCTTGACTTCCGGTGGCGATGCCCCGGGAATGAATGCTGCAATTCGTGCCGTGACTCGTGCGGGTATATGCAATGGATTTAATATAAAAGGTATCTATCGTGGTTACGATGGTCTTATAAATGGCGATATTGAGGATTTCACAACCGAAAACGTTAGTGGTATAATTATGTCGGGTGGTACTATCCTTAAGACAGCACGTTGCAAGGAATTTACTACCGATGAGGGCAAGGAGAAGGCTTATGAGCAGATTAAGGCTCATGGTATTGATGCTTTGGTTGTTATCGGTGGTAACGGTTCGTTGACTGGTGCTATGGAGTTTGCAAAAAAATATGACATCTGCTGCATCGGCTTGCCGGGCACTATCGACAACGACCTCTATGGTACAGATTCAACCATTGGTTACGACACTACCATGAATACCATCGTAGAATGTGTTGACCGCATCCGCGACACAGCCCAGAGCCATGAGCGTATTTTCTTTATTGAGGTGATGGGACGTGATGCTGGTTTCCTTGCACAGAACTCTGCCATTGCAAGTGGTGCCGAGGCAGCCATTATTCCTGAAGACTCTACCGATGTTGACCAGTTGGCACGCTTCATGGAGCGTGGCATCCGCAAGTCGAAGAAGAGTTGCATCGTAATCGTTTCGGAAAGCCCGAAGTGTGGTGCCATGTATTATGCCGAGCGTGTGAAGAACGAGTTCCCGCAGTACGATGTACGTGTGTCTATTCTCGGACACTTGCAGCGTGGCGGACGTCCAAGCGCTCACGACCGTATCCTTGCTTCCCGTACTGGTGTAGGAGCCATCGAGGCAATACTGCAGGGCCAGCGCAACGTGATGATTGGTGTGCGCAACAACGAGATAGTGTACGTACCCCTGAGCGAAGCCATTCGTAGTGACAAGCCGTTCGACCGCAAGCTCATCAAGGTGCTCGACGAACTGAGCATCTAAAAGTGGTCGATTTACACTACAAAAATGGCATATTTGGAAAGAAAAAGTACAATAAAGATTAAATATTCTTTCGTATAAAATATAGTTGTTATATTTGCATCAGAATTTAAAATCAAAATCAAATATACTATGTCACAAATCAACGGGCGCATCTCGCAGATTATCGGTCCGGTTATCGACGTTTACTTCGGTACAGCCGGCAAGAACCCTGAAGAGGTGTTGCCTAAAATCCATGAAGCTCTGAAGCTGAAGCGTCCTAACGGACAGGAGCTTATCATTGAGGTGCAGCAGCATATTGGTGAAGACACCGTTCGCTGCGTCGCAATGGACAATACTGACGGATTGCAGCGTGGCCTGGAGGTTGTTCCTACCGGCAACGCTATCATGATGCCAGCAGGTGAACAGATTAAGGGCCGTATGATGAATGTCATCGGTCAGCCTATCGATGGTATGAGCACGCTCAATATGGAGGGCGCTTATCCTATCCATCGTGAGGCTCCTAAGTTTGAGGACCTTTCCACTCACAAGGAAATGCTCGCAACTGGTATCAAGGTAATTGACCTATTGGAGCCTTACATGAAGGGTGGTAAGATTGGTCTGTTCGGCGGTGCCGGTGTAGGCAAGACCGTGCTCATCATGGAGCTTATCAACAACATTGCCAAGGGACACAACGGCTACTCGGTATTTGCCGGAGTCGGCGAGCGTACTCGTGAGGGTAACGACCTTATCCGCGATATGCTTGAGTCTGGCGTTATCCGCTACGGCGAGAAGTTCAAGAAGGCAATGGAGGAAGGCAAGTGGGACCTCTCGCTTGTAGACACTGAGGAGCTTAAGAAGAGTCAGGCAACACTTGTCTACGGACAGATGAATGAGCCGCCGGGAGCACGTGCTTCTGTAGCATTGTCTGGTCTGACCGTAGCCGAGGAGTTCCGCGACCACGGAGGTAAGGACGGTGAGGCTACCGACATCATGTTCTTTATTGATAATATCTTCCGTTTCACCCAGGCCGGTTCGGAGGTTTCGGCTCTTCTCGGCCGTATGCCTTCAGCCGTAGGTTATCAGCCTACACTGGCAAGTGAGATGGGACAGATGCAGGAGCGTATTACCTCTACCAAGAAGGGTTCTATCACATCAGTACAGGCTGTATATGTGCCTGCCGACGACTTGACCGACCCTGCTCCGGCTACAACCTTTACCCACCTCGACGCAACTACCGAGCTTTCGCGTAAGATTACCGAGCTTGGTATCTATCCTGCCGTTGACCCGCTGGGCTCAACCTCACGTATTCTCGACCCGCTGATTGTGGGTAAGGAGCACTACGAGTGTGCACAGCGCGTCAAGCAGATTCTCCAGCGCTATAAGGAACTTCAGGACATCATCGCCATCCTTGGTATGGATGAGCTCTCAGACGAGGACAAGCTGACTGTGAACCGTGCACGTCGTGTGCAGCGTTTCCTCTCACAGCCGTTCGCCGTGGCAGAACAGTTCACAGGCGTTAAGGGTGTGATGGTTTCCATCGAGGACACCATCAAGGGCTTCAACATGATTCTCGACGGCGAGGTGGACGACCTGCCAGAGCAGGCATTCCTCAACGTTGGCACCATCGAGGATGCCATCGCCAAGGGCAAGAAGCTGCTTGAGGCTGCCAAGGGATAATCCGCTTACACATTTAATACTTGTAAGACTATGAGTTTGAATTTAAGAATCGTCTCTCCCGAGAAAGTGGAGTTCGTAGGCCAGGCCGACCGTGTGGTGGTGCCTGGCGCAAGCGGCGAGTTTGAGATACTCACCGGCCACGCTCCTATCATCTCCACCCTCGACAGCGGGCGCATTGCTTTTTTTGACTCAGAGGGCGAGCATGAGGTTAAGACAATGGGCGGTTTCGTTGAAGTGCAAAAAAACAACGTCAATGTTTGTGTCGAACTTTAATGAAACCCGGTTGACATGTTGAAAAATACAGAGATAGCAAAATACAGCCTGCGCTACACCATGCAGACCCTTGTGGCAGTGGTGGTGCTCGCGTTGGCAGTTCTCTCCCTGCACATGTTCGCTCATGTTGACGGACTTGTCGCGCCTCTTGTTGTGAGTGTGGTCTTTGCCCTTGTGGTGGAGCTTGCCGACATATATTTATGGAAAAGAATAGCTGAAGCCAATCAAAAAATGCTTCCCACATTCTTCTCGGCCGTGTCAGGCTTCCGTATGCTGTTGGCTCTCTTCACTCTCGTGGGCTGCTACATAGCTGTTGGTCGCGATGCGATGATGGAATACTGTCTGGTGTTCATGGTCTTCTACCTATGGGTGATAGTCCACCATTCAGCCTTCTTCTCGCGTGTGAACAACTCGCACACTGAGTGTGACAATGAAAAAAAATAAACGATAATGAAACAGTTAAGGTCATTATTACTTCTCTTGGTATTGGCTCTGATGCCAGCCTTCGCCTTTGCGGGAGAAGCCAACAAGGAAGAGGGCAAGTCGCTCGACATCCCAACAACGGTGCTTGAGCACCTGTCCGACTCCTACGAGTGGCACATAGCCTCCTACGAGGGCAAGAGCCTGAGCATTCCGCTGCCGATAATCGTAAGAAGTTCCAACACCGGCGAATGGTCGTTCTGCACAGAACACAGCTTGCCGAAGAACTATTTCTTCGACGAGGAGCATCACGGCAAGATTTACGAGAACATGCCCGATGGCTCAAAGGTGCGCCCGCTCGACCTCAGCATCACCAAGACCGTGGCTCAGATATGGATAGTAGTGTTCGTTATGATAGCCGTGTTCCTCTCTTGCGCTCGCTGGTATAAGGGCAAGGACGAGAGAAGTGAGGCTCCTGGCGGATTTGTCGG
Organism: uncultured Prevotella sp.; assembly: GCA_900550035.1. Classification (GTDB taxonomy): domain Bacteria; phylum Bacteroidota; class Bacteroidia; order Bacteroidales; family Bacteroidaceae; genus Prevotella. The sequence continues at coordinate 9,851 of URQS01000027.1, read as the reverse complement.
ACTGATGGAGATGTTTGTCATGACTATTTATGACGACGTGATAAAGGCGTCTATCGGCGAGAAGCACTTCAAGCCCTTCGCTCCTTATTTGCTCACGGTGTTCTTCTTCATCTTCACGACTAACATTCTCGGTCTGCTTCCGATATTCCCAGGTGGCGCCAACGTTACGGGCAACATCAACGTGACGTTCTTCCTCGCCGTCTGCACCATGATTGCCATCAACCTCTTCGGCAACAAGGAGTACTGGAAAGATATCTTCTGGCCCCACGTGCCGGTATTCCTCAAGGCCTATCCGGTGCCGTTGATGCCAGTCATCGAGTTCTTCGGTGTGTTCACCAAACCATTCGCTCTCATGGTTCGTCTCTTTGCCAACATGATGGCAGGCCACGCAATCATCCTGAGCTTCACTTGCGTCATCTTCCTCGGATGGTCGATGGGCGTGGGCTATGGCATTGGATTGAACCTCGTAAGTGCCATAATGATGCTCTTCATGAACTGCCTCGAAGTGCTCGTGGCATTCATCCAGGCTTATGTCTTCACCTTGCTGAGCGCCGTGTTCATCGGACTTGCCCAGAAGGAAGAGGAGGCAGAGGCTTAACAACAGAATAAACAATAAAAAAAATAACAACTTAAAAAAAATTAAACAACTATGATTATTTCATCACTTTTGGCTGCTGAAGGTCTGGCACAGCTGGGCTGCGGTCTCGGAGCAGGTATTGCAGTAATTGGCGCAGGTTTGGGTATTGGCAAGATTGGCGGCAGCGCAATGGACGCTATTGCACGTCAGCCCGAGGCTTCAGGCAAGATTCAGACCAACATGATTCTTACCTCAGCATTCGTTGAGGGTTGTGCATTGTTTGCTATCGTAGCCTGCGCCTTCCTTATCAAGTAAGGACCTAAGGCTCTTATGTAATAGCAACAAAGAGTTAGTAAAATATTGCAAATGGATTTTAGTACATTGCCATCAATATTGACTCCTGACCTTGGAATCCTCTTCTGGATGCTTCTTGCATTCCTTGTGGTGTTCTTCGTGGTCGCCAAGTACGGCTTCCCGTCTATAATCGGAATGGTCGACAAGCGCAAGAAGTACATCGACGAGAGCCTGTCCAAGGCGCAGAAGGCCGCTGCCCAGCTTGAGAACATCAAGCAGGAGAGCGACGCGCTGCTTCAGGAAGCACGGGCGAAGCAAGCCGTAATACTCAAGGAGGCAGCTTCTACCCGTGAGGCTATCGTGGCACAGGCTCAGGAGAAAGCTCGCGAGGAGAGCGCCCGCATCATTAATGATGCCAAGGCAGAGATTGAAAGCCAGAAACAGGCTGCAATCAGCGAGATTCGCCAGCAGGTGGCCGCGTTGAGTGTTGAGATTTCGGAGAAGGTCTTGCGCCAGAAACTCGGCACTGATAAGGCACAGATGGATTATATTAACCAGATGCTTGATGAAGTTACAGCCAATAATAAATAAGTATAAGCTATGGATTTAGGATTAATATCGGTCAGATATGCACGCGCCTTGCTCAAGGCGGGCATAGAGGCTAAGGAGGCCGACAAGGTGTATGCCGACATGCAGACCCTTGCCCATTGCTACTCCACTACACCCGCGCTGAGGGTTACGATAGATAATCCCATGCTCTCGAAGAAGCAGAAGGAGAGTCTGCTCCTCACGGCGGCTGCCGGTGGAACGTGCGACTTGACCAAGCGTTTCGTCGCCCTTGTGCTCAAAGAAGACCGTGAGAGTATCATGCAATTCATCGCCAACTCGTTTGTTACTCTGTACAGAAAGCATAACAATCTAATCAGTGCTAAACTAACGACTGCCTGCACCATCGACTCCGCCACGGAGAAGAAGATGAGACAGTTGGTTGAGGGAAGGACAAATGGCACAGTTGAGTTCCAGACCGAGGTGAATCCTAATATAATAGGTGGATTCGTGCTTGAGTACGACACCTATCGCATGGATGCCAGCGTGCGCAAGCAGCTCAACACCATTTTGTCGCAGCTAAATTAATTAAACTTTTTCTTAGAAGTATATGTCAGATAAAATAAAACCAAGCGAAGTGTCGCAAGTGCTTCTCGAACAGCTGCAGGGCATCAACAACAGCCAGCAGTTCGACGAGGTGGGCATGGTGCTCGAGGTGAGCGACGGTGTGGCCCGTATCTACGGACTCCGCAACGCCGAGGCCAACGAGCTTCTCGAGTTCGAGAATGGCACTATGGCTATCGTGATGAACCTTGAGGAGGACAACGTAGGTTGTGTGCTTCTCGGTTCTACCGAGGGCATCAAGGAGGGCATGGTTGTCAAGCGCACCAAGCGCATCGCTTCTATCCGCGTCAACGACAATATGCTCGGACGTGTCATCAACCCGCTCGGACAGGCCATCGACGGCAAGGGCGAGATTGACATGACAGGTGCTTTCGAGATGCCGCTCGACCGCAAGGCTCCGGGCGTTATCTACCGCCAGCCCGTGAAGGAACCGTTGCAGACAGGCTTGAAGTCGGTCGACTCAATGATTCCTATCGGACGTGGACAGCGTGAGCTTATCATCGGCGACCGTCAGACAGGTAAGACTGCCATCGCTGTCGACACAATCATCAATCAGAAGAGTTTCTACGAGGCTGGTAAGCCCGTATACTGTATCTATGTAGCCATCGGCCAGAAGGCTTCTACCGTTGCCGCTCTTGTCGAGAACCTCAAGCAGCACGGCGCCATGCCCTACACAATCATTGTAGCGGCTACAGCTGCTGACCCGGCTGCCATGCAGTATTATGCACCGTTCGCAGGAGCCGCTATCGGCGAGTACTTCCGCGACCGTGGTTACTCGGCACTCGTTGTCTACGACGACCTCTCAAAGCAGGCCGTTGCCTACCGTGAGGTGTCGTTGATTCTGCGTCGTCCTTCAGGACGTGAGGCTTATCCTGGCGACGTGTTCTATCTCCACTCACGTCTGTTGGAGCGTGCAGCACGTATCAACGACCAGCAGGAGGTAGCCGAGCAGATGAACGACCTGCCTGAGTGCATGAAGGGTCACGTCAAGGGAGGCGGTTCGCTCACAGCCCTGCCTATCATCGAGACACAGGCTGGCGACGTTTCTGCCTACATTCCTACCAACGTGATTTCAATCACCGACGGACAGATTTATCTTGAGAGCGACCTCTTCAACCAGGGCTTCCGTCCTGCCGTCAACGTAGGTATTTCCGTTTCGCGTGTAGGTGGTTCGGCACAGATCAAGAGTATGAAGAAGGTGGCTGGTACGCTGAAGATTGACATGGCTCAGTATCGTGAGCTTGAGGCATTCTCCAAGTTCTCAAGCGACATGGATGCCGTGACAGCCATGACTATCGACCGCGGACGCAAGAACAACCAGCTGCTCATCCAGCCGCAGTACAGTCCGATGCCCGTAGGCGAGCAGGTAGCCATAATCTATTGTGGAACTCATGGCCTGATGCACGACGTGCCCGTAGAGAAGGTGCGCGAGTGTCAGGAGACATTCCTCGACAAGATTCGCTCACAGCACGCCGACGTCATCGACGCTCTGGCAAGTGGTAAGATTGACGACTCGCTCACAGCCGTTCTCGAACAGACAATGGCCGACGTAGCAGGTCAGTATAAAAAGTAATAGCTTATGCCGTCACTCAAAGAAATCAAGAACCGACTCACATCCGTCAACAGCACCCGTAAGATTACGAGTGCCATGAAGATGGTGGCTTCGTCAAAGCTCCACCATGCCCAGCAGATGATTGAGAACATGCTTCCCTACGAGACGATGCTCGAGCACATCCTCAAGACATTCCTCGCCTCAGAGGCCGACGCTTCTACCGTGTTCAACGTGGAGCGCCCTGTGAAGCGTGTTGCCTTGGTGGTCTACGCCTCGAACAGCAGTCTGTGTGGCGGATTCAATGCCAATGTCATCCGTCTGCTTCAGCACATCGTTGACGAGTATTCGGAGAGCCTGGGCGGTAAGGACAACATCGTTGTCTACCCGATAGGACGCAAGGTTGCAGAGAAGACGGCTAAAATGGGGCTTCATGTGGCTGGCGACTTCACAGGTCTTGCCGAAAAGCCCAACGTGAAGCAATGTATTGAAATAGCCCGCGAGATAGGACAGAAGTTCGTCAGCGGCGAGATCGACCGCGTAGAGATGGTCTACCACCACTTCAAGAGCGCAGGTTCGCAGATTCTCACCCGCAAGACCTTCCTGCCTATCGACATCACCGAGGAGCTGAAGCGCGACCGCACTCGCGACCTCAATTCTACCGTGACCTCTAAGGAGGCGCAGGAGTATCTCAAGAAGAACGCTTCGGCAGGAGAGCAGAAGACAGAGGAGAACGTTCGTCCGCTCAACGACAACTTCATCGTAGAGCCCGACATGAACACCGTGCTCTCGCAGCTCATCCCCAAGTATCTTCACCTGATGCTCTACACAGCCTTGCTCGACAGCATAGCAAGCGAGCATGCCGCCCGTATGGTGGCAATGCAGACCGCTACCGACAATGCCGACGAGATTCTGCGCGAGCTCAACCTTCAGTACAACAAGAGCCGTCAGCAGGCTATTACCAACGAACTGCTCGATATTGTTGGCGGTAGCGTCAACAACTAAGACGTTATGTAGAAATAGGATGGGGTAGAATCAAGCCCTCAATCCAATATATAGAGAACCCGTTGTATAGTTCATTCCGACTACGCAACGGGTTTTTATGTGCCTTTATTCGTCAGCCAATATGGGCTGTATATTTGATTTATGTCACTATATTTGTGTTCTGTTGTATTATATTTGTATTCCTTTGGCTTCATTGGCCGTAAATCCTTACCTTTGCCGTCTCTAAACATAAGTTTTAACGTGAATAATTAACACTTGTAATCCAAGAAAACTATGATGATTCGTCAGTTGGCAATCCTCTTCGGTTGCCTTGCCGTGGGTGAACTCCTCATCTATTTCACCCACATCCCCCTGCCGTCGAGCATAATCGGCATGCTGCTGCTCACGCTCTTGCTCAAGCTCAAGATAATACGCCTTGAGTGGGTGCGCAGCATCAGCGAATTCCTTGTCAGCAACATCGGATTCTTCTTCGTGCCGCCTGGAGTGGCTGTAATGCTCTACTTCGACGTAATTAAGGCCGAGTTTGTGCCCATCGTTGCAGCTTCGGTCATCTCTACCGTGCTCGTGCTTGCCGTGACAGGATGGGTTCACCAATGCTATGGCAAGGCAAAGGACAAGATAAAGGGCGAGACAAAGGAATAAACTAAGATAGAAGTCCCCAGGCGAGATAATGATAAGATGTAGAATTGACCATGGACGATGACAAAGAAACAGAAGTCGCCATGGAAGATAATGAGAGATGGAAGTCCCCAGGGGATAAATATAAAAAAGGATAACGAAAACAATGGAATACTTTTCAAACGAATTTTTTCTGATAGCCCTCACGTTCGGTTCTTACTTCGTAGGCAAGCTGCTGCGCCGACTGACAGGCTGGGTGATAATGAACCCCATACTGGTGTCGATAGTGTGCATCATAGCCTTTCTGAAGATTACTGGTGTGAGCTACGAGACCTACAACAAGGGCGGCCACATGATTGAGTTTTGGCTTCGTCCGGCTGTTGTGGCGCTGGGTGTGCCCCTTTACATGCAGCTGTCCACCATCAAGAAGCAGCTCACACCTATACTTCTCTCCGAACTGGCAGGCTGTGTTGTAGGCGTAGTGTCGGTGGTGTGGATTGCCAAGGAGATGGGAGCCTCGCGCGAGGTGATACTGTCGCTTGCATCCAAGTCGGTCACAACGCCCATTGCCATGGAGGTGACCAAGGCTGTGGGTGGCATTCCGTCGCTCACGGCTGCTGTAGTGGTGGCTGTAGGACTGCTGTGTGCCGTATGTGGCTATCGCACAATGGGTTTCGCACGCGTCAAGAATCCCGTGGCACAGGGTCTGTCTATGGGCACGGCGGCTCACGCCCTTGGTACAGCCACGTCGATGGACCGCAGTCAGGTGCACGGTGCCTACGCCAGCCTCGGACTCACGCTCAACGGCATCTTCACGTCGCTCCTCACCCCGTCGATATTGCCGCTCTTAGGGGTTTGATGAATGTGGAATGTTGAGTTTTGAATTATTCTCGGCTTGTGCCTGCGATGACGATTTTTTTGAATTTTGAATTGTAGCTTTGTTCCCTACAATTCATCATTGAACAATTCAACATCGCCGTAGGCGACCAACTCAACATTCAAAATTCAACATTCAAAATTGCCGTAGGCGAACAATTCAACACTCCACATTATTCATGGTGGTAGCTTTCGCCGCGTATTATAGTGCAGGCGCGGTAGAGCTGCTCAACAAATATTAGCCGTACCATCTGGTGAGAGAACGTCATGCGCGAGAGCGAGATTTTCTCGTCGGCACGGCCATACACGTCGGCAGAGAATCCGTAGGGACCGCCGATAATGAACACCAGACGGCGTGCCGTCTGCTGCTTGTGTGTGAGCCACGTAGCCATTTCCATACTCGTGCGCTCGGCACCGTGCTCGTCGAGCAGAACCACCGTGTCCGACGGCTGGATAAGGCGCAGGATGAGTTCGCCCTCAGCCTGTTTCTGCTGGTCTTCCGACAGACTCTTGGTGTTCTTGAGCGCTGGTATAACGGTTATGTTGAACGGCATGTAGTGGCCGATGCGCTCCTGATAGTCGCTGATGCCCTTGGTGTAGAGCTTGTCAACGGTCTTGCCCACCATGATGAGTTCAGTCTTCATACTCCTCCTTTCGCTTGGGGTTCATCGGAAACCATCCCTTCTTGACGCGCTGGCGCTGCTCCAGAATCTCGCCGATGCTCCACAGACACGAGGCACCCACCACGCCCAGCAGGGCCGACACCATGACATTAGCCACAAGCATGGCAGCGGCTATGAATCCGATGCCCGCAACCAGAAACACCCACCACAGGCGAGTGCCGAAATAGTACTCCACCTTGATGACGATAGGGTGGAACAACCCAATGATGAGAAACGTGCCGACAGCCAGTACAAGCCCCGTGAAATGCAGCGACGGCATAATGTCCATAAATATAGATTGCATCATCTTTTTTGATAATAATGTATGAAATATTGCTTGAAGATGATGCAAAATTAATTAAAAACTCCGAACTTTGGGGCTGAAAGGCAAAAAAATACAATAAATATTTTGCCGATTGGCCGAAAAAGGGTAACTTTGCACCCGCTTTTAAATACAGCTTTATCAAAAATAGTTTAATGAAGAATGACAAAATGAAAAACCAGTACCGCGTGAACGAGCAGATTCGCGTTCGGGAAGTACGTATAGTAAGTGACGGTAACTCTACTGTTATGCCTACACGTCATGCTTTGGACATGGCGAGAGAGCAAGGTGTAGACCTTGTTGAGATTTCACCCAATGCCCAGCCCCCGGTTTGTCGTCTCATTGACTACAGCAAGTTTCTCTATCAGCAGAAGAAACATGCCAAGGAGATGAAAGCTAAGCAGGTGAAGGTTGAGGTGAAGGAAATCCGTTTCGGACCTCAGACCGATGAGCACGACTACAACTTCAAGCTCAAGCATGCGCAGGAGTTCCTCAGCGAGGGCAACAAGGTACGTGCATACGTTTTCTTCCGTGGCCGTTCAATCCTCTTCAAGGAGCAGGGCGAAGTGCTCTTGCTGCGTTTTGCCAACGACCTGGAGGAGTACGCCAAGGTAGAGCAGCTGCCTAAGCTCGACGGCAAGAAGATGTTCCTCTATCTCGCTCCGAAGAAGGCAGGCGTGGTGAAGAAGAGCCAGCAGAAGCTCGACCGCGAAAAGCGTGAGGCAGAAGCCAAGACCACCAAGGACATCGAGGAGAATGCAATGCCGGCAAACGGCGGACTCCTTGCCAACGCCAAGATGAGCGCAGAGGCCCTCAAGGCTCTCAAGGGTGAGGAATAAGCCGTCCCCAATATTAGAAAGACAACATGATACGTTGTGCGTAACGCCCTGGTATATGCGTTGCCACACATAAATAAATAACAATTTAAACAAACAAAAAAATGCCAAAAGTTAAGACTAACTCCGGTGCAAAGAAGAGATTCCGCTTTACCGGAACAGGTAAGATTAAGCGTCATCACGCTTTCCACAGTCACATCCTGACTAAGAAGACAAAGAAGCAGAAGAGAAATCTCCTTGGTGAGACTATCGTAGATCGTTCAAACCTGAAGCAGGTTCGCGACTTGCTCTGCCTCCGTTAATTTAATTAGTCAAACATTTAAAGGAAAAAAGAAACTATGCCAAGATCAGTCAATCATGTTGCTTCTAAAGCAAAGAGAACAAGAATCCTAAAACTCACCAAGGGTTACTATGGTGCACGCAAGAATGTTTGGACAGTAGCCAAGAATACCTGGGAGAAGGGTCTCACATACGCATATCGTGACCGCCGCAACAAGAAGCGCAACTTCCGCGCTCTGTGGATCCAGCGTATCAACGCTGCAGCTCGTCTTGAGAACATGAGCTACTCTACTCTCATGGGCGCTCTGCACAAGGCAGGCATCGAGATCAACCGCAAGGTGCTAGCTGACCTCGCTGTCAACAACCCTGAGGCTTTCAAGGCCATCGTTGAGAAGGTGAAATAAGCCTTACCAAAACGAATTTCCTATAGCAATAATATAGGATAGGAGACTAAGTCTAACACCGACTTAGTCTCTTTTTATATACTCGGCATGAGCATTGTCTAATGATGCAAATTCCGATAAATTCTAATAGGGATATATACAAGCATCGCAGATACGGGCCCACTCGATAAAGAATCAAATAATATTGTTGTGTTTTTAACAATCTGCATTTCTTTATGCAAATAGCTGTTTTACTCTATAAAGATAGAATTTCACATTCACTCCTCTAAATTCAGGTCTGAATGTTTTTAGTTTGCAGTTGAATGATTCTGCACTGGCATTAGTTTTTTTGTCATTGAAGAAATTCAGTATTCTGTCATAATGGTTTTGAAACCTTCTGAAGACTGTGTTAAACTCTTCACAGTTTCATTGCTCAACTTGATTAAATCATAATGCGAGTTTATGACGCGCCACATCCTTGTTATCGTAATCCGAATATATCTTACCCAATCTTAAAGCAAGATAATAGAACTCTTTCATATCCGGAAATCGACAAAATAGGACCTTGGCTCTTTCTGCCTGTGATTCGGTCCAGTCATTAGGCTTTCTTACAAGCAACCTGCGGCATCTTACCATAAGCTGCTTAAGGGTGTCTTCACAGTTCAATATTTCAGGTCTGTACTCAAGCCCTTTCTCTTTGTACAAAGTACGCATACGGTTGTCCTCTGCCATCACTTCCCAACGGTGTTTTATACGTAAGTCCTGAAGAGCATCATACATTAGCTTCTGCACATGGAACCTGTCAACGATCTGCTCTGCATTGAGAAAACACTTACGTACTATCTTATACATAGAGTTGGACATGTCCATGGTAACGGACTTGACCATTGCACGTTTGCCGGCAGGAAAATGCTGTAACTTCTTGATTATGAAGTCCGATTCCATTCCCTTTACCATTGCTAATAGCGTACCATTCCTTCCGTGTCGTCCTTGTTAGTCACAATTGTGTACAATTCTCCATTGTTCAGTGAAGGTCGTCTATGGCAAGGTGGTCACCGAGATTGCAGGCGTAAAGGGTGAACTCCTCTGAATGTTTTTTCTGACTCCATGAGTGAAATCCGTTCAGGTGGTTCTTGTAGTAGTCATTTAGGATATTTGCCTTCAAATGTGTAAACTCTGCAACGCTCTTGATGCTCACGGCATGAATACCAAGATAATTCTTTTAAAAAAGCTCCGAAATCAGCGGTAATTCTGGTTCCGGATGCAACAAGATTCCAATC